>CAIQNQ010000255.1 GCA_903873165.1 uncultured Methylococcaceae bacterium | reverse complement strand
TCAATATCTGTGACAAATGTTTTTATAAATTCAGCGGGTTCGTACATCAATAGGGTATTGAAATACGTTTAATTCTATCATTGATTAGTCGATCTGTTTTCCAGCTGATTTTATACGCTTAAAAACTTGAACATCGAGTATTAGATCCACTGGGTATGCCGTTGAGCCTATCCATTGTCAGTGGCGAGTGTGCCGACGACCCGTTGTACGTACCGGAAATACGCAAAGTACAGGCCAGCCTCGGCGAGCACGGCCTGCTCTATATCGGCGATTGCCAGACCGACCACCGAGATGATGCTTCGAGCATTTGTCGGCATCAGCTTGGTCGTTGTCAGTTCCGGTGGAATAGACCATCACCGTGTGAGTCCGCTAAACGCAGTGCAGTCACGCATTTTGGCACTACTGGGTTCCTCTACTGCAATTTATCAAGGGCTGGCGTTGCAATTCATGGAAGCAGACACCAAAATGGGCGAACCGTGAGTTATAAAATTGTTTAGACTGGAAAAAACTTTGTAAAGACGGCTTGAAAAATTGTTGGTTGCTAAAATTTTTTTTGAGCACCGATTAAAAAATTGTTTAGACCGGAAGAAACTTTGCAAAGACGGCTTGAAAAATTGTTGGCCGCTGAAAAATTTTGTCAGCACTGATTGCAAAATTGTTTCGACTGGAAGAAACTTTGTAAAGACTGCTTGAAAAATTGTTGGCTGCTGAAAAATTTTGTCAGCACTGATTGCAAAATTGTTTAGATCCGAGAAAATTTTGTAAAGTCAGCTTACAAAATTGTTTACTGCTAAAAAAAATTTGTCAGCACTGGTTACAAAATTGTTTAGATCCGAGAAAATTTTGTAAAGTCAGCTTACAAAATTGTTTACTGCTAAAAAAAATTTGTCAGCACTGGTTACAAAATTGTTTAGACCGGAAGAAATTTTGTAAGGCTTGCTTGAAAAATTGTTAGCGGCTAAAAAATTTTGTCAGCACTGATAGCAAAATTGTTTAGACTTAAACAAACGCTTCAATCCCAGTTTGTTTATCCAGCACTAACAATACTTCGGACAGTTTACGCGGCGATAGCACCATTGAACGTCGGTGAATTGACGACAGCCGTATAGACACGCTGCTGAGCAGGTTGAAGGTAACAAAATCGAACGGGCGACGAAACCATCTCGAAAGCCAGAAAGTTAGTTGCATTAGAAACGGAACAATGCTGGACGTGGGTCCAAAAGGTGTTCGGGTCTCATTAATTGAGCCAGGTTTATTATTGAGTGGGTTTCAAGAGGCGGCGGGGTACAGTGAGGCTATGGTAAATGGCTTTACCGAAAAATTCGGCCCCTTGTTAATCGGTGAAGATATCGCCAATACTATCCATTTTATGGTGAGCCAGCCGGCGCATGTACACATTAGTGAAATAATGGTCAGGCCAACCCGGCAGGATTATCCGTAGAGGTGTTTGTTTAAATCTGAATAAAGTGTATCTAGCTCAACTTCCTTTAACATCAGTTTTCCCGCTAAAGCGATGCGCTTAAATTAGAGTATATGAGACGACTCTTAATATAACTTTTCTATAGTTGTATTAATACACAGTTTCTGTATTAATACAATTATAAATCAGCATGTTAGGTGGTAATGATTATTTGCGCTATCAATAAATAACTAAGCACTATTACGTTATTTAGTTATTGTCAACGGATTAACTTGCAGACTTATAATCTAGCCAGAAGTTCGGCTTTTTTTGCTGAAAACTCATTATCCGTTAAGAAACCTTTGTCTTTAAGTGTCGCTAATTTTTCAATCGCCTCAAAAATATCAGAGACTTGACTAGCATCTTGATTAAAATTAGGTGTTTCTGCAACATGGGGTGCAGTAGGCTGTGCTTGAAATGTGGGTTGTACTGGCACGTTATCAACAGAAATTAGTGGCAAGGTCTTAATATCTACGAGACCATATTGACTGGTAAATGTCACCGAACTGCCACCCGATTGTTGTTGAGAAAAGCCACTAATCTGATGATCCAGTGTGTCATAAAGTGACACATGGTCATTAATATCAATCGCGAGTCTATGAATGCTGGCAAAATAAGCATAGCGCATATTATTTTGTGCGCCAGAGCTGGTTGGAAATTGTAGACCTGCCGGATACCAGTTTCCTGAGCTACCTGTCGGCGGGGGTACAAACAAACTCACTGGGCTAGTCGAACTAAAGCTATTTTGTTGTTGATTATTAGCCGGAAAATGATTGTTATAGTGGCTTTGTTGTTGAGTGCCTTGGTTTTGAGACTGGAAGCTACCCGTTTGAATTAAGCCCGGTTGATTGGCAATTAAGTTGGCTAGTTCTTGGCACAGATTACCGACGGTATTTTTTAAGCCATTATTGAACATGTCGCCTAACATGATCATCCCGCCGCGCATCCATTGACCTGATCCACCAAACTCAGGGTGACTAAACTGAGCCATTGAGCCATTGCCATTGATGACGGATTGCAACATGCTGAATACAGCATCGGAACTGAAGTTATAACGCTGAGCAATGTTGTTGATTATTTGCTGGCCTTCGGACGTAAGTTGTTTCATTTGATTAAAGTTTTGTAAGCTGGAAAAGGAAAAACTTGGGATAAATCCAGTGTTAAGTGGATTTAGATGCTAATACTTGAATTATATTGGTTAGTTTAAATGATTAGTCAATTAAAAGCACTCTTTTTTAATTAATGGCAACTGGGACATCTCATTAAAGTATTGGAATATGTTATTGAAATGACGCATTTGATAAATACATTTCAACTTATAATGTAGAATGACTTATCGTTGATTATAATTGTTATCAAATTCGCATTAATTTATTTTTCTGAGTTCTATTTATGTCCGTTGTAATGGAAGAAAAAACATCTCGAGGTTTACGTGAAATTGCCGTTTTAGGTATCTTTGCGCTTGGAGTATTTTTTTTAGTATCGCTGTTTACCTTTAATAAAGCAGACGTGGGTTGGACACAAAGTAGCAGTATAGGTCAAAAGATTACGAATGCCTGTGGTCTATCGGGTGCTTGGTTGGCAGATTTTAGTTTTAGTTTCTTCGGATTATGCGCCTATTTATTCCCCATTATGGTGTTTTGGCATGGTTATCAATTCTATGCTTTAGCGAGACAAAAACAGCATAAGCTTACGACTCTCTTGCAATGGTTAGGTTCCTTCGCAACGGTTGTAGCCAGTGCAGCATTAGTGTATCTGTATGTGTTGAGAGTAGGAGTTGACTTGCCGGGTGGTACTGGGGGGATTTTAGGGCAAGAAATAGGTGATGCTGTGTTACTTTTGTTTGGTAATTCTGGGGCGACTATGTTTTTAATTGTCTTATTATTATCTGGTATCACTTTAGCGACTGAAGTGTCTTGGTTAAATTTAATTGATTCAATTGGCAAATATACCTTTAATCTTTTTAATATCATTACTTTTAATTCTGCTAAAGAAGATGAGGATTATCAATATGAATCATCTGAACAGTCAGAAATTAATACCTTAGAGCCTGAATCTAAAAGTAAAAGCGTAAAAGGCAATTCGCTACTAAAGACGCCTGATGGCTTCATGGCGTCGGACGATACGGAACCAGCCACCGCAACTGCATTTCAAGAAATGACGGCGCAGCAATCACCTAAAGCTGACGTACCAAAATATAAAAAAGGTGAAGATGTATTGCCGACTCTATCATTATTAGATGAAAGAGATACGCGGGTAATCGGTTATTCGAAAGTAGAATTAGAAGCAATGTCTCGTTTAGTTGAAAATATTTTAGCTGATTTTGGCGTTGCTGTTGTGGTCGTCAATTTTCTGCCTGGCCCCGTTATTACCCGTTTTGAACTACAGCCTGCGGCGGGTGTAAAAGTAAGTCGAATCTCCGGTCTGTCTAAAGATTTGGCTAGAGCCTTGTCTGTTACCAGTGTGCGTATTGTGGAGATTATTCCGGGTAAAACAGTGGTTGGTCTCGAGATTCCTAACAGAGTAAGGGAAATGGTGACTTTACGTGAGTTATTGGTTTCCCCCGCTTTTAAGGAGGCAAAATCTTTACTGACTATCGCTATGGGTAAAGATATCTCAGGAGTGCCTTTGGTGGCTGATTTGGGCAAAATGCCTCATGCGCTTGTTGCGGGTACGACAGGATCAGGAAAGTCTGTAGCCATCAATACTATGATTCTTAGTTTACTTTATAAGGCAACCCCTGATGAGGTAAGAATGATTATGATTGATCCAAAAATGTTGGAGTTATCAGTATATGATGGTATTCCGCATTTATTAACACCGGTGGTCACGGATGTTAAAGAAGCGAGTAACTCATTGCGTTGGGCGGTCGCTGAAATGGAAAGACGCTATAAGCTCATGTCAAAAATGGGCGTTAGAAATCTAGGGGGCTTTAATCAATTAATTGATGAGGCTGCTGCGAGAGGAGAAACCATTAGAGATCCTATTTATCAAATGCTTAATCCATTTGAAGAATGGCACACGATGCCTACCCTAACTAAATTACCCAGTATTGTTATCGTTATAGACGAATTAGCTGATATGATGATGATCGTGGGTAAAAAGGTCGAAGAGTTAATTGCCCGTTTAGCGCAAAAGGCGAGAGCCGCAGGGATTCATTTGATTTTGGCCACGCAACGACCTTCTGTTGATGTATTAACGGGGTTGATTAAAGCCAATATCCCCACTCGAATTTCCTTTCAAGTTTCTTCTCGGATTGATTCGCGTACTATTCTGGATCAAGGTGGCGCTGAAGCTCTTTTGGGTTTAGGTGATATGTTGTTTTTACCTTCGGGTACCAGTATCCCAATTAGAGCACATGGTGCTTTTGTGGATGATCATGAAGTTCATCGTGTGGTTGCCTTTTTAAAACAAACGGCACCACCTGATTATCTCGAAGAAATTACGAGAGATTCGGGTGAGGGTAATGAGTCTGGTTTTAGTTCAAATGGCGGCGACAGTCATTCTGAAAATGATCCTTTGTATGATGAAGCAGTCATGTTTGTAACAGAAACCCGTAAGGCCTCCATTTCTAGTGTGCAGCGCCGTTTTAAAGTCGGATACAACCGTGCAGCAACTATGATTGAGGCGATGGAAGTCGCTGGTGTTGTTAGTCCTGCTGAAACGAATGGTTCAAGAGTGGTATTAGCACCTGCACCTGTAAAAGATTAGGGTGTGCGTTTTTTATATTCTTCCTTAATTATGAAAATAAACAGTTAATTTTAAAGTCGATTGAGGTGTCTTTTATGTTACGAGTATTTTACTTGTAACAATACCTTCATTTTGGTCTGTTAGAATTTTTCTCCGTAAGCTTATTTTATAAATTTTCTTTAAAGTTTGATTATGAATAAAAACTATCGAACCATCTGGATTTCTGATTTACACCTTGGCTCAACGCAGTGCCACAGTGAAATGCTACTTGATTTTTTAAAGTACAACGACAGTGAGAAGCTATATTTAGTTGGCGATATCATTGATTTTTGGGCTTTGTCTAAGAAAATGTACTGGCCTAGAGAGCATAATACAGTTATTCAAAAAATATTACGTAAAGCCAGGCATGGTACTCAGGTTATTTATGTGCCAGGTAACCACGACGAGAATGTCAGAGAATACGATAACTATGTATTTGGCGATATTGTGGTAAAAAACTCTGATATTCATGAAACAGTTGATGGTAAGCGATTTTTAATTGTGCATGGTGATGAATACGATACGATTGCGCAATGCCATAAGTGGCTGGCTAAGCTGGGTAGTGAAGGATATGACTTATTGATTTCCCTAAATCGTATGTTGCGAATTGTGCGACGTTGGATAGGTTTTAGATCAAATTTTTCATTAGCAGCGTATGTAAAATTTAAAGTTAAAAATGCCGTGCAATTTATTTCAGATTACGAAGAAAGCATTGTTAGTACTTTAACTGATCGAGATTTAGATGGCGTTATTTGTGGTCATATCCATCATGCTGAGATAAAAGAAATTAATGGTTTTTTGTATGTTAATACCGGTGATTTTGTCGAAAGTTGCACGGCAATTGCCGAGCATTTTGATGGGACTCTTGAACTCATCAGATGGAATAAAATAGAAACAACGGAAGTTGTAGAAGCCCCAAAAGCGTTAAGCGCACATTGATTTATAGAAACGCCATTTTAATTTATACTTAAGGTGGCAAAATCTTATTCAAGATTTAAGCTATTTATAGTCTATAATTCAGTCAAATCCACATCTACTCTCTAGGTAAATCATCTTATGAATCGCAGTTTCTACACTGTTCTTGCTGCGCAATTTTTTTCTTCATTAAGTGATAATGCTTTGCTTTTTGCGGCAATTGCCTTGTTGAAAGATATTAATGCTCCTGATTGGGAAACGCCAGTTTTACAAGAGTTTTTTGTATTTGCTTTTATTGTGTTAGCGCCATTTGTGGGGGCTTTTTCAGATGCTTTACCTAAAGGTAAAGTCATGTTTATTAGTAACAGTATTAAAATTATCGGTTGTATTGGCATGTTATTTGGACTACACCCTTTGCTTTCTTATGGTGTTGTCGGTGTGGGTGCGGCTTTATATTCACCTGCAAAGTATGGGATATTAACTGAATGTTTGCCTGTTGAACGGTTAGTTTGGGCAAATGGATGGATGGAAGGCTTGACGGTTGCGTCGATTATTCTGGGTGCGGTGTTCGGTGGTGTGTTAATTGGACATAGAGTTGAAACTCAGATTGTGCATCAATTAACTGCGTTGCCCTTTAATTTTGGAATTAATACAGCCGCAGAATTTGCAATTGTGGTTATTTTGGGGCTGTATTTTGTTGCGGCTGTTCTCAATTGTTATATCCCAAAACTACCTATTGAGCATAGTTTATCAAGGCCAACATTTAAGACATTGGTGTTGGATTTTTGGAGTAGTTTTTTAGCGTTATGGAAAGATCCATTAGGGCAAGTATCATTGGCGGTCACGTCGTTATTTTGGGGGGCGGGTACCAGTTTACGGTTTATTGTTTTAACCTGGGCTGCGGTGGTGCTAAATTTTGATTTAGAGCAAGCCACGCAATTAACCGCCGTCGTAGCGGTAGGTTTAGCCATTGGGGCTGCTATTGCTGCAAAGTTAGTTCCGTTAGAGAATGCTGTAAAAGTCTTGCCTTTAGGTATCGCAATGGGTATTGTCGTTTTATGCATGATTTTTGTAACGGATTGGCGAGTTTCCGTGTTGTTCTTATTAGTGGTAGGGATGTTGGCGGGTAGTTTTTTAATACCGATGAATGCCTTATTGCAATATAGGGGGCATCAATTAATGGGATCTGGTCACTCAATCGCGGTACAAAACTTTAATGAAAATTTGAGTATTTTACTCATGTTAGGTGCCTATGCTTTAATGATTAAGATGGGCTTTTCAGTGAATCACATTGTCATTATTTTTGGCTTATTTATATCCTTAACGATGGGATGGTTGGCTAAAAAACATGGACATGATCAGGATGGTAAATAAACGATGTATAAACCTGTAACTCCCTTGCTTGCTGCGGACACTATTATTGAATTAATTGATTTTCCAGGTCGACCTATTGTGCTTATTGAACGCGCAAATCCGCCTTATGGATGGGCGATTCCGGGTGGTTTTGTGGATGTTGGTGAGATTGTTGAACAAGCCGCTGTGCGTGAAGCACTTGAAGAAGTCACTTTACATGTTAACTTATTGGGGCTGTTGGGTATTTATTCTGATCCAGCTCGAGATGATCGCGGACATACGGTAACCGCCGTTTATGTCGCAGAAGCCTCAGGAACGCCAGTTGCTGCGGATGACGCAAAAAATTATCAAATATTCAGTTTAGATGCACTGCCAGAACCACTGGCTTTTGATCATGCTCAGGTACTTGCCGATTACAAACGCTATCGTGAAACAGGGCAAGTAACTGAACTTAAGTTGTAAAGGAGCAACCCGTTTTGACAAAAATGCAGGATATTACCAGTCCGATGACGCTATCGGAGAAACGTGCTACATGGTCTTTAGCAAGTATTTATGCCTTACGTATGTTGGGCTTGTTTTTGATTATGCCCGTCTTGTCCCTCTTTGCTGAACAACTTGAAGGTTCAACTCCCTCATTAATTGGCATGGCAATTGGGGTCTATGGTATTAGTCAGGCCTTGTTACAGATTCCGTTTGGTATTTTATCTGATCGCTTAGGTCGCAAGAAAATCATTATTATCGGTCTGTTCATATTTATGATCGGTAGTGTGGTGGCGGCGTTATCCACCAATATTTATGGCGTATTATTAGGTCGTGCTATTCAAGGTTCGGGTGCTATTGCTGCGCCTATTATGGCTTTAGTGGCAGATTTAACTCAAGAAGTGCATCGTACTAAAGCGATGGCTTTAATAGGCCTAAGTATTGGTGTCTCTTTTGGTATTGCTATCACTGCTGGGCCTGTGATTGCAGGCTTTATTGGTGTACATGGTATATTCTGGTTGATAGCTGTTTTGTCTATAATGGCTATTTTTGTGGTGCTTTATTTAGTGCCTAATCCTGAAAAGTCTAAAGTGCATCGTGATGCTGAAGTCGTTCCTGGACAGTTTTTAAATATTCTTAAGAATGTTGATTTATTACGTCTTAATTATGGGATTTTTATATTACATGCTACGTTAACGGCAAGTTTTGTCGTATTACCTTTATTGATGCGTGATGCCGGCCTTTTACCTGCCGAGCATTGGAAGGTGTACTTACCCGTTTTTGTGGTATCTATGGCAGCAATCATCCCCTTCGTTATTTTGGCCGAAAAGAAACGCAAGATGAAAATGGTGTTTATTGGTGCAATTGCGGTTCTGGTATTGGCTGATATAGGGCTTATGCAATTTAGTCATAATCTTATCGGTATTATTGGTTTTCTTTGGTTGTTTTTCACTGGTTTTAATTTATTAGAAGCGACTTTACCGTCATTAATATCAAAGACTGCGCCTGGAGATTTAAGAGGTACGGCGATGGGTATTTATTCAACCAGTCAGTTTTTGGGTGCTGGTTTAGGTGGTGGAATTGGTGGCTGGTGTTATGGTCAGTTTGGTGCAGCTGGGGTATTTATGTTTTGTGCTTTAGCTGGATTCAGTTGGCTTTTACTCTCCTTAACCATGAAGCCCCCGCGTTATTGGGCCAATCTATTAATCTCTTTGGAAAAAACAACACAAGTAGTCGCTGATAACTTCGTATCCGAAATTTTAAAAATCAATGGAGTAGAAGAGGTTACCTTAAGATTTGAAGAGGGTGTTGCTTATCTTAAAGTGGATAACCAGCAATTAAATCGAGATCAATTACAAAGTGTGATTGAGAAATATTTAAATAGTTAGATCTGTCCTAAGGCAAATGCACCTAAATAAGTTATTATAAAATACAATAAAGAAATGACTAAGCTGGCGGCAGAATTTATAGATAGTGATTTTTTAAATATATAGCCGATGACGGTTAACTCCCAAATGAAGAGGATGCCAAGACTATAATAACTTAGGATATCTTCTTCAACTGTTAACCAAATTAATACGGGTACCACGAATAACGCTATTGCATTTGAGCTAAGCAAAATAGCCGTCGTTACCTGTATATAGGCATATAAAGTCTTGTTTAGTTTTAACAACAGCGCGACAAAGATGAGCGCAAGAAATATTTGTACTAACACTTCAGTTAAAGACTCAAAAGGGTCGTCCGTCATGTTAGCTTGCATAAAATATTCAATAACAAAATAGAACAGTAAGTTTTGTTTAAAAAAACTTACTGATCTAGTGAGTTGTAACGGCTGATTTTTATACCAGCTCAAAGGCAGGTATTGTTTTATAAGTTCAGTTATTAACATTGTAATTTACAAAACCTTGTCTGGCTTTAATGTCAGTTCTGCTATTTAAATTTTGATAAATCAAGGTAGTTTGGTTGATTTTCTATAGTTTGGGTTTGTGGTACGACTGGTTCACTATAGTTACCAAAAATATCATTAAGAGATTGCACGAGGTCTTTAGTTTTTTCTGTTAAAGCTGCTAGACGCGCTTTTGTTTTTTTGTTCCATTCTGCTGATTCATATATGGGCAGTACCATGCGCGTAAAACTCATATTTTTTTCGAATAGTCCCGCTAAATTTTCCATTAAGTGTAATTCTTTTTGACGGGCGTTTAATTTTGTAATGATGAATTTTGCGTGAACTTTACTGATCAGAATATGGGTTGGAATCAGTATGGCTATGAGTACCACTAGCGATATTGGGCCAATAATTGGATCAATTAATAATTCCAAAATCCCCAATTCAATCTCGGCAAAAATAGCTAAAATAGCAATAAAGCTCAGAAATACTAACGTTGATAAATTACTACGTTCTTTCCACAGTCTAATGCCTTGTCTAACTTCAGAAAACACAATCTCTTCTAAGTCTCTAATATTTTTTTCTAAGGTATTTAGAACACGGTATGTTCTATCCAGTGAAACATTGGTCATGCGTTGATCAATTTCAGAGAAATCTATTTTACTTTGAGGATTTAGACTGTTTTGTTGGGCTGGAGCAATAATAAATTGTCCAGTGGTAATATTTAGACCCGCTAATTTTCTTTGCCAGGTCAGAATAATCTCATTAGCTTTAGCTGGGTTTATTGCTGCAATGGGTTCATCAACTAAAAATACAAATTTGTTTGAGTCTTGATCTTGTTCAATGTGTTGAATGACTTCATCAAGTAAGGGTGTTGAAGTGCCAAAAATGTCAGTAAAAACTAAAACCAGGTCTGAGTTTTCAATCATATGTTTAATTAACATAGAATTGACTGGGGTTTCAGGAATAGCGCCTAAGTTTGGCGAATCGATAAATAATTTACCTTTTAAACGCTCACTGTTAATTGCCTTAAGTTCAAGGTGAGAGTTAACTTTGTCTCCTTCGCCTTTTTGGAGTTGTTCCATTTTTTTGCTGATTTGATAGAACGGATAGCGAGGATCAACATCAAGCGCAGTGCCAGGCAGTGTGGCGAAGTTTGTTTGGCTGCTTTGTAATAAAACGCTGAATTTATGTGTAGAGGCTTGAATCCCAGAAGTGGTTTGTTGGTCACCTAAATAACTATTAATAAAACGTGCTTTAGCTGTTGAGTTGCCGCCAATAAAACTAATGATAGGTGACCATGAGTTTTTAGTAGCAGTTGTTTCTTCGTCTTCGATAAGTCCAAGTTCATATTCAATTTGATCAAGATCATGAAAAATTTTAATAGATCTTAGTAATACCGGATTGTCATGAGAAAAGTTTTTCTCCAGGTTGTCTAGGTATTTGTTTGCTGTCTTTTCAGTCATAAGATTGATCTCTTCTTTACTAAGTTTCAGGGTGTAAAATGGGCTTGAGTATACACCTAAGATAGTTTTGATAATAGAGAAAACTGGGCTATATTCTGCCAATGTCAGGTTATGAAAAATTAAAAACTGTGACACTATATAAGTTCAACATAATTCAGCTTGTTCTAGTATTGGGTATTCTTAAGTTTATTGTTTGACTAGTCTATTTGTTCAAAAGCTGGTTTTTTATACCTGACGATGCATGATAATAGTAAAATTCGTTTACCCTATTAAAATAGCGTTTTAAATTGGAATTGCAAATGGCCTATCGTCCTATTAGTTTTTTAAGTTTTGTATTAGTATTGATGACCACTTTATTAATGGGATGTTCTATGCCTTTTATGGGGGGAGCTTTAGTAAAAACTCAGTCAGATAGTGATTTTGCACGTTATGTGGAAGAGGTATTTCGACTACAGAATAGCGTTACTAGTGAGTTGTTAGTGTTATCAGAAAGTGACAATGTAAACGATAATATCAATTTATCAAAAGCTGAGTACTCTATGCAAGAAGCTTGTGGCCCGCTTAATGAATATGCTGAACGAGAAAGCGATGGAGCCAGTATCGGTTTTTTCTTACTTCAGCGTGTTAAAAAGTCTGCAGTCGCTTGTGAGAAAGCCGCTCAATTTGTTAAAACTCAGTTGAAGAATTAGAGATAATCAACAAATATGTATCCCTTATATTTTGTATGATAATATCATCAATTGCACTTTTGATTTATATTTAGCCTGGTAGGGCGCACTGGTTTATTTTAGTGGTGTAGTAAACTTTTTATTTTGTTTTGGAGAGTCAAATGATTAGGGTTTTAGTCGCGTTACTGTATTCTGTAGGTTTTTTGTTTATCAGCTCAGATGTTTTTGCAATATCGAGTACAACTGCTAAACAATGTGTAACAAGCAATTCACCAATAGGTGTTGATCAATTAAATGGTGATTATGCTTTTCAATTAACAGGCGTCACTAATTTTTATGGATATTACGATAATAATGGCAATTTATTATCTTTGAAGCAGGGTGCTTCTTGTCCTAAAAATACCGTCTGTAATAATTATTCAGGGTCATCTGTTTCTTATGGTGTTATTAATTTTGATGGAAAAAGTACTGCGACTTTCATATCCTTCAATAAGCTTGATGGGAGCGGTAATGGTGGTGGTCCCAAGGCTGGATCAAAGTATAGATATGCTCTAAAACATGGGCAGATTTCGCTTATTATAAAACCTGGAACTGGTACTGGGCCAACATTAACCTTAGGAAATTTTAATTGTGATGGCATAGCTGGTACAGTATTTATTAGATCCCTCCCTGGTGATTATGAAGCATCATTCGGTACAGCAATTCTTCAATAGTTACAGTGGTTTATTTTTATATATCGTATACGTATATAAGAAATGACAACCTCACAGATAAGTCTATTTCTTTGTGAGGTCGTTACTTTATTAATTGATAATTTTTTCGCCTCGAGCTAATTTGGGTAAGTTACCTTCTAAGCCCATAGCTGCACGCATGACTTTGTTTTTAGCGGGTAAGATACGTTCAGCAAGTCCTAGTCCTAAATTACGGATAAATTTTAAAGGTAAAACATCATTACTAAATACCTGATAAAACACATCCATGACGGTCATCATTTTTAAGTTTTCGTTGCGTCTTAATTTTTCGTAGCGTTTTAAAACTGAAATATCACTAATGTCTTCACCTTTTTGAGTGGCCTCTATCAATATTTCCCCTAACGCTGCTGCATCCAGTAAGCCAATGTTGACGCCTTGCCCTGCCAGGGGGTTGATCATGTGAGCGGCATCTCCTACTAAAACAACACCGGGTTTAGCATAGCTTTGGGCGTGTTGTCTTTTTAAGGGGAAACTAGCAACACCTAGCACTTGGTTGACTTCGCCAAGGCAGTCAGGGAACGTAGTAATTAGTTCAGCTTTTAGATCTTCATAAGGTAGGTTTTTTAAACGTTTAACTTCATCAGGTGTGTTGTACCAAACAATGGAGCCGAATTTTCCAGTTAAGGGTAAAAATGCTTGTGGGCCACTGGGTACAAAGCGTTGCCATGTTATATCTTGTTGTTCATATTCTGTTGAGATGTATATAACTAATGCGTGTTGTTTATAGTCCCAACTAGTTACACCGATCCCAACTGATTGCCTGACTTTGGATTGTCCACCGTCTGCCGCGACTAAGACTTTTGCAGTTAAAATGCGCTGGTCTTCTAGTTCAATTTCACTGTCTTGACCCACCGTATAATTTATCTTTTTAATAGTTGCAGGGGTAATAAGTTGAATATTTTTAAATTCGGTTAATCGCTCTATCAAAGCAAGTTGGGTAATCCGATTTTCAACAATGTAGCCTAGTGCTGGATAATCAATAGCATCACTATTAAATTCAGTATCGCCGGCGGTTTCCCAAACCCGCATCCTGCGAAATGGACAGAGTCTTTTGTTTTCAATGCCTTTCCATGCGCCAACAGTTTCAATAATATTTTTTGAGGCAATGCTTAGTGCAGAAACTCTTAAGTCATGTGGTTGAGCCGCATCAAAAGCTTCGGGCAATGCACTTTCAATAATTGCAACAGAAAGTGAGCTATCACCAAGACTACAAGCCACTGCAGCGCCTACCATGCCACCACCAATAATTACTACATCAAATTTTTCTTTCACTATCAATTAACCGTAAATATAGATCTTCATTCAGAAAAGATACCATAATTTTTGAAGGATACAGAAAAATAATGACAATTACATCTGTAATTCTTAGTTGTTGGCTGTTTCTTAAATAGGTTGTTTTTATACAGTTACGATATTGATGGTTTAATTTTTAATTAAACTAAAAAAATAGACCAATGGTCTGGATATTTAGATAATTGCTAATAATTCGAGTTTTGATGTTTAAAATCGAGGAAAATGTGGAATATTTTGCGTGACCTAATATGACAAATGCCCTTGGTCGTGCTAACATTAAAGCGTATTAAAGGAATTTTAGAGGCATTTTGCTTGCCTTTGTTGGGTGAATATCCTTCTGGTAAACTTTGATATACGAAATATTAAACTCTGCACACAACATGAAAAAAGAGAGTACGGGCTGGATAATGACTAAAGATTCCCGATCAGGTAATAATAACGCTATGCTTTATGACGCTAATTTATCGCAGGATAGCTGCGGTGTTGGCTTTATAACCCACAAACAAAGTAAACAAACACACGATCTACTTTTAAAATCCCATGAGGCTTTATGTACTATTCCGCATCGTGGAGGGATGAGTGCTGAAGGTATTGGCGATGGTGCTGGTGTTAATGTCGATTTATCTCTAAATTTCTTTCGTAAAGTTACTGGAATTGAAACACTTGAATTAGGTCAGTTTGGCGTGGCTAATTTCTTCTTTCCAGAAGATCACGATCATTATGATTCTGCTGCTAATGAGTTAATTGAGCGACATTTTAAAAAGTTTAATTTACCGATTATTCTTTGGCGCACAGTTCCGGTTGATGTGACAGTGATTAATGAAGCGTCAATTAAAGCCCAGTTACCGATTAAACAGTGTGTATTTGGTAGACCTGAAAGTTTAAAAAATGCTACTCACAAAGAGTTTGAAAAACATATTCAAGCTGCTTTGTTGAACATTGAAGTAGAAGGTTTTAGCCGTGAAGAGTTAACAGGCTTTTATCCTTTATCAATGAGTTCCCGAACTCAAGTTTATAAGGGGCGCTTAAATTCTTTTGAAGTGATTCCCTATTTTAAAGATTTGTATGATACTGATCATGAAATCAGTACCTTATTCTTTCATACGCGATTCTCTACTAACACCGCCCCAGCCACCATGATGGCGCAGCCATTTAGGTATATGGCTCATAACGGTGAGTTAAATACGGATAAGAAAAATCGCTTAAGTGAAAGTGCCATAGCAAGACAACATAATAAACATGTTATTTTCCCTAAAGGCCAATCTGATTCTGGTCGTTTAGATCAGACATTAACCCGTCGTATTAATGAAGATGATATGGACATCGTTACTGCTGTGTTGGCGATGATGCCACCTGCTTGGGAAAATGATACAACACTGTCGCCAGAAATTCGTGCGATGTTGGAATACTTCAGTCTTTATGAAGAGAAGAATGATGGTCCTGCGGCTTTAATTTTTAGTGACGGTATTCGAGTCGGTGCGCGATTAGATCGCTTAGGCTTACGTCCATTGCGTTCGGTTGAAACGCATGAGTATCTAGCGGTTATGTCTGAAGCCGGTCAGATTGATTTTCCACCAAAAGATGTTATCAAGCGTGGTCGTATCGAAGCTGGCGGTATGGTTTATTTTGACCATAGCACGGGTGAGATTTACAGTAGTCAACAAGTGTTAAATCGCTTAGCAAGTGAGCAGGATTATCAAACTTTATTGGTTAAACGTCGTATTAATTTAGCGGATTTGGACTCAGTTGACTTAGCTGAAATAAGTAATGTACATGAACTGTCTGTTGATCAACAACATACTGCTTATGCACTGAATCAAGAAAGCTTTAAGTTTTTGTTAGACCCTATATTGCAGTCCGGTATGGAAAAAGTATCGGCAATGGGCTACGGCTTAGCGCCTAATGCTCTATCTAGTGCTGAAGGGGGAATGTCACGTTATTTTAGTCAACGTTTTGCTCAAGTAACCAATCCTCCATTGGATTCAATTAGAGAAAGCGATGGGATGACCTTGCGCGTTGCGTTGGGTGCAAAACCTAATTTCTCAGATGAGCATAGCAAGCAATTAGTTATTGAGACGCCTATTTTAAATAGGGTCCATTTGGAGCAAATTCGTAGACAATTAAGTGTAAGCTCAATCACATTAGATATGGTTTATGGGCCTAACTTAACAGATGAAAAAGCGAATGAAGATGCTTTAGAGGCGGCGTTAGCTCAAGTTTGTGTTGAAGTTGAGCAAGCGGCTAGAAATAATATTGGTATTGTTATTTTAAGTGATATTAAAATTAGTTCAGAGAAAGCACCTATTCCAGCTTTGTTGATGATCGCGGCAGCTAATCAGCATTTAGTTAAGCAAGGCTTACGTTTTAATTCATCAATCATTGCAGAAACAGGACAAATTGCTAGTCCACATGATATTGCGACTTTGTTAGGCTTTGGTGCATCAGCTGTTTGTGCGCTTAGTGTGCATAATCGAGTGGTCAGTCAATACCCTGTTGCTGAGCATCAAAAAGTTTTATATAAGTTCCAAAAAGGTACAGAAAAATCATTAATGAAGACCATGGGTAAATTTGGTCTTTGTACAGTAGAAAGTTATATTGGTGGTGAGTTTTTTGAATCTAATTACTTAGACACGGATGAGCCACGTTTAAATAAATATTTCCCAAACATTAATGCATCTGTGGGTGGTGTGCGGTATGCGGATATCGCGGCAAGTGTGGTTGAGTGGCATCAAAAAGCGTTAACTATTCGTGAAGAAAAAGATATTCCGTTTTTAGGCTTATTTAAAGAGCGTCAAGACGGTGCGGGACATTCTTACGGCAATACAGCAGTAAGAGAGTATATCAATATGACTGATGAAGCCATTTTATATATACCGCATGATAAATCTCCAGTCGCTAGTGATACCGCTTATTTGGAAACAGGTTATGAAAAACGTACGCCTGCCCAAATTGATAATTTTGGTATTACCCCAGCCTATCGTAGTTTTGCAAAAAATCTGTATATTGAAAGAGATTCAAGACCTGCAACTTTGCGAGATATTATGGATTTTCCTGCGGATATTAGTAACGCTAATACCATAGCAGAATTTGATAAAATTTTAGGTAAGCAAAACTTACAGGGTAATATCAATTATTTAGTAAGAGGCATTAGTGTTACTCAGGTAACTAAAGCAGATTACACTATCGCATTTACTTCCAGTTCTTCTGCAAAACGCTTGGAGCAATTGGCGGCTCACTTTAAAGCCCGTTTTGTTGATACTGATTTTAACGTGACAGTTTTGGGTGCTGCACTTAATTTAAAAGTGGCTGATACCGAGAGTTTATTGGCTAATTATCTAAGTAGCTTAAAAACTGCGCGTAAAGCCATCCCTTTAAAAGCAGTGCAGCCTGCGCATCAGATTACGGCAACTTTAGCTTCAGGTGCTATGAGTCACGGGGCATTGTTAGCTGAAGCTCATGAAGCTGTCGCAGAAGGCATTAATATTGTGGGTGCTTTAAGTAACTCGGGTGAGGGTGGAGAGCATTCTAGCCGCTTTAATACCTTACGCTCTTGTAATATTAAACAGTTCGCTTCGGGTCGCTTTGGTGTTTGGGCGGGTTATTTAGCTGATCCTAATATTAAAGAAATTGAAATTAAGATTGCTCAAGGTGCTAAGCCTGGTGAGGGTGGTCAATTACCAGCCGCAAAAGTTTCTGTAGAAATTGCCTCTTTACGAGGAGGCACTCCTCGCGTTGAGTTAGTCAGTCCCCCGCCTCATCATGATACTTATTCTATTGAAGATTTAGGTCAATTAATTCATGATGCTAAAGCCGCACGCGTTAAAGTAGGCGTTAAATTAGTATCGTCTGAAGGCATTGGTACAATCGCAGTGGGTGTGGCTAAAGCGGGAGCGGATGTTATTAACGTGGCTGGAAATACCGGTGGTACGGGTGCTGCAGCGGTCACTAGTTTAAAAAACAGTGGACGTTCGCCCGAAATAGGTATAGCCGAAGTTCACCAAGCATTAGCCCTAAACGGTTTGCGGGATAAAGTTGTCTTGCGAGTCAGTGGTGCGCATCAGAGTGGTATTGATGTGGTTAAATCCGCTATTTTAGGGGCAGATTCTTTCGAGTTTGGTACGTCTGTTTTAATGATGTTACGTTGCGTAATGGCAAAGAACTGTAACATTAAGTGTCCAGCGGGTTTGACGACAGAACACGAAGAGTTTAAAGGTGATTCTCGGGTATTAGCGCAATATTTTATGAACTTAGCACATGAGGTAAGAGAAGTCTTATCTGTATTAGGTTATCAAAGTTTACAAGAGATACGTGGGAAAACTGACTTACTACATTTAATCAATCATCCCTCTATGATAGGCCAGCTTGATTTAACTAAAATGTTGGCTAATGTGGATGTGGTCATTGTCCCTAAACCTGTCTATTTAGAAGCTAGTTTTAAGGTAGATGATAAAGTTCTTAATACAGTAAAAACTTTTATTAAGAAAGGTGAGTCAAGTCAATTGCTTATTGAGGGTGATGCCTATAAGCTGAGCAATTGTAATAAAACAGTGGGTGGGCAGCTTGCCATTGATATTGAGCGATTCTTGGCTTACGAATTAACTGAACAGCAAGTTGCAAATTCAAAAGTTATCTATACCCATTCTCAAGGTCGTCGCTATTTGGCACCTGATAGTATCGTTATTCGAACACACGGTTCTGCGGGTCAAAGTTATGCAGCCTTCTTAAATGACGGTATGCGTATGGAGCATTTAGGAACCTGTAACGACGGTGTTGGTAAATCAGCTTGTGGCGGTACGCTGGTAGTTGAATCTCCAGGTGGTGGTATTAAAACACCGGGTAATAATGTATTGATTGGAAATTTTGCATTATTTGGTGCTACTGGAGGCAGATTCTATATTAATGGCGAGGCAGGTGATCGCTTCGCAGTAAGAAACTCCGGTGCTATGGCGGTCGTTGAAGGTGTCGGTGATTTTGCGTGCGAATATATGACCAATGGTGCAGTATTAAACATTGGCGGCTTTGGTAAGGGTTTCTGTAATGGCATGTCCGGAGGTAACGCCTACCAATATGATCCTGAGAATTTATTAGAGAAACTCTACGATAAATCATCGGTTGAATTGCATAGTTTGACTGAAGATACTGAGACTGCTAAAGCGCATGAGCAATTTATTTTCACTATGCTAGAACAACATGCAGAATATGCAAACTCTAGTAAAGCAAAGGCTTTATTAGAAGATTGGCAGAATGCGCGTCAGCATTTTAAATTTGCTTTGCCTTTATGGCTTTATAAAACTCAAACCTTACAATGCTTACAAGAATCAGTCGATCGTAAGGAAATGATTGAAGAATTATCGGTTGCGTTGGCTCAACAACAAATTGAGCAGGTTAAAAAAGCGTATCAAACTGCGCAACCTTTATTTGATGGAGCTGTTCCAAGTTATGGGTCGACCGATAAATCTTTAATGTTTAAATTGATTAATAGTTTCGCGGTGTTTGATAAAGCACAGCAAACGGCTAAAGATTTACTAAAGCATTTGCCTGAAGCGCAAAGAACAGAAGTGGATATTGAACGAGCTGCTCGTAAGCTTATTTTAGAAAGACCGCGTAAGTTGCAAGATGCACTTGTTAAAAGTACACGAGAAGCTTATAGCAATTATACTGATGAACATTTGGCCGCTTTATTGGCCAATAAACGTCTAAATGACTACAAAACGACTTTGATTAATCGTTCAGTACAAAGTATTTATTCTATTGGTTCTACTGCTTGGATTATTGAGCAAAGTAAGATTAATAAGAATGCCTTAGCGGATATTCCTTGTGTGCAAGAATATTTGGCGGGATTGTTAGGTTTAGCGATAGCTCAGAGTATGTTTAGCGAAGAAATGGCTTAAGGTTGCTTTTATAAACAACTCATCAAGATCAGACCTGCAGTAGGTTTGATCTTGATATATAACAAATGATTAATGTAGCTCTGGATGGTATTAGAGATCCAGTATCTTGCTAAGACCCTAAATAATATTTAATTGATAGAATTTTGAATGAAAATATCTAATCTCCCTATTGATGCTCCTTACAATGATGGTCAACGCGCTTGGCTAAATGGTTTTTTTTCTGGTATGCAGTCTTATATGTCTCAAAGTGCAGGAGTATCTTCCGCAACTGAGAGTCGAATAGTTACCATTCTTTATGGTAGCCAAACAGGTAGTGCTGAGACTGTAGCAATTGAAGCAGGGACAATTGCAAAATCTTATGGTTTGACGCCCATCGTTAAAAGTATGGATGAAGTTGAGGCGTCAGCAATAGCAACTTTTGAGTATTTGTTAATTGTGACCAGTACCTATGGTGAAGGTGAAATGCCTGATAACGCACAATTACTCTGGGATAGTGTGTGTGCAGAGAGTATGCCGCGTTTAGAATCTGTAAATTATTCAGTACTTGCTTTAGGTGATACTAGTTATGATTTGTTTTGCCAAGCGGGTATTGATTGGGATAACAAATTAGCTGAGTTAGGCGCAACCCGCATTTATGAACGTGTTGATTGTGATGTGGATTATGAAGAGCCTGCCCAGGCTTGGATTAGTTCGGTTATTCCGTTAATTGCAGGTGGTTCGGGTGTATCAAATATCGAAGGTGAAGCTGGGGCAAGTGATAAGCCAGAATATCATCGAAAAAATCCTTTTCCCGCCAGATTATTAGTTAATCGTTTATTAACGGATGCGTCATCTTCAAAAGAAACTCGGCATTATGAGATTTCTATTGCAGGGTCTGGTTTAAGTTATGAAGCAGGGGATGCTTTATGCGTAATTCCTACTAATTGCCCTGATTTAGTGGCTGAAATTATTAAAGCATTAAATTGTAGCGGTAATGAGGAAGTCAATGTTAGTGGTGAGTTGATTGGATTGGCTGACGCTTTACAAAACCAATTTGAGATTAAAACCCCTAGTAAAGAGTTTATTGAAGAATTCGCTACCCGATCAGGTAATCAAGAATTAAACGGTATTATTGCTGCAGGTGATAAAGATAAATTGAGCGATTATTTGTGGGGGCGGGATACTCTAGATTTATTGCTACAAAACCGTATTGCTGAATTTACTTCTGCTGAGTTTGTAAATCTGTTAAAGCCTTTGCAGCATAGAGCTTACTCGATATCATCGAGTGGAAAGCAGCATCCCGATACTGTGCATTTAACCGTAGCGAGTGTTAGGTATGATAGTTTTGAGCGTAATCATAAAGGTGTGTGTTCAACATTCTTAGCTGACTTAGTAGGTGCAGAAACACCAGTCAGAACTTTTTTCACGCCTAATAAAGTATTTAGGGTGCCTGATGATAATAGTTTGCCCATGATTATGGTCGGTCCGGGTACTGGTATAGCGCCATTTAGAGCTTTCTTACAAGAACGAGATTACCGTAAAGCCAGTGGTAAAAATTGGTTGTTTTTTGGTGATAGAAATGCAGCAACGGATTATATTTATAGAGATGAATTAGAAGCTTATCAGGCATCAGGTTTGTTAACGCGCTTAGATTTAGCTTTTTCAAGAGATCAAGACGCTAAAGTATATGTGCAAGATCGTATGATCGAACAAGGTGTGGAATTGTTTCAATGGTTAGAGCAGGGTGGTTATTTCTTTGTCTGTGGTGATGCTTATCGAATGGCTAAAGATGTAGATCAAGCCTTACATGCTGTTATTGCTACGCACGGCAATTTATCAGAACAACAAGCGATTGGTTACGTCAACAAACTTAAGAAAGATAAGCGGTATGTTAGAGACGTTTATTAATTTAAGTCGTTTTTAGTTATTAATTCTTAGATTCAATTAAGCCTAAGGCATTATAAGTGTCTTAGGCTTTGTCTTTTGTGCCTTTTGCGGATTGCTCAATTGTCATGGTATTTATCCTTATATTGCAAGTAATAAGGCTATATTTCTCATAATTAGCTGGGAAGTGATAGTCATGGTTCTATTGGTTATTTTTTTCTTGACAAGGTCTAGTAAAAAAGGTATTTAGTAATCTTTTACTCAGAGCCTCTAAATCACCATGAAAAATAAATTAATAAAACTAAGGATGGCAATTATTTGTGGGATATTATTGATTCCGCTTAATGTTGAATGTGTATATGCTGCTGATGTTGTCACTACTAATACTGTTGATTCTAGTTCAAGTGCGTCAATTAACTCTTTAAATAACACGTTAGTCGGTTTATTACAGAATGCGGGGTTCACTGGACAAATCGATTCAACATTGACGACCAAATTAGGTCGTCCTATCAATACTAAACTTGCGAATATAGGCAATTTATTATTTTTTGATAGTATTTTAAGTTTAGGGAATGATAACAACTGTTCGGGTTGCCATTCACCTTTGACTGGTTTTGGAGATACGCAATCTATATCAATTGGTGTTGAAAATAATGGTATTGTGGGGCCTGGTCGAACTGGCCCGAGAAATCAACGAAGAGCACCAGGCGTCATCAATGCGGCTTTTTATCCTAGTTTAATGTGGAATTCCCGTTTTGCTGCAATATCTCATAATCCTTTTGATGTTTCTGAAGGGGTGCGTGTGCCATTCTTTTTAGGCGGAACTACTGTTTGGAAGCCTAATGCCCCCAGTATTTATGGAACTTCTTTTGATAACAGCGTAACCACTAGTCTTTTAGCCGTGCATGGTAATTTACCGCCTACGGAATTAATCGAAGTGGCTGGTTTTGCAGTAGATGACCCGGCTAATTTGGATTATAGGCTGTATTCATCTCCTCATATAACTTCATCTGGGTTAATGTCAGATACGGTTCCAGCAGCGATTGCAGGGCCTAATGGGACGCCTATGGATTCAATTGATCGTAGCTATTCGATTCGAGCTAAGGTTTTAGATCGAGTCAATAGTAATGCTAACTACGTTAAATTATTTAGCAAAATTTTTCCTTCGGCGGCTAATGGAAATATCTCGTTTGCTCAAATTGCGGCCGCGATTGCCGAGTTTGAATTTACTTTGACCTTTGCGGATGCACCGATTGATCAATTTGCTAGAGGTAACGTTGATGCTATGAGTGTCAGTCAGAAACGTGGCGCGGTGTTATTCTTTGGAAAGGCGGGTTGTGTGTCTTGTCATAGTGTGGCTGGAGAGTCACAAGAAATGTTTAGTGATTTTCAGGTGCATGTTGCAGGTATTCCACAAATTGCCCCAGCCAGTTTTGGGCTTAAATCGGGTGGTAATCCACAAAACCCAAATGATTTTCAGGGCAGTTATGAGTTTAGTGGGCCTAATACAAATGAAGATTTTGGTCGTGAAGATTTAACTGGGGATCCTATAGATCGCTATGCTTTTAGAACAGCACCCTTAAGAAATATTGCTATACAACCTACTTACTTTCACAATGGTGCCTTTACTAATTTAAAGGATGCTTTAAATTACCATATAAATACACTTACTCTTGCTCCAACTTATAATGCTCAGGCAGCTGGATTGGCGGCAGATTTAACGGTTAGAAAAGGCCCTATTGCGCCAGTACTTAAACGATTGGATTCAAGAATTACGGCATTAGATGATATTAGCTTTAGTACACAGGAATTTAATGATCTCTATAGTTTTCTAAGTGTGGCTTTGTTAGATACAAATGCACTGCCTAGTAATCTGGCGAATTTAATTCCTAAGTCTTTACCTAGTGGCCGAAAAGTGCTTACATTTCAATCTTCAACAGCGGTTACTAACAATCAATCCGGTACTAATTAACTTTTTTATTTGGTTAATGACGTAGATAGCCTCGAGATTATCTTATGTTTCGAGGCTATTTATAGTAGAAATATTATTAACTAGTGTATATGTACTTCGCGGGTTTTAGCGCTATCACTACGATGCAAAGTGTATTCTTCTGCTTTCCCTTTGGACATGGGAGAGCCATCAGTATTGAGTAAAATAAGTGTGCCTTCATCTTTAATTTCATATTGGCGTTTATTACTCGTATCACGAGCGGTTAAAATAACCTTGTGCGTCCCTTCATTCCATTCGTACTTACCTTTTTCGAAAGTTTCTCTTGAAGAATCTTTAGCGGGTTGGGTGACTAACAAATAATTATTCTTTTGTTTTAATGATAGTGTTGATTTAATGCCATTACAGTCTGTACAGGGTAAATAACCATAAAATACACCATGAAAGTCTAGGCTTTTATCAATAGGTTCAAAGTGCTTAGAGTGATCCATTGTTTTTTCAAGACTTTTAACACGAGCTTTAATGTAGTTTTCTTGCGCAGTTAGATCGGTTGCAGCCAATACTTGACTACTGGAAAATAAGATTCCGATGGAAATTAGACTGAGTTTTTTTTGTAGTTGTTTGTTCATAAGTAGCATAGTGAAATCCTCTATTATTATCTTTTGGCTTTTTTAAATAAAAGCTCTTAATGTTATTTCATTACCCAATATAACTTGAATATTAGATGGGTCAAATGATGTCAATTATCAGTTTATACCCCTATACCATAACCTAGAGATTAATTGCTGTAAACCGCTTTTATAGTACGGTAAAACCAGGCAGGTCTGCTTAAGATAATGATAAAAGCAATAACGGGTGTTACAGGAACTGGGGCTATATCAATAATAAATAAACTGAATAAGCACAAAAAACATTTTATAATATAAATGTTATCAGCTAGCGTTAAAAACCATTGAGGGCGTTTGATGACAATAAACATACCCATTAGGCAACCTGGTGAGATGGGGCCGAAACCGATTACTGCAAACACGCTAAAGACTAAAAGACATTTTAATTGAGTGGTATTAATCAGCATAAAATAAGATTAAGGAATTGGTCTTGCACTTATTATTGGGTAATCGGCGGGTATGAAAACAAGTTTCCAAGGTTGTATTATGCAATTCTAGGCTTGGTATTAATCTTAGTGATACTTTAACGGATAAAGCTTCTGGAGCTATGATGTAAGGTTTCAGAAGATTTTAAGGCATAAAAAAGCCTACATAAAGTAGGCTTCGTTGTGCTTCCATGATCACACATCGACTGCACCATGAAAAATGCAGTTTTAATTTATCGCGATTGTTTTTATTATTATTCAGTTAAACTGATCGCTGTTCTCCCCCTCATATCCACTTAACAACGCATCAACCCATACATTGTTAAGTGAGAGCAAATTGTATATTAAATAAATAGGTTTGTCTATAGGAAGTGCGGCAAATTGTCGCAGGTATTTCGAAATATTTAAATAAGCTCCCATTCTGTAAAACAAGCCGCTTGTCCCTTATAAATACCGTTATCAACTAAATTCCACACAACCGCATTTTTAATCATAAAGCGTTTGCCTGTACTAGAAATACGGACACCTGCATAATTATCGATATAACCATTTTGAGTAACGAGTGCTAGTAGTCGTTCTCGCTCTGCTTGATTGACGGGTTCAGCGGAGAGTCTGGAAGGGAGAAGCAAAAACTCTTTCCAGGTTAATTCAAATAATTCCAGGGCTTTTAAATTAGCGTAATTAAAAAAGGGATCTTTTTCAGCGTTGTGGCTAAGAATAGCAAAAGGCGCGTGAAATATTTGCCGAGCTAATTCAGTATCACTGACTGATTTTTCAATTAAATCTCTTAATAATAGGTGTTTAAAACTATTATTAATGAGTTTGGCATGTTCGCGTTGAAAGTGATTCGATGAGTTAGGGTAGTTCATTACAATTCGATCCTAATACCCAGTTCCATAATTTGATTGACGGGAATTTTAAAAAACTCAATAGCGCTGGATGAGTTGTGAAATAAATATCTAAATAAAGGTCTGCGCCATTTTGGCATTGAGCTTTTGTTTCGGAAAGAAATTTGTTCGCTACCGATGAAAAATGAAGTTGCTTTGGGGTCAATATCCATACCTTCTTGAATACATAATTCTAAAGCGCGACGCACATCGGCACTTTCTTTAAAGCCATAATAAAGTTTGACCCTATAAAAGCCTTGATTCTTGCCAAACACCCGAATTTTAAGTCTTTTTTCTTCTTCAACAAAGGGTTCGTTAGTAGTGACGATTGATAGTACGATGATATGCTCATGTATGACATGGTTATGTGACAGGTTTTGCATCATCACCTGAGGCACGCCATGTAAACTGCGGGTTAAATAAATAGCAGTACCTGGTACATTGACTAATTTATCCTTTTGTTTTTCTTCAAACTCCTCAAATAACATACGTCTTTCATCCATGTAACTTGAAAGTAAGGCGCGGCCTTTAATCCAGGTGGTTAAAATCAAAAATAGTATGGCACCTACCATTAAAGGTAACCAGCCGCCAGTATGAATCTTTAAACTATTGGCAAAAATAAAAGTACCGTCTATGGTTAAAAAGACGGATAGAAAAGCGATACTTTTAAATTTATTCCATTTCCATAACTCTTGAATCACGATAAATGCAAGTAGTGTCGTTGATACCATGGTGATGGTTACGGCTAAGCCATAAGCAGAGGCAAGTGCGGTCGAAGATTTAAAGCTAAGTACCAAAATAAAGACTGATACCATTAACAACCAATTAATGGCAGGCACATACACTTGACCAATTTCTTCTCCAGAGGTGTGTAATATGGTCATGCGTGGGCAATAGCCAAGTTGTATCGCTTGGCGGGTCATAGAAAATGCGCCTGAGATAACGGCTTGTGAGGCGATCACCGTAGCGAGCGTTGATAATATCAGCAATGGGTAGAGCGCCCAGGTAGGTGCTAGTAAATAGAATGGATTTTGAATCGCTTCAGGGTTACTAATAAGCAAGGCGCCTTGGCCAAAATAATTAAGTAGTAGAGCAGGAAAAACTAAACCAAACCAAGCATAACGGATAGGTTTAAGGCCAAAATGTCCCATATCAGCGTACAAAGCTTCAGCACCTGTAATGGTTAACACAACTGCACCCATGATTAAGAAGCCATGCCAGCCAGATTCTGCCAATAGTTGTGCGCCGTAAATTGGATTAATGGCAAATAACACATCGGGTACTTTAATGATATTAACAACGCCTAAAATAGCGAGCAGTACAAACCAAACACACATAATAGGTGCAAATAATTTGCCCATTTTGCCCGAGCCTTTTGCTTGGATGACAAACAAGCCGCCTAATACCGTAATAGTAATGGGTAACACATAGCGTTCTAGGGAAGGGGCGATGGTTTGTAAACCTTCTACGGCACTTAATACCGAGATGGCTGGGGTAATAATGCTGTCACCATAAAATAAGACGGCGCCAATTAAACCCGTGGTAATAATAAAACGCATTCTTTCGGGATTATCTTTGGAGCCTTGTAAGGCTAAGGCGATTAGTGCCATGATGCCGCCTTCGCCCTTGTTATCTGCACGCATAATGAAGATAGCGTATTTGATAGTGACCACGAGGGTGATTGTCCAAAAAACTAACGATAAAGCGCCTAGTACATGGGGTTCGTCAATAGTGAGTCCACTTAAAAATACTTCTTTTAATGCGTAGAGAGGACTGGTACCGATGTCACCAAAAACAACGCCTATCGCGCCTAATGCCAGCTTGGTTAATTGTTCTTTGGATTGATTTTTTGAGCTAGATGACATTTTTTACTCAATATTGATTGATAAAGGAAAAAACTTGACGTGTATTTGTCGATGATTAAGGTTTTAATGGGCTTATTTTACCCGTTTTATTAGAAAACTACCGAATGAATTAGTACATTGTCTATTGGAAAGTAGTGGCAGGCAGTTGCCATACTTAATTGAAGCAACCTCCGGTGCAATTTGAGTCATGCACCGGAGATTAGGACGGAATTATTTAATATAATAACTGAGCGGATGATTTAATAGACAGACTGTGGACTAACGCAAAAAACGCCCGCCACTAATATCAATTAATGCGCCAGTGATATGTGATGACATATCACTGGCAAGAAACAGCACAGAACTAGCGACTTCTTCGGCATAAGTATTACGCCCTAAAGGGGTTTGTTTACGGTAATTTTCCATCATTTCTTCAGTCGAATGTATTTCATGATGCTGTGTTTCGACCGTGCCCGGCATGACAGAATTGGTTCTTACGTGTGGAGCAAGTTCTTTAGCTAAGGTGTGGGTAAAAACCATCAGCCCGCCTTTCGCCGCCGCATAAGATCCCCCGCCATTTGCACCGCCTGTTTGCACAGAAAGTGACAAGATATTAATGATGCGACCTGAGCCAGTTGCACGTAAGTGGGGGATTGCTTGTTTGGTTACTAAAAAGGCACTGGTTAGATTAAGATCTAGGGATTTATTCCAGTTCTCAAGGGTGCAATCTTCTATTTTTGCTCGCTTTACCAGACCACCGCCATTGTTAACTAAAATATCGAGTCGGCCGGTTTCGTTAACAAGCTGATCAACAATAGCATTGGCTTCCGCTTCTTGAGTAAGGTCGGCTGGCAACAACAGGCAGCCAATGCCCTTTGAAACCAGTTCATCACGCAGTTGTTCTGCACCTGCTTTACTAGAATGGTAATGAATTCCGACAAAAGCGCCTGCTTGACCTAATGCCAAAGCGACGGCTTTACCGATACCAACGCCAGCTCCGCTGACCAGAGCCACTTTACCCGTTAAGTTTAAAGTTTGTTCAGGAATCATACAGTTAACGCTTTAATTTTTGCTAACACGGCTTCCGCATGACCCTCATGATTAACACCATATTCGACGTCAGCTAAAACACCGGCCTTATTGATAATGAAAGTAGAGCGGAAAATAGCCATCATTTTGACGCCATTTTTTTCTCTTTCTCGCCATACACCATAACTTTCACAGAGTTCACCTGTCGTATCGGCTAATAAGATGACTTTTAAACCAAACTTATTAATAAAATCGACATGGCTTTCACAAGTGTCTTTACTGACGCCAATAACAACGGTGTCTAATTGGGCAAACTCATCGGCTAAACGGGTAAAATCGTTAGCTTCGATAGTACAACCTGGGGTGTCATCTTTAGGATAAAAATATAAAACGACATTTTTTTCGCCAGCAAAATCAGCTAAATTTACGACTTCGTTTAACTGGTTTGGAGTGCTGAATAAAGGTGCTGCTTGATTTACTTCTAACATGATGTGTTCCTCGTGGGTTAAGGTTCAATAGTGTTAAATAGTGTATTTAAAAACAAAGTAAATTACTAGGTTTTTAATGCAGATACTCATAAATAGTAATGCACAATGCGGGTTCATTCTGCGATTTTTATTAACCAACCTCCAGCCCCCGGACAATTATTTTGGGCAGAAGCATCAATGGCAATTCTAGCGTAAGTACCTTTTAATGCTTCAGGGAGTGTGCCACTCACTTTAAAACTACTTCCTGCATTTTGGGGTGTCACGGTAATGGCAGTCGTTAGGCCTTTAGCCGTTACTTTTATACTCTCTGGGTGTGTGTTACTCGAAGCGATAAAAGAAAAAGCAGAGCCTGATGCTACTTCAGTATTTTCAGCTGGCACAAATTCACTGAATTTAGGTTTTGCACAGGCTTTAGTGCTACTGCTACCCCCGCCATAAGCCCAAGAGTTGTTGGTAATTAGCATTAAACCAAGTAGGCAAAGGTAATGTGTTGGTTTCATAATCAGTCCTCATGTTATTGTTTTTAATTATTTTTATTGAAGAGTACAAATTATCTTAAATTGCTTGATTGTCAAATTTGTTTCTAGGGAGGGGTAACTTTAAACGTCAGTATTCGGGCATTTATGGTGTTCCCGTAAGTTAAGAGCCTGCAGTTTAATGGTTTCACAAAGAGCGTCTAAGGGTAAATGACTGAGACTATTTTTATCAAAAGGTTTTTGTAACTCGATACCAATTCTATTCTTCCTGATTAGTAATGAGATGGGTGGTATCTCTTTTCATAAAAACTTTCTTAAGATTGATATCTGAAAGGTAATTAAAGGTGATGCCTTATTTATGTCTAAATAACAGCACTGGTAACGTTAAATTAATACACTAATAGCCCTTAAGCCAACTAATAATGTCGAGTATATTACTCGGTAATATACCTTCAGGTCTGGCATATATCAATCTGCTAGGGGAGGTTATTAAACTGATTACACAATAAAAATATTTTAGGCGAGTCGGTTGCAGATTTAAATAAAGCTGGAAAACTGATAGGTATAAATGCTTGCCCACTGTTTATCAGGGCATAGCAAGCAGTTAAATAGCAGCATTAGCTTTATAGTAACTTTAAAGCTTAGCTTAGCAATGTATTGATAGGATGGTTAGATGAATATTTATCAGAAAAATTTAGAGGTTTGGGATATTTTAATTCGTATTTTTCACTGGTCTTTGGTGGTGAGTTTCATAACTGCGTATTTAACCCGTACTGAAAAAAATGAAATTCATATCTATGCGGGTTACACAGTATTAGGACTTATCATCTTTAGAGTGGTGTGGGGTTTTATGGGTAGTCGACATGCTCGGTTTAGTAATTTTGTCACCTCCTATTCCGCCGTGGAGCGGTATGTAAAAAGTCTCTTTAGTAAAAAAACTAAGCGTTATGTCGGGCACAATCCTTTGGGTGGTTGGATGGTGATAGCGATGTTAATCACCTTATTTATGTTGAGTTATAGTGGTTTAAAACTTTATGCAGTGCAAGGCGGTGAGGAGCCATTAGCCGTTCAAATGCCATCAATCAATCCTGTTGCCTCCGCTTATGCTCAAGACGATATTGAACAATATTTAATAAAAGAGAAGGATGAAGTCGGCGAGGATTATTGGAAAGAATTGCATGCACGATATACCAATTTGATGCTAATTTTGATTGCTTTACATTTAGTGGGTGTGCTTGCTACAACTGTGCTGTATAAGGAAAACTTTGTTAAGGAAATGTTGACTGGAAAAAAGGCGAGAGATAAGTGAAAACATAAACATCCCGCGCAGATGAGGGTCAGTTTAATTGCTTAACGGTAGCGTTATAAGCTGAGATTTACTAACGCCAAAGTTTGATGAGTTCTTCGTCAGTTAGGTTAGGGCAGTCCTCTAATAGGACTAAGTTTTCTGATTCTTTAATGCTATCTAAGAAGTTTTCGTACTCCCTAAATATCCCTAGCCAGTATGGTACTGCGCCGCCTTGGTCTTGGAATTCTAAATAAGCGCCGATAAATGCGGCTTCTTCATTGTCGTTTTCGAAATAAGCCGCACAAATTGACTTGACCACACCCGCCTCATCATCGAAAACGTGGCTTATTCTTTCCCTAGCGAATTTAAGTCTTAGTGCATCATTAATGGCGGTTGCATCGATGCCCCACCACGCTTCTAAATGATGATCACTAAAATATAAATTGGCTAAATAGGCGGTGTCCACGGCATAAGTATCTTTATCTACAGGCTCTATTAGAACTTCCCAACCGTCTGTTTCCAACCAGGCAAGCAGTTTTTCTAATTCACTGGGTTGAGTGTCTGCGCGGCCAACCGCAAGCTCAATTACTTCATCTCTGATTAATTCTAGTTCTTGTGGAAGTGAACCGGGTTCTGCCATGGGTGATCCTATAAAATCTGTTGTGTAGTCTCCTAGTTTAGACTATCTAAATTAAAATGTTGAGACTTTGGAAGCACTGAAAGTAAATTCTGATGCTTCAGGGTAACCGTTCACCTACCTCTTTAAACTTTTTTCACGCAAAAATCATAAAATAATAGACAATATGCGTCATGATATTTTACTTCACTACTTCAGCCCCTAAACCTCATGATCTTGAATTGGACATATAGGCAAAGGTCGCAAACTGCTACCCAATGAAGAGGTTGCTCGAACACAGCACCTGACAAGCTGCTTAAAACAATAGCCTTTCTTTGATATGACTTCAACTGCGTACTTTAAATCGGAACTTGATAGATTACCAGAGGCTGTAAAAGCCGCTGTGATAATCGCTTTAGATCAATGGGATGAGCAACTCACCAAACTAAATCTTAATTTACCATTATCACCTGAGCTATCGGCCAGCTTTATAAAAGTTTGGGTGGGTAGTCAATATGTCTCTGATAGTTGCATTCGGTATCCTCAATTACTCATCGATTTAGTGACTAGCAAGCACTTATTTACGGCCTATTCACAAAAGCATTATGCACAACAATTAGCCCAGTTATCGGTCATATCCGAAGCTGATTTAATGCAAAAGCTGCGCTATTTTCGTCGTCAAGAAATGGTCAGAATTGCCTGGCGAGATTTAGCGGGTTGGGCGCCATTAGCAGAAACTTTAGCCGAATTGTCGTGGTTAGCCGACGCCTGTATTCAATTTGCTCTAGCCTTTTTATATCAAGAAGCCTGTGCGTTTCGAGGGACGCCTCTCTTATCAGACGGGTCTCCTCAGCAGATTATCGTGTTGGGTATGGGTAAGTTGGGCGCGTATGAACTGAATTATTCTTCTGATATTGATTTGATTTTTGCTTATCCAGAAAATGGTGAGTTAGCGGATAGAAAAGCCACCAGCTATAGCGAATTTTTTACCCGACTCTGCCAACGGTTGGTCAAGGTGTTAGATGAAATCACTGTGGATGGTTTTGTATTTCGCACCGATATTCGTTTAAGGCCGTTTGGGGATAGTGGCCCCGTGATTATGAGTTTTGAGGGCATGGAGAATTATTATCAAACCCAAGCGCGAGAATGGGAGCGTTATGCCATGATCAAAGCGCGGCAAGTGGCGGGTGATTTTAAGGCAGGAGCGCAACTGATGGCGATGTTGAATGCTTTTGTCTATCGGCGTTACCTGGATTATGGGGCGTTTGCAGAACTGCGGTCATTAAAGATGCAAATTACTCAAGAGTTACGTCGTAAAGATCGCTTAGACAATATCAAGTTAGGGCCAGGTGGGATTCGAGAGTGTGAATTTATTGGCCAAGCTTTTCAGTTAATTCGCGGGGGTACGGATAAGTCTCTGCAAATTCGGCCTATTTTAGAAGTGTTGAATCAGTTGAATGTATTAGGCTTATTACCTAAGACGGATGCTGAACAGTTAATGGCCTCTTATTGTTTTTTGCGTCGTGTAGAAAATCATATTCAGCAATATCAAGATCAGCAAACGCATGATTTACCGACAACGGAAGTAGGGCAGCAGCGGCTGGCATATTCCTTAGATTATAAAGATTGGGATACGTTTAAAGCTGAGTTAGATAGGGTAAGAGAAGCGGTGCAAGCTGTTTTTGAGCAAGTGTTTTCTGTATCCAAACAAACGATTAAGGATGAAACAAGTGTCCAAATTTGGACCGGCTTAGCAGATACCGTGGAGCTAGAAACCCAGCTAACGGTCTATGGTTTTAAAGACAGTGCCGCCAGTTTATTTGCGATACAGCAGTTTAAATCAGCACCGGCTATTCGGCACTTAACGACTAAAGGCGCTCAAACCTTAGAGCGCTTAATGCCACCATTAATAACGGCTTTGCAAAAAGTAGCTAACCCTGATCTTACCTTAAAACGTTTATTAGCCTTATTTGAAGCGGTAGCGGGTAGAAATGTGTACTTAGCGTTGTTAGCTGAAAACGAGGATGCCTTGGCTCAGTTGTTAAAGTTAGCTTCTGCGAGTGTTTGGGTGTGCGATTATTTGGCCTTGTATCCCGTATTATTCGATGAATTATTAGATCCCCGTGCCTTGTATGAGCCGCTTAAAAGAGCTGATTTAGATGCGCAGTTAGTCGATTTATTAAAGCCGATTGCGGTGCAAGACCTTGAGCAAATCATGATTACGTTACGGCAGTTTAAACATATTCATGTCTTAAAAGTCGCAGCCGCCGATATTATGGATGTCATTCCGATCATGGTCGTGAGTGATTATCTAACTTATATTGCCGAAAGCATCGTGGCGCAGGTAATTGATAGTGCGTGGTTAATGTTAGTTGATAAGCATGGCATACCACCCGATAGTGATTGTGAACATAAAGGGTTTGCAGTATTAGGTTTTGGTAAATTAGGTGGTATCGAATTAGCCTATGGTTCTGATTTAGATTTGGTGTTTGTTTATGATTGCCCCGATGGCAATGCTTTAACGGCGGGTGATAAACCTATTTCTTGTACCCAGTTTTATGGACGGTTAGGCTTAAAAATTCGGCAATTATTAGATACAAAACTATTATCTGGTGTGCTTTATGAGGTGGATTTGCGCATAAGGCCGCATGGTGAATCGGGTTTATTAGTGAGTGAAATTCATGCTTACGAGCAGTATTTACGAAATGAAGCATGGACATGGGAGCATCAAGCTTTAGTGCGTGGTCGTTTTATAGCCGGAGATTTAGCTTTAAAAACAGCATTTACGGCTATTCGCGCAAATATACTAAGTTTACCCAGAGAGATATCGAGTTTAAAAACAGAAGTCCGAGACATGCGTAAGAAAATGCGCACGGTCTTAGCGACAAAAGCAGCGCATCAATTTGATTTAAAACACAGCCAGGGCGGCATGGTCGATATAGAGTTTATGGTGCAGTTTGGCGTGTTGGCAAGTGCGGCTTTTCAGCCTGGATTGATAATATATACCGATAATGTGCGTTTATTAGCTGAGCTAGAAAAAGCGGGGTTCTTTACTAAAGCACAAGCGGAGTTATTAACCAAAGCCTATTGTACCTATCGAGATACTGTCCATCGGCTGGTATTACAGGGTGAAACAGTGCTTATTAATGCCGAAGAGGTGGCGGAGTTAAGCCAAGAGGTTACAAGGGTTTGGCAGGATGTTATGGAATAAAGAATAGTACTTAATTGCGTGAACTAAAGAGGTTGTTGATTCATTGCTCTGATTTATAGGTTAAATTGGAAATAAGGCATTAAGACTCTGAGATTGTCATTGTTGTGGTCATTGCAGAATGTTTTTACAAATTTATTTGCTATTATTTAAAGGTTGAGTTAGGATTCGCTGGAATTTACCTTGTCAACTTACCTTTTTCCTAGGATTTAATTATGCGAAATGTTTTTCTGAGAAACGTCGGATTATCGGCTTTGATGTGTTTATGTATTAATGTCCATACAGCTCAAGCGGCGGTTAAATTGGGTTCTTACTATGGTGGATGGACTGCAACGGTAACTTATGCGGCGGGTGATGTGGTTACTTTTAGTAATAAAACTTAATTTATCTTTGATTGCCGCCAATAAGAATAAAAATCCTGGTACGGCAACTACCGCTTGGCAAGTATTAGGCTTAGGAGCAACAGGTCCACAAGGACCACAAGGTGTTGCTGGGCCTCAAGGACTTAAAGGTGATACAGGTGCAGTTGGATCACAAGGCATACAGGGTAATGTTGGTGCAACTGGTGCTAAAGGTATTCAGGGCCTACAAGGCTTAAAAGGCGACACAGGCTCTCAGGGATTACAAGGACTTAAAGGTGATCAAGGTCCTCAAGGTTTGATCGGGTTAACAGGGGCAAAAGGTAATGTTGGCCCACAAGGGATTCAGGGTTTAACGGGCCTACAAGGTTTAAAAGGCGACACAGGCTCTCAGGGATTACAAGGACTTAAAGGTGATCAAGGTCCTCAAGGTTTGACTGGGTTAACAGGATCTAAAGGTGATACAGGATCGATTGGCCCACAAGGTATTCAGGGCATAAAAGGCGACAATGGTGCAGATGGTGCAACTGGGCCAGCAGGTGGTGGGTTTAACTACTCAATGACTTGTGGGGTAAGTGGCAAAGATGCCTGCAAAGTAGGTGCTGTCGGCCCTGGTGGCGGTTGGATATTTTTTGTTGATAAAGAGGATGAATATCCTGGCTTTACTTATTTGGAAGCCGCTCCAACGGATATTGCTGGTGTTGTATGGTGTAATAATTCTGGTACGTCTATCTATGCTACCCCGCCTACGATAGCTCAATACTGGAAACTTAAAGGTGTTGGGCAAGGTCAGTCCAATACGGCGGCTATGTTAGCATTTTGCACTAGTGGTGCGGCTAATGAAGCGACAAATTACTCAACACCCACTGCACCATCTGGATGGTTTTTACCGTCTTTAGGTGAGTTAATGCTGATGTATGAAAATCTTTTGAAAGTCGGTGTTGGTGGTTTTGCTACTCTCTACTACTGGAGTTCTACTGAGCTCGATGCTAACACCGCGTGGCTCCAGAATTTCTTCAGTGGCCTCCAGGACAACTACTTTAAGGCCAATACACTCCCAGTACGGGCAGTGCGGGCTTTTTAACTATTTATCTATTTAACTCTTTTCTTTTCCCGCGAAGCGGGCGATTTTTGATTTTTGCATCATGGCTTTATACTATGATTTACCCGTTTACAGGGACACTTATTGTATTTGGTTAAACACATATCCTATTTTGCTGTTGAGATATACAAAAGGCAGAATTATAAATGTACTTTTGCTAATGAGATATTAAAAAAGCATTTTCCAATATTAAAAACTGCTAATAGGATGTGTATAAAGCGAAATAGTATTTCAAAAAAGTAAAAAAGAATATTAAAAAAGCGAAAAAGAATATTAAAAAAGTAAAATAGGAAATCAAAAAAGCAAAATAGGATATTAAAAACTGCCAATAAGATTTACAAAAAGCGGTTTTTCATTTGTAAAAATGCTAATCACAAATGTATTAAGCCAAATAGGATATCTGATTAGGATTTAACTGTTTTTATTAACTATAACGTTTAGTAGTGCTTAGTTTTTAGCTTTATCAACGATTTGATTCGCTTTGATCCAAGGCATCATGCATCGCATAACGACTTTCTTTATTGCTAGTGATAAGGCAATGAGTGGTGGGGCGAATTAAAATCTATTATGGGATTTAGGTATAATTTGTATTAAATACAATGCAAAGTAGGTATAATTTGCCAAATTGTATTGTATGGAGTGCGTAATGTACTTAGTTGATATTGGTCTTGTTATTCAACAGACCAGAAAATCCAGAAACATAACTCAAGACGCGCTAGCTGCACAACTCGGTATGAGTCGGGCTACTATTTCGGGCATTGAAAAAGGCACCATTTCTGAAATAGGCATACGCAAAGTATTGTCTATTTGTGATGCACTTGGGCTTGAGTTACTTGTTCAACCAAAATCAAAGCGTCCAACATTGCAGCAGTTGTTAATGCGAGATGGAAGAGATGCTTAACGTTTTTGTCAATAAAGCCCCAGTGGGTAATTTATTTAAATCTACGCTTGAGCGGGGTGTCTTTTACTTTGGCTATGATGTGAATTGTCTTTCAAAAGATGCGGTTTCGCTAACGATGCCAGTAGTCACTGACCCCTACCCATACAATTATAAACATCAATTACATCCCATTTTTGACATGAACTTGCCAGAAGGTGAGCTTCGGAAACATCTTCGGATTCAATTCAGTAAAGCAGTGCCTGATTTTGATGATTTAGCGTTGCTTAAAATTCTTGGAAAGCACCAGATCGGTAGGTTACGCTTCAATTTAGAGGATAAAGGTACTGTCGTTGTGCCGCCGCAAAGTTTAAGCGAACTGATGCTGCATGATGGTGCGGAAGGTTTGTTTGAGAGTTTGTTAGATCGATACGCGGTTTATTCGGGTATTTCTGGCGTACAACCCAAGGTTATGGTGCGGGATAGTGAATACGGTACCATTAATCGGATTACCCATAAAGATGCAACTCATATTGTTAAAACCTGGAACCCAAATGAATTTCCCCAGTTGGCAGCTAATGAGTATTTTTGTATGCGAGCAGCCTTATATGCCAAACTGAAAGTACCACATTTTGAGCTATCAAATAATGCCAAGTTTCTAATTGTTGAACGATTTGATCTTGAAAATGATAGTTATCTAGGGTTTGAAGATTTTTGCGTACTCAATGCCAAATCATCTGAAGATAAATATAGAAGCACTTATGAAAATATTACTAGAGGTATTAAAGAGTTTGTTTCTCCTGAGCAAGTGTCAAATGCTCTTGAGGCATTTTTTAAAAGCCTAGCTTTATCGTGTGCAGTCATGAATGGCGATGCGCATTTAAAGAACTTCGGGGTTTTATATTCTAATACTGATGCTAGCGTTAGTTTATCACCTACTTACGATATTATTACTACGACTGTTTATATGCCAAATGATTCATTGGCATTAACATTAGGAGGAACGACTCGTTGGCCGAAAGCTAAAATGCTAATGACGTTTGCAAAACAGCACTGTAATTTAACGGAATTCCGGGCAAAAGAACTTATGGCAGAAGTTGCAGAAGGCGTAGTAACTGCCTCTTATGAATTAACTGATTATATGAAACGCCATGAGTTTTTTAAAACGGTAGGTGCAGCGATGTTAGTTGAATGGAATAAAGGTTTAAATTGTTCAATTCGTCATCACCCACGTATTAATTAAAAACAATTGATAAACAAGTTCCAATATTTGTCGATCATTAATTGGACGTTTAAACACATTAAAATGTTAGAGTCGGTTTCAATGAAAATTGGTCGGTTTGGTTGGGTTTTAGGGGTTGATCATTGAGCGATAGTTGATCTAATACGCAAAAAAAACCCATCAGGTGATGGGCTTTTTTTAACCTAACGTTTATTAGAGCTTAGTTTTTAGCTTTATCAACGATTTGATTTGCTTTGATCCAAGGCATCATGCTACGCAATTTTTCACCGACTACTTCGATAGGGTGTTCGGCATTTAAACGTCTTCTGGCTGTCATTTCTGGGTAGTTGGTTAAACCTTCAAGAATAAATTTCTTGGCGTATTCACCATTTTGAATGTTTTGTAAGGCTTCACGCATCGCATAACGACTTTCTTCGTTAATGATTTGTGGGCCAGTGACATACTCACCATATTCAGCATTGTTTGAGATTGAGTAGTTCATGTTGGCAATGCCGCCTTCATACATTAAATCTACAATCAATTTTAATTCGTGTAAGCATTCAAAGTAAGCCATTTCAGGGGCATAACCTGCTTCAACTAAGGTTTCAAAGCCGGCTTTTACTAATTCAACAGCACCGCCACATAATACCGCTTGTTCACCAAATAAATCAGTTTCTGCTTCGTCACGGAAAGTCGTTTCGATAATACCAGAACGACCGCCACCAATAGCGGATGCGTAAGATAAACAGATAGCTTTAGCCATGCCAGATGCATCTTGGTGTACTGCGATTAAATCAGGGATGCCGCCGCCACGCACAAATTCAGAACGCACAGTGTGACCCGGTGCTTTAGGGGCAATCATGATGACGTCTAAGTCAGCTCTAGGTACAACTTGGTTATATAAAATTGAGAAACCATGTGCAAACGCTAAAGCAGCACCTTGTTTAATGTTGGGTTCAATTTCGTCTTTGTATAATCTTGATTGAAACTCGTCTGGCGTTAAGATCATAATCACGTCTGCGCCTGCAACCGCTGGCGCAACATCAAGTACTGTTAAACCGTGCGCTTCTGCTTTTGCCACAGAAGGTGAGCCAGCGCGTAGGCCAACAACTACGTCAACGCCAGATTCTTTTAAGTTAAGTGCGTGTGCATGACCTTGTGAGCCGTAACCGATGATCGCTACTTTTTTTGCTTTTATAATTGATAAGTCAGCGTCTTTGTCGTAATAAACTTGCATGTTTTTTCCTGTTTTCTGGGTGTAAAGTTATAAAAGGGTTATAGATGTAAGCCTAGCTCACCTCTAGAAATTCCTGTGGGGCCTGAGCGTACCGCTTCTATTATTGATTCTGGATCGATAGCCGCGATAAAAGCATCAAGCTTTTCTGATGGACCTGTCATTTCAATAATATAAGTGGTGGGGGTTACGTCAATAATTTTGCCGCGAAATATATCGGCCATGCTTCTAATTTCATCGCGCATTTCGGGTGAAGTTTTCACTTTAACCATTAATAATTCGCGTTCGATATGAAATGAATCGGCAAGGTCGATTAATTTAACAACATCAATTAATTTGTTCAGTTGTTTAGTGATCTGTTCAATAATTTCATCATTGCCGCGTGTGACTAACGTCATTCTAGATAAACTAGGATCTTCGGTCGGTGCAACGGTGAGTGATTCAATATTGTAACCACGTGCAGAAAATAAACCCGCTACGCGTGATAAAGCGCCAGATTCATTTTCCATTAAAATTGAAATAATGTGTCTCATCATTATGCCAGTTCTCTATCTGTAGATGTGCCGATGGCAACGCGTAGTTTCATATCATGATGGCCTTTGCCGGCTTCAATCATGGGGTAAACGTTTTCTGTTCTGTCTGTCATTATGTCTATAAACACGGTACGGTCTTTCATAGCAAATGCCGCTTCTAGGGTCGGTCTAACTTCTTCTGGTTTATCAATACGCAGTCCAACATGCCCGTATGCTTCTGCCAATTTAACAAACTCAGGAATAGTGTCCATATAAGAATGTGAATAGCGGCTTTCGTAAGAAAATTCTTGCCACTGTCTAACCATACCCATGTAACGATTGTTAAGATTAAGAATCTTAATCGGCGTTTTATATTGCAATGCAGTAGATAATTCTTGTATACACATTTGGATACTCGCTTCACCCGTTACACAGGCTACATCAGCTTCTGGAAAAGCTAATTTAACACCAATAGCGGCAGGTAAGCCAAAGCCCATTGTGCCTAGTCCCCCTGAGTTTATCCAGCGACGCGGTTTATTAAATTTATAATATTGTGCTGCCCACATCTGATGTTGACCCACATCAGAGGTTACATAAGCTTCACCTTGAGTGACTTCGTATAGTTGCTCGATAACATGTTGGGGTTTGATTAAAGGACTGCTTCTATCAAAATCTAAACAATTAATGGCTTGCCATTCACTGATTTGCTTCCACCATTGGGCAAGCGCTTCAGCGTCTATTTGAATGCTGCTTTCTTTAATCAGGCCAAGCATTTGTTCTAGTACTTGTTTAACATCCCCTACTATAGGTATTGCGACTCGTACTGTTTTAGAGATAGAGGCGGGGTCAATATCGATATGGATGATTTTTGCGTAGGGGCAAAATAAATCTAATTTACCCGTGACGCGGTCATCAAAGCGTGCGCCGATAGCGATAATGACATCACTTTCATGCATCGCCATGTTCGCTTCATAAGTTCCGTGCATACCCAACATGCCCAAGTTTTGTGGATCAATTGCTGGGAATGAGCCTAAGCCCATTAGGGTGTTGGTAATGGGATAGCCTAGTGCGCGTGTAAATTCAATTAAGTGTTCACTGGCTTCACTTAAAACGACACCGCCACCCGAATAAATAATCGGTCTTTTGGCACTGAGTAATAAATCAACCGCTTTTTTAATCTGACCTTTATGTCCTGTGACCACCGGGTTATAAGATCGAATAGATACACTTTCTGGGTACGAGTAAGGTACTTTAATGTTGGGTGCAGTAATATCTTTAGGGATATCAATAACCACCGGGCCAGGACGACCTGAGGTCGCTACAAAGAACGCCTTTTTAATCGTTTCAGCTAATTTAGTGACATCTTTCACTAAAAAATTGTGTTTAACACAAGGGCGGGTAATACCTACCATGTCAACTTCTTGGAAGGCATCACTACCAATCACAGGCAAAGAGACTTGGCCAGAAATAACCACTAAAGGAATTGAATCTAAGTATGCCGTTGCAATACCAGTAACGGCATTGGTTGCACCAGGGCCAGAAGTAACCAAGACGACGCCGGGTTTTCCGGTGGCTCTTGCATAACCGTCTGCGGCATGGGTTGCGCCTTGTTCATGGCGAACTAGTATGTGTTTGAGTTCTTCTTGTTGAAATATTGCATCGTATAAATGTAATACGGCTCCACCAGGATAGCCGAAAATATACTCTACGCCTTCGTCAATAAGACTTTGAACTACGATTTGTGCCCCGTTTAGCTCCACGCTAACACCTCAATAAACATGATGATTTCTTATAATTTTAGTCAAAAAGACTGGTTTTTTTAAATAGACAGCTCAATGTGTTGGACTTTAAAAAAATAGTAAATAGACCTTTTTAGATGATTGTCTTTTTTGTAGACAATATAACATTCGGCATTTTACTAGGTTATTCACAAAATTGTAATTATCTAGTGCAGCCTTTTTGATTTTATAGGCTATAAATTAGATATTTAAATTAAAAATACCTAAAAATTTATGTGTCATCTCGTAGGGTTAAAGGGATTTCAATAGCGGAGTCTGCTAAAAATTTGAAACAGTGCATTTCTAAGATGCCCTTGGTATTGAGGGAAATTATAAGATTCAGTGCATCGGGATACGTTGATTGGCGAATATCTTCTTCAGATGGTTGTGCCGGTGCAGTGGGATGTGAATGATAAATAGCAAATAACGCTGCACCATTTTCACGTATGTGGGTGAGTGCAGTAATTTGTTGTTGTGCATCCAGTAAAAATTGTTTAGCTGGGTATTCAGCCACATTTTGGATCGGATAGCAGTGCTGTGCTAGACCATTCTTTGCACTAATCAGACCGCAAATTTCCTGGTCAGGTGCTATTTGCGCAAGATGTAATAGTTGATTGGCTAGTTTACGGGGTAGTTGTATTTCTTGGGTCATGATGTTGAGTTAAATATTTAAGCTGTTTGCCATTGTCCACATGTAACTCTAGGTTGTCCTGAGAGATCGACGTGGGTATTAATATTGTAATAGTTAAAGTCTCTAAAAATGCTTTGCACAGCCTCTTGTTGATTGTAGCCATGTTCAATGAGTAAATGGCCATTTGGGGCTAAGTAATCTCGGGCATGATTTATAATCGTTTTTATATCGCTTAGGCCATTTTCATTGGCTGATAAGGCACTACTAGGCTCAAAACGTAAGTCACCTTGAGTTAAATGTACATCATCTTTAGCAATATAGGGTGGGTTGCTCACAATAAGGTCAAATTGCTGATTTGGAATATTTGTTAGCCAGTCACTTTGATAAAACGCAATATTGCTTGTGTGATGACTTAGGGCATTAAGCTGAGCGATGTGTAAGGCACTGGCAGAAAAGTCACTGGCAACTACTTGGGCGTTGGGTCGTTCGGCCGCTAGGGTAATCCCTATAATGCCTGAGCCTGTGCCGAGATCAAGAATATTTGTGTTGGCATTTTGGGGTATTAAATCTAAACACAGCTCAATGATTAACTCGGTATCAGGTCTTGGAATTAATACTTCAGGTGTCACTTTAAAATCGCGAGACCAGAATTCTTTGTAACCCGTAATATAGGCAATAGGTTTACCTAGCAGTCGTTCATCTAAATACTGATTAAATAAGCCCTCTTGAGAGAGGGTGAGTTCGTTATCTGGCCAGGCTCTAAGAAAGCTACGGGGTTTATTAATGGCTAGGCACAGTAATATTTCAGCATCTAATTGAGCTGACTCTGAGTTAGTGGCAAGTTGCCTTGCCGCTGAACTGAGCAGATTATTGATGCTGGACATTAAGCTTAATCTTCGCCTAATTGAGTGAGTAGTTCGGCTTGATGTTCACTAATCAACGGCTGGATGACTTGTTCTAAGCCACCTTGCATAATGTCATCTAGTTTGTAGAGTGTTAAATTAATACGGTGATCCGTTAATCGACCTTGAGGAAAGTTATAGGTGCGAATGCGCTCTGATCTATCACCACTGCCTACTTGCAGTTTACGAATGGATGATTGTTCAGCATGATGTTTTTCTTGTTCGGCAGATAATAATCGCGAGGCTAATAATGACATGGCGCGGGCACGGTTTTTATGTTGTGAGCGTTCATCTTGGCATTCCACAACCACTCCTGTAGGAATGTGGGTAATACGAATAGCGGATTCTGTTTTGTTAATGTGCTGTCCACCCGCACCTGAGGCCCGATAAGTATCTACTTTAAGATCGGCTGGGTTAATGTCGATAGCGTCTACTTCTTCGACTTCTGGCATGATGGCTACAGTACACGCTGAGGTATGAATACGACCTTGTGATTCAGTTTCAGGTACGCGTTGCACCCGATGGGTGCCGGACTCAAATTTTAGCTGTGAGTAAACATCTCGGCCTGAAACACGCAAAATGACTTCTTTATAGCCACCATGTTCGCCTTGGTTTTCACTGATGATTTCGGTCTGCCAACCTTTTCTTTCAGAATAGCGTTGATACATGCGTGACAGGTCGCCTGAAAAAATAGCCGCTTCATCACCGCCGGTGCCGGCTCTTACTTCTAAGAAGATATTGCGATTATCGTTAGGATCTTTAGGGAGTAATAAGATTTGTAGTTCATGGTCTAATGATTCGATGACTTCCTGGGCATCCTTGACTTCTTCTTTCGCCATTTCTCTTAATTCAGGATCTGGATCATTAGCCATTTCTTGAGCGGATGTTAACGATTCTTGAGCTAACTCATAGCGTTTATAGCAATCTACTAAGGGTGCTATTTGGGCGTATTCTTGACTTAATGATCTAAATTTGTTCTGGTTGTTTTGTACTTCAGGTTCTGAGAGTAGGGCTGCGATTTCATCATAGCGTTCACAGAGGCTTTCGAGTTTAAGTTGTATGGATTGTTTCATGAAGATTTAGTTAATTTAAAAATTTCTCTGGCAGCGTTGATGAGATCATGGCGTTCATTTTCTGCCGCTGCTCTTATTTGGGTGCTGGGTGTGTGTATTAATTTATTGGTTAGATTATGTGCTAATCTATTGATGACGACTTCTGCGGGTGTGCCATTTTGTAACAGTGCTAAGGCTTTTTGCAGTGCTTCATCTCGGGATTGTTCGGCTTGGGTACGGTAATCAAGTATAGTGGATTGGGCATTTTGAGCGCGTAACCAGGTTAAAAAATAATCCACTTGAGTATCAATAATTTCTTCAGCTTGTTCTGCGGCAAGACGACGAGAGTTCATGTTTTGATCTATGGTATTTTGCAGATCGTCTACGGTATATAAATACACATCGCGTAATTGATCAACTTCTGCTTCGATATCTCTGGGTACCGCTAAATCGACCATGAACATCGGTTTATGTTTGCGTTTTTTTAAGGCGCTTTCTACACGACCTTTACCTAGAATGGGTAATTGACTTGCTGTTGATGAAATGACAATATCAGCTTCTGCTAGATGTGCAGGGAGTTCGGATAATGAAATGGCATAACCATTAAATTGTGAAGCGAGAGCGTGCGCTTTATCGTAAGTTCGATTAGCGATAATAATGCGTCCAATGCCTTGTTGACACAGGTGGCGTGCCGTGAGTTCAATAGTTTCACCGGCTCCAATCAATAAAGCAGTTTGACCACTGAGCTTATCAAAGATTTGTTTAGCTAATTGCACGGCAGCGAATGCGACAGAAACTGGACTAGAACCAATCGCGGTGTCCGTACGGACTTTTTTGGCTGCAGTAAAGGTATGTTGAAATAAGGTGCCTAGGTTTTTGCCAAGTGCGCCAGCATCATAAGCGGCTTGGTAAGCGGTTTTCATTTGACCCAGAATTTGTGGTTCACCTAAAACCATTGAGTCTAAGCCGCAAGCTACTCTAAAAAGATGTCTGCAAACTGATTTGTCAGTATGAAAATAAAGATAAGGGACGAAATCTTCAGTATTAATTTGTTTGGTGTTAGCAACCCAGTCAATTATGGTTTGTTGATTATCGTGACTGGATGAGCAATAAAGCTCTGTTCTATTGCAAGTTGAAAGTATGGCTGCTTCACTAATTTCTTTTATTCGGACGAGTTCTTTTAAGGATGTCGCTAGGATGTCAGTAGGAAATGACAAGCGCTCACGAATCGAAACGGGAGCGGTATTGTAATTGATGCCTACTGCAAGAAAAGTCATATTAATACTGTGCGTTTAAATGATGATGTTGTACAAACAGACGTAAACCTATTAACATATTGTTTTTAAATGTTTATAGATGAATGTGTTGCGATGTTTTAGGTTAAAACACCGCAGCGTTTGTTAAATGAACCAACACTATAATAACATTATTTAAGCACCTATAAATCAGCCTTCTAAACTGTCATGTTTTTTTATGATAATCTATTGTTAAATGTATTTTGTGAAATTAATTGGGATTGCGTGTGTTAACTTTAAGATTGCTTTCTGTCACTAGTTTAGTTTTGTTAGTGGGCTGTAGCCAGGTTGTTTCAAAGTCTGAGGCGTTGGGCGAAGCTGTTGATGCTAATAAAACTGTTGAAGCCAAAGAAAAAATTGAACCAAAAGAACCAAAGACATCTATCGAGCCTGAGGTACTTTATACCTTATTGACTGCAGAAATTGCTGGTCAAAGAGGGCAGTATGATATTGCTTTTGAAGGGTATCTCATTGCGGCTAGGAAGACAAAGGATGCTAAGTTTGCAGAAAGAGCTGTGCAGATCGCTATGTACGTTAAGGATAATGTAAAGACTAATGAAGCTTTAGATTTGTGGGTGAAGCAAGACCCTAAGAATCAAACGGCACAAAAAATTGCCACATTGTTAGCGATAAGGTCTGGTAATAAGGCGGTGGCTTTGGAGCATTTAAACGCAATGTTAGCCTTTGACCCAGATGCTTTTGAGAGTGTTCTGCTTGAATTAACCACTGTACTTGAGAAAGAAAATAAATTAAGTGCTATTACAGAGATACTGGACGCGCTATTGCTTCAACATCCAGATCGAGCTGAAATATATTTTATGCAATCGTTGTTAGCAATACAGCAGAAAGATAATAATATGGCTGAACTTAAGATAAACAAAGCCCTAAACCTTAAGCCAGAATGGGATAAGGCACTTATATTTCAAGCACAGATTGCCATATTTGCTAATGATCTTAAAAAAGCCAGGTTGTTATTGTTTCAAGCCTCCGCAAAGTATCCAAAAAATATAAAAATCAATAAAATGCTGGCGCAAGTACTCGTAAAGGCAGAGCAATACAAAGAAGCGTTAGATATTTACCATAAAATAGTTGTTAATAATCCCAGTGATGTTGAGAGTCAGTTTGCAGAAGGTTTGGTTTATTTGCAGTTGAATCAGGATGATCATGCGGAGAATATTTTTAAAAAACTGGAAGAGCAAGCTGAGTTGAAGTATCAGGCTTATTTTTATTTAGGAAAAATAAAAGAAAAGCAGGGTCATATTAAAATGGCTCTTACTCTCTACGATAAAGTTTCTGAAGGCCCATTTCTTTTTGATGCTGCCATTTCGGCAATTTCAATTTTAAAAAATGAGGGGCAAATAGATGAAGCAAGTTCAAGGCTAATTTATTTGCAGGAAAAATTTCCGAAACAAAAAATTCGCTTAATGCTAATTCAAGCGGAGTTATATAGTCATCAAAAAAAATATGACAAGTCTTTTGAGATACTAACTAAGGCTTTGGTTGATTATCCAGATCAAAAAGAGTTTTTGTATGCAAGGGCTTTAATTGCAGATCATCTAAATAAGTTAGATGTGGTTGAGGCGGATCTTAAAAAGGTTTTGGCAGTAGATCCCAATAATGCTCAAGCACTCAATGCAATCGGTTATAGCTTGTTAAATCAGCCAGGTAGAGTTGCTGATGCAGAAATTTACCTAAAAAAAGCGTTAGATTTATCACCTAATGAGGCAGTCATTATAGATAGTTATGGCTGGTTGCAGTTTAAGCTAGGTAATATGCAAAGTGCATTGAGTTATTTGCAGCAAGCTTATGCCAAACAAAAAGAGACTGAAATTGCTGCGCATATTACTGAAGTATTGTGGGCTTCTGGAAAGAAAGATGAGGCAGAGAAGTTTTTTAATAAAGTATTGCGTGAAAGTCCTGCGGATGAGTATCTTAAGGCTGTGCAAAAAAGATTATTCAAGGGCGCAAGTTAGTAGATGTTTATAAATCTCCTAAAGGTTGTTGTTGTTTTATTGTCAGTGTTGTTATGGGCGTGTTCGTCGGAACCCATTAAAGAAAATGAGCAGTATTCAAAAGATGCTAAAGAAGGCGCGTACAGCTTAAATGCTTGGAATTTTGTTGGCAGATTGGCTTTAAAAAGCAAAAAGGATTCTTGGCAGGCCAATATTGCTTGGAAGCATTCAGGTGATGAAGAAAATATTAAATTGTCTGGGCCTTTGGGTCAGGGTGCTACGGCTATACGATTACTTAATAATCAAGTTTTTATAGATCGTGGTGATGGAAAGATTATATTTTCTGATCATCCTGAGCAATTTATTAATCAACAGATAGGCATGTTTGTTCCCGTACATTCATTAAGGTACTGGGTGGTTGGAGTGCCAGAACCTAATGCCAGTTTTATATCCACAATGAATGGTTTTAAGCAAGCTGAATGGGTAGTTGAATATGAGCAAATGCAATGGGTTAACACTTATAAGGTATCTCGTAAAATAATTGTCACCAATACGGAATTAAAGTTGAAGTTAGTTATAGATCAGTGGGATTTTGATGATAGAAAAACAAAGTGATAGTGCAATTTGGTCTGAAAGATGGCCTGCAGTAGCTAAATTAAATTTAATGTTAAGAATTGTAGGTCGAAGAAGTGATGGGTATCACTTGTTGCAAACGGTTTTTCAGTTTGTAGATATTTGCGATTGGATTACTTTTCATCCAGTTGACGATGGTAAGGTTAGTTTGCTACATATCATGCCAGGCGTGCCAGAAGCTGATGATTTAACGATAAGAGCCGCAAATAGTTTAAAATTAGAAACGGGTTGCTCTTTTGGGGTTTGTATAGAAGTTGAAAAAAATCTACCCATGGGCGGTGGCTTAGGAGGGGGGAGTTCTGACGCGGCAACAACGTTAGTTGTGTTAAATAAGTTGTGGAATTTACATTTACCACTAGAAAGATTAATGGAGTTGGGTTTAGCATTAGGTGCGGATGTGCCTGTATTTGTTAATGGTTATTCTGCCTGGGCTGAAGGCGTTGGTGAGGTTTTAAAAAAAATCACCCCTGCTGAGCAGTGGTGTGTAGTGATTAAACCAGGCTGTCATGTTAATACCAAAGAAATATTTTCAGCTAAAAATTTGACACGCAACAGTAAATCGATCAAAATAGCCGACTTTATAGCGGGTCAGCACCAAAACGATTGTGTTGAGGTTGTTAGTGAACAGTATGCTCAAGTTAAAGAAGCGTTACTGGCCTTGTCGGATTTTACTGAGGCAAGATTGACTGGCACGGGGGCTTGTGTTTTTGGACAATTTGAGTCGAAAGAATTGGCTGAAGTTGCTTATGATACGCTTAAAAATAATAAGTGGCAGATGTACTTAGCAAAAGGGTTGAATGAATCTCCCTTAGTGACAAAGCTAAAAGACTGGAACTATATTTCATAATTATTGGGTCGTCGCCAAGCGGTAAGGCACGGGGTTTTGATCTCCGCATACCAAGGTTCGAATCCTTGCGACCCAGCCATTTATATCCATTATGTTAAATTCGTATGGGAGTGCTTGAATGAATGACACCTCTATGATGGTGTTTTCTGGAAATGCTAATCTCGCTCTGTCTGACGGCATTGTTAAAAAGCTTAATATGCGGCTTGGCATGGCTACCGTCGGTAGGTTTAGTGATGGAGAGATAGCGGTTGAGATTGAGGAGAACGTCCGTGGTAAAGACGTATTTATTATTCAGCCAACTTGCTCGCCAACCAACGAAAATTTGATGGAATTATTGGTGATGACTGATGCGCTTAAGAGGGCATCGGCTTCACGTATAACTGCCGTATTGCCTTATTATGGGTATGCTAGGCAGGATAGAAGATCGCGATCTGCTCGAGTGCCAATTAGCGCTAAGTTGGTAGCAAGAATGATTGAGCAATCAGGTGCAAATAGAATATTGACTGTTGATTTGCATGCTGATCAGATTCAAGGTTTTTTTGATATACCTGTTGATAATGTTTATTCATCACCGATTCTTTTGGGTGATGTTTGGCGTCAGCAATATAAAGATTTAATAGTGGTTTCTCCTGATGTTGGTGGAGTAGTTAGAGCGAGAGCATTAGCTAAAAGGCTTGATGATGCGGATCTGGCTATTATAGATAAGCGCAGACCTAAAGCAAATGTATCAGAAATAATGCATATCATTGGTGATGTTGAAGGAAGGACATGCGTAATGATAGATGATTTGGTTGATACTGCAGGTACCTTATGTCATGCAGCGGCAGCACTGAAAAAGCGCGGAGCGATAAAAGTAGTGGCTTATTGTACACATGCTGTTTTATCGGGTGCTGCTATGAATAACTTAAGAAATTCTGAGCTTGATGAGTTAGTCGTTACAGATACGATACCTTTGAGTAAGGAAGCGTCTGAATTAGGAAAGATTAGGCAATTGAGTGTTGCCGAGATGTTAGCTGAAACGATAAGGCGTATTTCAGTTGGTGAGTCAGTAAGCTCACTGTACGTAGATTAGAATTATTATAAAAAATTTTTGATAGAATTTAATGTTGGTGCTCTTGGGCACGGACTTCAGAAAATGGTGAGGAAAGATGTCTAAAGTATTTGAGTTTATTGCTGAAAGTCGCGAGCAATCAGGTAAAAGCGTTGCAAGAAGAGCTCGACGTCATGGAAATGTACCTGCGGTTATTTATGGTGGATCTTCTGCTCCACAAATGTTGGTTTTAAATCATAATGAGGTGGTCAAGCATCTTGATCATGAAGCAGTTTACTCGCATATTTTAGATGTTGTTGTTGATGGAAAAGCTGAGCAGGCCATTCTTAAAGGTGTTCAGCGTCATCCTGCCCGAGTTCAAATTTTGCATTTAGATTTCTTACGTGTAAGTCAAGCTGAAGCTCTTAAAGTGCATGTTCCATTGCATTTTATTAATGAGCATGTGTCAGTGGGTGTAAAAAAAGGTGGCATAGCCGCTCACTCATTAACTGATATTGAAGTTTCTTGCTTGCCTTCTGCTTTGCCTGAGTTTATTGAGGTTGATTTAAGCGGATTAGATGTGGGTGAGTCTATACACTTATCGGATATAGTTTTACCTCAAGGTGTTGAAATTGTTGCTTTGGCTCAAGGCGAAGAGCATAACCTATCAGTTGTTTCAATATTGGCTTCAAGAGCAACTAAGGACAATTCTGCAGATTAATGAGTATTGATTTCTCTAGATATGATTAAGCTTATCGTTGGCTTAGGAAATCCAGGTCAAAATTATGAGAAAACCCGACATAACGTCGGGTTTTTGTTTTTGGATGAATTGATAAGAGACGCGGCAAATACCTGGTCAATGCAGTCAAAGTTTGAGGGTTTATTTTCAGAAGTTGTAATTGCTGGAACTAGGGTTATGTTGTTAAAGCCGACCACTTTTATGAATAGAAGTGGACAGTCGGTTGCAAAAATTGCTAAGTATTATAAAATTGAATCTGAGGAAATACTCGTGGTTCATGACGAGCTTGATTTTAATCCTGGGATAATCAAGCTTAAGAAAGGCGGAGGGCATGCGGGTCATAATGGTTTAAGGGATATTATTCTTCATTTGAATTCTAAAGAATTTTATAGGCTTCGAGTAGGAATTGGGCGGCCGGCAATTGGAAAAATTGTGGCTGATTTTGTATTATCTGCGCCTTCAAAAGCAGAATTTACTGAAATATCCAAGGCTTTGAATATTGGATTAGGATATATGCCGTCGATGATGGCGGGTGATTTATCCCTAGTGATGAATAAAATAAATTCTTAGGGTTTAGAATAAGAATTTAATGTAAAATGCTTGCGTGATTAATGCTATATTGCAGTGTTTTTGAGTATTAAAATGCGCTTGGTGTTTTTTGAATTGTAATTAATTTGAATATGCTATTGACATCGTAATACTAATAGCTGATAATAATCAGCTTACCCGATATCGGAGGGGTTCCCGAGCGGCCAAAGGGATCAGACTGTAAATCTGCCGGCTCTGCCTTCGGAGGTTCGAATCCTCCCCCCTCCACCATCTTAAACTTGTAAAATTTATCTGCGGGTGTAGTTCAATGGTAGAACTCCAGCCTTCCAAGCTGATCACGTGGGTTCGATTCCCATCACCCGCTCCAAATTATGAGATTAAGCTCATATAGCTCAGTAGGTAGAGCACTTCCTTGGTAAGGAAGAGGTCTCCGGTTCAAATCCGGATATGAGCTCCATATTTATCAATAGCTTACGAGCTTTTTTCCTGTAGTAAATTTTGCCAGTGTAGTAAATTTGTCACGCAATTGCTGAGCACTTCCGCTTTTTACCTAAGGAAGCACTCTACTAATAGTTTTCAAATTTGTGTTATCTGCATATTCTTTTAGATGGTCGCTCGATAGATGGGCATAACGCATCACCATTTTTAAATCAGCCCAGCCACCCAGCTCTTTTAGTATATTTAAAGGTGTGCCGTTTTGTACATGCCAGCTTGCCCAAGTATGACGTAAGTCATGCCAGCGGAATCCATGAATGTCTGCTCTAAGTAACGCCTTTCTCCAAGCGTGATTATTTGCGCGGGTAACCGGTTTGCCTTCATAGGTGAAAACGTAATTATGATTTTTACCAATCTGTTCACGAATAACCGCTAAAGCTTCAGTACCTAAAGGGACAGGAATCGCTTTGGCTGCTTTGGCTTGATCCGCGTGTATCCACGCGCATTTTCTATGTATATCCACTTGAGACCATTGTAGGCCGCAGACATTGGCTTCCCGTAACCCTGTCGCTAATGAGAAGCGCACCATTGCGTTTAGATGTTCGGGTAGTTCTTTGAGTAGTCTTTTAGCTTCATCTTGTGATAACCAGCGTAATCGTCTGCTTTGTTCGGCGAGTAAGGTCACTTTAGGTATGTTTTCTATCCATTCCCATTCATTTTTGGCTTTTCTCAGGATCGCATTTAAAACGCCCAAATAACGGTTAATCGTGCTATTGCTTGAACCCTCTGTTAGTTTTTCTAATTTAAACTTCTCCATAAGGTCTTCCGACATTCCGCACCCCCTGCTATTCAGAATTAGCATATAAGAGAACATAACGCTCACCGAGTAAGTTAAGCAGTTGATGATGGAAAGCGTTGCAGTTCAGT
>CAIQNQ010000254.1 GCA_903873165.1 uncultured Methylococcaceae bacterium | reverse complement strand
CGCAACTATTGCATCGCTGGAAAAAAGACTCGCAGCATTAGAATCAATAAAAACTGTTGAAGAAAACACAGAAAATGCTATTGTAAAAAAAAGAAGTCGCCCTACGGTGGCTGATATATTAGGAGATTAAACATGGCTTTTGCTCAAAGACTTTTAGGCTCGGGGATTGCCGCCCAAGCTGCTAACAATATTATCGGCGATGTCACTCAAGGTGCAACAGCTTTGGGTACGACTCAAGCTACCGCTTATGTTGTAACTACTATCGGAACTGAAGTAACTACTGCCGCCGCTTCAACCGGCGTTGTAGGTATGGCGGGAAATCCGGGTGATTCACAGTGGGTTTATAACGGTAACACCGGTAATGCTATTTTATGGTATCCTCCCGGGACTGATACGGTAAATAACGGTGCAACCAGCTTTTCGATTGCTGTTAATACTTTGACTATCTTTACCAAAAGAAATAGTACCGCTTGGGCTACCAAGTAATAATTTTAGAGGTGTGTTGTGGTTGCTCCTATTGTTCAGGCTAACAAGCTTAATTTGCTCGGCTTAATCAATGCTGCAACCGCAGAGTTGGGATTACCGCAATACACCTCTATTATCGCAAATACCGATACGCAAGCCTTGCAATTATTAAGTATTGCTAATCGTGAAGGCAAAGATTTTTCTCAACATGATAAGCGTGCGGACGGTTGGGAAGAATTGCGTGTGCAATATAAATTCAGCACTAATGCGGTAACCGGATTAACGGGAACTGTAACCGCAGGATCAACAACAATTACAGGCATAAGCTCAACCGCAGGAATTACCGCAGGATTATTTTTAGTTAGCGGTAATGGCATTCCATACGACACAAGGGTTATTGCCGTCGGTGCTAATTCTGTAACTATTGACTCAATTCCGACATTAAGCGGAAGCGGTGTATCTTTATTGTTTTCACAAGATGCTTATCCAATTCCAAACGATGTTAATTATTTTATACCGCAAACTACTTGGGATAGAACATATCGCTGGCAACTTCTCGGTCCTCTATCTGCTCAAGAATGGCAAGTATTAAAATCGGGCATATCGCCAACCGGACCGCGTCGTCGTTATCGTGTTATGGGTAATTTATTTTACATTGATCCGCCTCCAAGTGATTCTCTTGGTGTTGAAAGTTTAGAATATTATAGCAATGCTTGGTGTCAAAGCGTTTCGGGAGCGGCTCAATCAAAATGGATTGCTGATACTGATTTTTATACGCTTGATGATGATTGTTTTATTTTGGGTGTTAAATGGCGTTTTCTTGCAGCTAAAAAACTCGACTATCAACAGGAGTTTGCCGATTATCAAGCCGCTATGGAGCGTGTATCTGCACGCAATGGCGGCACTCGTTATTTGCCGTTAAATGCAACTGCAAGAGGTACGCATTTATTAAGTAGTGCGAATGTACCTGATACTGGCTTTGGCTCATAATATGGCAATATTCCCCCGCAGAAAACAGCTTAACCGAGGGATAAAAACAACGGTTGCGTCCGTTCCTTCTCCTATTGGTGGATTAAATGATCGTGATTCTATTGCGGCAATGCCTAAAACTGATGCGGTTGTTTTAGATAACTGGTTTCCTAGCACGACAAATATTGAAGTTAGAAGCGGGTATGTTCTGCAAAATTCTAACCCTACCGGTTATGTTGAATCTTTAATGGTATATAATGGGGCTTCGACAAAGAAATTGTTTAGTGCGGATAGCAACGGGAATATTCGTGAGGTGACAACTTCGGTTACGGGTGCTGCTGCTTTGGTTACGGGATTGACAAACGGAAGATTCCAATATGTTAATATGTCAACTCCGGGCGGAAGCTTTATATTAGCGGTAAACGGTGCGGATAAATTATGCGGCTTTGACGGTACTAATTGGTGGCGAGACGGTGACGGAACGCATGACATTACTGGTGTTGATACGGCTACACTTATTCATGTTAATACTTTTAAAAGTCGGGTTTGGTTTACCCAAAAAGATAGCACTAAATTATGGTATTTGGGTTTAAATTCAATTGCCGGTGCTGCAACTTCCTTTGACGTTGGTTCTTTGTTAAGGCTTGGTGGTTATATAATGGGTATGGTTAATTGGACAATTAACGATACTTCGGGAACACAAGAATTTGCCGCATTTGTATCATCGGAAGGCGAAGTATTAGTTTATCAAGGATACGACCCCTCCTACGCATCTACATTTTCTCTTGCAGGGCATTTTAGAATTGGACGACCTCAAGGCAGGCGTTTCTATGCAAAAATGGGATCTGATGTAGTTATGGTAACTGCCGACGGGGTTATGATGCTTTCCAAGGCATTATTAAGCGATAGAAGTGCAATTCAAGAGGCGATAAGCAATAAAATTGTTAATTCGGTAACTAGCGATGTCCAGAGTTATCCTAATAATTTTGGCTGGCAAGTTATTTTATATCCAATAGGAAATAAATTGATTATTAACGTGCCGCAAATCGAGCGGCTTTCTATTTATCAATATGTCATGAACACGATTACTAATGCTTGGTGTACATTTGGCAAGGTAAATCAAAATTCAGCATGGAAATCATATTGTTATGAGGTTTTTAATGATAACATATATTTTGGTAGTGATAATGCGGTTTATCAGTGTGATATTGGAAGTACGGACAATGGAAGCAATATCATATCAACTGTAAAACCTGCATTTAGTTATTTCGGTAGTCATGCTATCCAAAAATTCTTCAATATGATTAAAGTGTATTTTTCAGCAAATACAAGTGTTTCTGCTAATTTAGGCATAAATGTTGACTTTCAAGATTTGCAACCGCAATCAGTGGTTAAAGTTGTGGTTGGTGGCGGTGCTTCTTTGTGGAATATTGCACTTTGGAATACTTCGTTTTGGGGACAAAATGCCTTTGTATCATCTCAATGGCAAAGCGTAACAGGGTTAGGTGTTGCGGCAACAATTACGGCTAAGTTATCGACAAATACTCCGGTTTCAATGCAATCGGTTGATTATTCTTTCCAAAAAGGCGGCTTATTGTGATTGAGGTTGATTTTGAAAATCAAGAAGAAATGGTTAAGTGGGCTTATCATCAATCAGGCGGAATAGAATTTAAACCCTGCCAGTCAATTGGCTTTAGAAAAGACGGATTTTTAATTTGCGTAGTGCTTTATAATAATTATCGTGCCAATCATACTAATAAAGAGCCTGTTTCCTTAGAAATATCAATATTTAGTATTGACAAATCATGGTGTAATAGGCATAATTTAAAAATACTATCAGCTTACCCCTTCATTCAGTTAAAAGTGAAAAGAGTACAGGCAAGCATCTCTAAAAAGAATAAACACGCTAGAAATTTTGTTGAACGCCTTGGATTTGTATATGAGGGTTGTCAACGTCAAGGGTGGGTATCAGGTGGGGATTGCATGATTTACTCAATACTTAAACATGAATGTAGGTGGTTAAAATGTCATTAGGCGGATCTTCACCCTCGGCACCAGCGGCACCTGATCCAAATACTACCGCACAGGCTCAAACGCAGTCCAATAAAGAAACTGCACAGTATAATTTTGGCTTAAATAATCCAAATTATAATACTCCTTATGGAAACTTAACCTACAATCAAACCCAAAAGGGTGCAACTTACGATCAGGCTGCATATGATAAGGCTTTAGCTACTTGGCAGCAGGCACAGCAGGCACAGCAATCGGCAAGTCAACCAATAAGGGGTCGTGGTGGATATATATTCCCGGCTGGATATAATCAATCCGCTCAAGCCGCCTCAACGCCAATGCCCACGCTTGATCAATTTAAGCTTTCGGATGCCGGCAACCCACAAGTAACCGCCAATGTAACCCTAGCCCCGGCACAACAAGCGTTACTTGATGCTAACAATAAACAAAGCCTTGGTTTAGCGGATACCGGCAATCAGTTATTATCACAAGTCCAAAAATCTATTTTAAGTCAACAACCAACGCCACAAGACATAAATTCTCTTACACAACAAGGTCGTGATGCTTACTATAAACAGCAAACCGCATTGCTTGATCCTCAATATCAAAAAATGCAAGCCCAACAAAATGCTCAATTAGCAAATCAGGGTATAACAGCAGGTAGCGAGGCATACAATAACGCTCAATCTGAGCTTGGTCGCCAACGTGATTATGCCTATGGACAAGCTCAAAATAATGCCATTACGCAAGCTCCGCAATATGCTCAATCATTATTTGCACTTAACTCGCAACAGCAATTACAGCCTCTCAATGAACTTAATGCTTTGCGTTCAGGCTCACAAGTTACAATGCCGCAATTGCCGCAGCAAACACCTACAACTATGGCAGGAACTAATACTGCCGGAATTGCTAATCAAGCATATCAAAATCAACTTGGTTTATATAATTCTCAGGTCGGTCAAAATAGCTCATCAATGAATGGTTTGATGTCATTAGGTGGAAGTTTAGGAGCGGCTGCTATTATGGCATCAGATAGACGCTTAAAAAAGAATATCCGTAAGATCGGCAAAACACCCAGTGGATTTAATGTTTATGAATTTGAATATAAATCGGGCGGTGGCAAGCAAACCGGTGTTATGGCACAGGAAATTGAGAAAATTATTCCAAATGCCGTTATTACTATGCCTAATGGATATAAAACTGTTAATTATGCAATGGTAGTTTAAATGAACACGGCAAATTTCTTAATGCAAAACAATAATCAAGGCTTATTATCGCAACAGCAACAACTTGCTAACGCTTTAATGGCGGATCAAGGTGATATAACTCAAGCACAACCTGCAAATTTCTCAGGCGGCGGAACGCATTCTATTGATCCGCAAACCCTAGCGTCAATGGCGGGAGCATCAAAAGCAACAGACAATGATTTTATTCGGGGAAGCAATCAGGGTGGCTTTTCGGGTTTAATGAATGCAAATGCAGATTCAAGCCTACCTTGGTCGACTAAATTCTATGGCAATAACGCAAATGCACCCTTACCTTGGTTGAACGGAGGTTGATATGGCAAATCCTTTAATAGCAACAACCGCACCGCAAATGAATATGCTACAGCTAACTAATCCTGCTGCAGCAATGCAATTGCAACAGCAACAAGCTTTAGCAGCTCAATTGATGCAACAAGGTGAAGAACCTATGGCAGGCGGTATAAATCGCACGGCTGCCGGTGGAGTGGCAATTCCTTATACTGCAGGTGAGGGCTTGGGAAAACTTGGCAGTATGATTGCCGGGGCTTATTTGGCTAAAAATGCCAATGCTCAAAGTGCAGATTTACAGCAACAAGCTCTTGCGTCTGCTTTAGCAAAACCTGATCCGATTAAAATGCCTGACGGAAGCACGTATCAGCCTCCGCAACCGACTATGAATGATATTCTCCAGAAATCAATGCTTGGCGAGCCTTATAATTTTAAAGCTCAAAGTGAAGCATTTGGCAAAAATCTTGAAAATACTCCTGAATTTAAAAATGCTTCAAACCCTATTACCTCAAGATACATGAATGATAAATTGGGTTATATCAATCCGCAAGGCAATTATCAGCCTTACCCTAATGCCGCTCCACAACCGCAGACTCCACAACCGCAGACGGCATTCAATAGTGATGCCGGCAATAAATTATTATCAGTTTTTGATCCCGAAAATGCGGCAAAAGGCACCGGGCAGGCTGATAATATTCAAGCGGCATTCAATGGAGATAAACTATTAACTCCTGTTGAAAATGCCGCAAACCAAATAGGCATTGAAAATGTAGGTAGAGGGAGTCAAGAAAAGCCCAAAGCACCGCTTGCATCAGATGGTAAACCTATTATTACGGTTGATAATTGGATTGCACCCGATCCAACCGGTATGCCTAAGATACCAACTGAAAATACAAAACAAGGCGTTTCTATTGCCGAAAATATGGGGCAGGAGGCTTTAAAGGGGAGTAATTCATTATCAACGATGCAGTCAAGCTTGGCAAAGCAGCAAAACAATTTAAATAATTTGATTGACGTGTTTAAGGTGACAAAGGGTAATACTTTAATGTCGCAAGACCCTGGTATTGCAAACAAACTTGTTTCCCTTGGAATTATAAAAAATCCTAAAGATATAGCTACATTGGCTAATATACAAACAGCATTGCCGACCGCATCACAAGAAATAATAAGTCAGCTTAAAAATATCAATACAAATGGCGATGATAAAGTATCAAGAATGTACCAGGTTGAATATCAAAACCTTGAAAAAACCGGTATAAATCCGAATATGCAGCCGCAAGCGTTATTTAATGTAATTAGCCAAGCAAAGGGCTTGGTTGATCACAACTTAGATATGGCAAATGGTTGGGAAAAAATCGGCGGGCTAGGTAATCGTTTGGCTGGTGGCTATACTATGACTCCAGATGTTTATACTAATAAATTTATGCAAGATCATAAGATTGCCGATTATACCAAGAAAGTTCAATCTGATGTTGGAAGTTTTGCGGGCATGGAAAATACCAATACCGCTAATGGCTCACAAACGATTGCGATAAATCCTAAAACAGGTGAAAAATTAATACTACAGGGGGGGCAATGGCAGAAAATGCAATAATCCCTCCGCTTCCTGAAGGATTTGTTATAAATAATACGCCCCCCCTTCCTGAGGGGTTTGTATTATCACAGCCCCAATCTCAGCAAGAACCGCAATCTGTTAGCAATCAAATTGGCGATAGGCTATTGCAAGCTAAACAGGCTATAACTGGAGAGGATAATCCAGTTTCTAATGCTATACAATTTGGTGGGGCTATTGGTGGAGCTGCGAATGATTTGGGCAGAGACGCTTTAGGATATATAGGCAGTAAAATAGCAGAAGCACAACCCGCCACCGCCTTTTTAGCAAAAGCAGGAGCTGCTATAGCTGGGCATCAAATATCTGATAGTGCTGTTGGTGATGTTGCTAGACAATATGCAAATTCTTATAATAATTTTACTCAATCTCACCCTGAGCTTGGGCGTGATATTTCTGCCATTGGAAATATGACAGCTGGTTTTCCGCTTATAAAAGGAGCCGGAGAAGCTGGAGCATCACTTGCGGATAATTTAGGGACTTCTATTGCTGATAGTCTAGCTCCTAAAATGCCTTTTGATAAAAATTTAGCACAGGCTTCTATTAGTAAATCTTATGGTGATGCTTTAGCACAAACTAAGCCTTTTTATGATTTTGTTGAGAAATCGGCTGGCAATCAAACGGCAGATTTATCTAATTTACAGCCTCATCTACAAAGTATGATTAGTGAGATTGGTAGTGACCCCTATCATCAATCTCGCTCGGTTTTACCTAGACTTCAAGCATTTTCTGACCAGATAGCACAAAATCCAAACGTTCCCTTATCTGATATTGTGGATATGAAGCAGCAAATAAACTCTGGATTTAATGACAATAAACTATCTCAAGGTGCAAAAACCCCGACTTTTCAAGTAGGAAGAATGCTTGATAGTACGCTTAACTCTGCGTCTCAATCTAATCCTATTTTTGGCAAAGCTTTGGAATTAGCTAATAAACAATATGTGGATAATGTTGCAACTCCATTTGACAATAGTGTTCTAAATAAATTTTGGAAACCAGAAGATTATCACGCACAAAATGGCATAGGTAGTATTATTCCTGACGCAACACAGCAAAGAGCTTATAATTTGCTAAACAATATCAAAAATCCAGTTCAGTTAAATGCCGTTACTCGTGTTATGCCAGAAGATTTAGCTACACAAACTAGACAAGCCCTTGCAAGCCAATTAACTGCTGGCAAAGGAATGTATAGGTTAGAACAATTTGGCAATATAGCAGGCGACCCTCTTGGGAGTATTAAGCACGTTTTTAATGCTATTCGTGGGCAAACTTACTCTCCTGACGTTAAGGCTTTAATCTCCGCCACGAAAGAAGTTAGTCCGTCTGCCGTTCAATATGGCGATGCTTTAGGTGCATTACAGAAGCAACAAGAGATTATGCCTTTTGATAATACGCCCAAATTAACATATAATCCTGCGGTAATTCCTGTGAATTCGCAAGGCGTTCCAATGCCTAATCCCAATATGCGTGGAGCTATAGATAAAACTAATCCCAATATTATTGATGCCGCACAAGGTAGACAGCAATTAGCAGCTGAATTAACAAGACAAAAACCTTTGCAATTGGAATTTAATCCTACTAGAATAACTCCTAATGGAGATGTTCTGCAACCTCCACAAATGCCTAATCATCGTGGGTATATTGGTGTTAATGAAATAACGCCATATTCAGTTATAAATAAATATAATGAAGAGCAGGCAGCAAAAGCATATGCTGATTATTTAGCCAATCTTTCCAAGCAGAGAAGTGGAAATTATTAATATGAATTATCTTCCTCTTATTAAGTCACGAATAGCTAGAATTAAGATTATAGGAAGCATTAGTAAGCTGAGTGCAAACCAAAATTCAAACCAACCTATTATTAAGTCTATCATAAGGAGTTCCTATCATGCCATTTAACGGAAGCGGTTTATTTACTCGAGTATATAATTGGACGGTCGATGCAGGTTCGGCAATTCCGATTACTGCAAGCCGTGTTGATACGGAGGATAACGGATTTGCCACAGGTTTGTCAAATTGTATTTGCAAAGACGGTCAAACTACGATTACGGCAAACCTTCCAATGAACGGATTTACCCATACGGGAGTAGGCAATGCAACGGCAACGAATCAATATGCAAGTTATGGACAGCTTTTAAACAGCATAACGCCCGGAGGATTTACTAATAAAATCCGCAACAATTCTTTTTTGGTTTCAAGTCGTGGCACAAGCGGCACAATAACCGCAGGTTCACCTGCTTATACGCTTGACGGCTGGATGTTATTTGCCGGGAGTGCAAACATAACTTGGTCACAAAGCGGAACGCTCGGGTATCCTGCTTTGAAGTCATTAAGTATTACCGGGAACACCGGGGTTACCAATACTCAGCTTTATCAGCGGATTGAAAGTATAGTTGCCGGATATGTTGACGGACAACAAATAACATTCCAAGCCTCAATAACAAATAACACCGGCGCGACAATAACCCCAACTTTAATTGTTTCACATGCAAACGCATCGGATAACTGGGGTGCAACGACTACCGACTTAAGCGTTTCACTACAATCTATTGCAAACGGTGCAACAGCTAAAGTTGCATATACATATACTGCCGCCTCAAATTCATATTTTGGATTGCAATTTATATTAGATTTTGGTGCTATTTTAAATTCAGTTGCGAAATCGGTGAGCGTTTCAAATGTTGATGTGCGGGTTACTCCTGGAATTACGACAGGGCTAAACAATTCACCGTCTCCGGTTGAAATTATCGATATAACCGCTGAAAAATTGCGTTGTGCAAGGTATTTGCCGGCATTCGCTTCAACCGGGACAGATTCTCCGATTCCCTCTATTGGAATAACAAGTGCCACGGCTACGATAAATAATATTTTAATACCTTTTCCGGTTCCCACTAGGGTTGCCGTCACGGGCGTAACTGTTTCTGCGGCTTCTCACCTTAATACAACTGATAGCGTGGTTTATTCACTTGCAGTGAGTGCCGTTGTTATAGGAACTTCGCTATCAAATACGCAAGCTTTGATAGCGGTTACCCAAAGCGGAGTCGGAACTACAATCGGTAGGGGGGCAACTTTGAAATTTAATAACGCATCAGGATTGATGATATTTACAGGAGCGGAGTTATGATTTGGCAATATGTAGACGATAAAAATGAAGTGGTTTTTCGGGTTAATGAAGACGGCTCAATGGAGAGTCATCTTGTAGCTGCTGATATAATTCAACAATGGATAAGTGAGGGAAATACTCCGCTTGCCGCAAATACAAAGGAATAATATATGAGTATTGTAACTTCAACTAATTTTTCGCCGATTTCTTCTGTACAGCTTGCTGTAGGTGCTGCATCGGCTTCAGTATCATTTCCAACACTTCCGACGTTAATCGGGGCAACATACATGATAACCAACACGGGGAGTGCCGGGGCATATATTGTAGTAGGGATTGATTCGGCTGTAGCTGCCGCTACGACTTCTACTCCGTCGACAACTAATGTTGTGTATATATCAGCCGGCTCCACCCAAATTCTTGATTATCCACCAAATTATAATACGGTTGCGGCAATACAGGCAACTGCAGCAACGACTCTTGAAATCTCTTTAGGGAAAGGGAATTAGTATGGCATTAAAAGCAACTGCAGGAAGTCCCGTTAGCAGCGTATTATCGGTGGTAGCAGGCTCAACTTCGGGAAGTGCGACATATTCACAACCGCTTCAATCTCCGACTTTAAAAAGCGTAATTGTATATTGTAATGCGTTGCTTGGAACGGCATCATATACCTTTCCGACTCCTTTTGTAAATATCCCTGCAATTATATCAACTAACGGATTGGGTGCCGCTTTGGTTACAGCCCTTACTACTACTAGCATGACAATTACGGGGGCAACCTCAACAGGGTTTATAATTCTTCAAGGTTTTTAAATTATATGAACAAGCTTAGGCAATTCTTTGAAGATGATAATGGGCGGTTAAGCATGGCAAGGCTGCTCGTTTTCGGTGTGTTTGTTATAACAAGCATACAGCTTTTTAGATTGAAAGATGATACGCAAATTGTTACACTATCGAGTACAATGCTTACCGCACTTGTTGTGAATTACGGAATAGCTAAAACCAATGAAACTGCTAAATATTTAAAACCCCCAACACAAGGAGATGACCATGACTGAAGAAAATACAGAGCTAGCTGAAGTTATCCAAGAATCAGTTGACGAAAATACTCAAGAGCCGACTATTCTTGACAAAATCAAAGAAGAAATTTCTGAATTCGTACAAGGCGTTGAAGATTTGGTAGAAGAAGTCGTTGACGGTGTAGAAACGATAGCAAAGAAAGGTGCGGATAATGCCACAATTCAGCAATAAATCCCTTGAGCGACTTGCAACATGCGACCAAAGATTGCAAGATTTGATGCACGAGGTTATTAAGGAAACCGACATCACAATTCTTTGTGGTCACCGTGGCGAGGAAGAGCAAGAAGCGGCTTTTAATACCGGTAAATCAAAATTACATTATCCGTATAGCAAGCACAATTCGTTTCCTTCAATGGCTGTTGATATAGCTCCCTACCCGATTGATTGGAACGATTTAGAGTCTTTCCGTAAGTTATCAGTTATTGTAAAAGAAAAAGCTGAAGAACTTGGAATTAACATTGAGTGGGGCGGTGAATGCTTTGGTAAATTCGTCGATATGCCGCATTATCAGATTAAAGAGGTTTAGAATGGATATACCCGACAATACTATTTTTAGTTACATCACCGCAGGTTTTACCTCATTACTTGGTTATTTCGGGGTAAATTTGCATAATCGGCAATCAAGAATTGAAGAGAAAATGCAGCACTACCAAACTAAAGCCGATGCTGTACGATTAGAGACAAAAATAGATAATATGTCGCAAGCCTTAAATGATATAAACGTATCGGTAAAAGTTGTTGAATCTAAAATGCAAAATATGCCAAAACGTTCCACTGATTGAATTGGCAGCAGGCATAACACGATAAAAATCTAAATCCTTCAAGATATTTGATTATTGTTTATGTTATGCCCACCCCATTCACCACAACACCTAGTTTCCGCTTGGGACTCTAGCACTTCATAAGGAAGCCATTTCAGCGTTATGTGTGTTCTTTACCTGTAGCACCTAGTTTCCCGTGGGCTACTAATGTCAAACCTTTTGGGGAATGACGGTACTACAGGTTTTTTACAAGGAGTATAAAATCTTGCAACCTCATAATATCAACTCTTGTTTTCTTTGCAAGTGGTTTTTTCGCACTCATAACAATAATCTCTAATTCTTTTGGCTGGTTTGCCTTCATTATCAAATATATGCAATCCGACAAGTTGTGCTTTGCATTTTAAACATACTTGATAAAGATTAAACTTGCGAAGGGTCATAAGCACATCATCGGTACGTTACGGGGTTTAAGTTGTTCAGTTATGAGTTTACCCTCATAATATTCGATAATTTCGTCTATAGCCTCGCCTATTTTTTTTGGGCTTGGCATATCTATACCGTCAGCTCCACGTCGCCATTGATTGTAATTCTTAAGAAGTTTTATTGCGTCATCAATCATTTTTCTATCCTTTTAAAGTTTTGGTATTATGCCAAATATGATAATATAAACCGTACAAGCAACTGATATATCAAGCAAATACATTATAGAATCGATTTCTTTTTTGCGTAGCCTTCTATAATGCAAGCGGGCAAAGAAAGTAAAAATCGAAAGCATTTGAATAATAGCGGCAATAAGAATTATCATTTTTTCACCTCATATCTAGGGTTTAAGAAAGGCTTGCCGTTGCGGAATGCGGTTAATTTCGGGTCTTCTAATTGATCAAAAAAATGCTCACCGTCAATCCAGCCCCCGTCTTTAAATACAAACCCTTCCCTGGACTCGTCACCCTCTTTCGGCTCGAAAACCGAAGGATCGGAAGGGCAAAATCTTACCTCAAACAAATGAGTTATATCTTTTTTTGCCTTGACAAAAGTGATCAAATCCAAATCACGAAGTTCGCTTATATAATCATCTGGAAAATCAAATTTCATGCCATGTTCTTTAGATTGATAAAGTGCCTCGTGAAGCAAATAATATGGCTTATTGTTCATAAAGACCTCGATCAAACTCTTGCAATAAATTAAGTTGATTATCGCTCATTGCAAATTTTGGAATTGAACCGGCGGAAGCGTGAGCGTAAACCGCTTGCAATACAAATAAAATATCTCGCATATTTGCCGCCTCATCTCCGCTAAATTCAATCTTAACAATGGCTTCTCTTTTGGCTTCTTTTTCAATTTTCATTCTACAACTCCTAATTGTTCACCACAAGCATGAATTATTGCGGTTTTTTTATTGATAATGCCTTGTAGTCTTTTTCGTTCTCGATTATCGCAGCCTTGAGGCTTGACGACACGGGCATCTGTTGCGGGCATTGGTTCGGTATTGGTTTCGTACATGCTGTTAAGAATAGCAAGATCGCTATCAAGGCTAAACCCGATTTTATTACTTGTTTGTACATTTTTTCTCTCCTTCTCGATTACTTGTTGTTGGTTTTCCTGTATTTGCTTGGCGTTTTCGGCTTTCACCGCATCGCTTCCTGATATATAGCCGTGAAACCATATTGCGGATAGTACGGCAAACACTGCCGCAAAAGACGCTATTTGTTTCCAGTATGGAAGTAAAAAGGTCATATTTTCCCCCGAGGCTTAATAATCAAATCTATGCTCTCACCATGTTTGGTTGCATTAACCGCATCTTTAAAAGTATCGGCAAATCCTTCTGCCCAATTTTTAGCCTCGGTTAAATTTTCTGCAAAGATTTTGCAATAAATACCTATGTCAAATCTATATTCTTTCATAATTTTTCCTCCAAATAAAAATCGCTTCATTTTCATATTAAACCTTTATCTAAAGCTATCCACTCAGGCATAGAAAATGTCCCGTCTTCATTGTTTTGAATATGATCCTTAGAAATCCATGCTTTGGTTTTTCCGTCACTGATTAAAATCGCCCTCTCAGTCTCATGTAATTTTTCAGCCTCAATTTCAATTATATCGTGCTTCTTCATATCGCAGCCCTCCATAAAAACACAAGTGAGAAAATAACAAATAGAAATAAGCAATATAAAAATACAAACTTCATTCTTTTATCTCCTCAAATTCAGCGGCGGTTGCATTGGTGTAATCAATGACTGCATTAACTTGTTTAACATATTCATTTACCGCCTCATCAACCGATTTTGTTTCTAGATTTTGATTATTCTTTTTATGGTAGTTATTTTCTGCATGGCTATATGCAAAATATGGGTGGCTCATATCGTAGCTCCTATAAAAAGGCTAATCGTTAGCTTTGCTAATGCAAGCACGCAGCAGGATAGAGCGACTATGCTTAAAAAAATTAACACCCAGCTAAAACCCAGCATTGTAATATCCCAAAATTTGTCTGTAAAATCCCTCATATCGCAGCCCCCCAAATCATACCTGTTAATAATTCACCATAAGAAGTCCCACCGTCTAAATACTTGCTATTGCCGATTTTCTCCGCAATGCGATAGCCAATCCAATATGCAAGCACCATAAGGCAGCAAATCGCCTGCCCTGCTAAAAACGCATCTAAATCAAAGAATGCAACGGGAAGATAAGTCGCAGTACGACGACCGATGTTTATTAAACCCATAATAAATGAATCGTAAAAAGTATCAGGCAACCATTTTCCATGCCCGATAGCTTGGCCGCCCCAGCAAAGCCCGAAAGAGGCAATAAACGCCAATTCATTATTGGTTATGTACCCTACACAAATTGCATTAAAGAATGCCCAGTAAAACCGTTTTTCAGTATTATCGAACTTTCCGTCCGTGTCTATACCAACGAAACGCCTTAAAATTCCGCTTAGTATTATTAGTATTATCTGCATCTAAAATCCTTTCAATATATCGTCTAAAATTATTATATCTTTCTTCATCGCCTATCATCATGCAATAAACGCAGTCATGCTTCTTGCCCGTGTCGGTTACAATCACGATTATTCTCGGCTTGAATAGATTTTTGAACCATTTTAGCATTTCTATCTCTAAGATTTTTCATTATCTTATCAATCTTTGCTTGAAATGTAAAATCAGTTAAATAGTTTTCGTATCTCATAATTTGCTTCTTTCTTCAAAATACATTTTAACATCATCTTCATTGCACATTCTTAAAACCTCTTGCAATTTATTATGTGCTTTTTGGGCTTGAGCATCAATTTTTTCCGCATTTAAGTTATCATTCATAATTGCAACGCTTGCCATAAAAGATTGTTTTTGGTGAGACTTAATTTTAGAGTTAATATCCTTATGCTTTGTGTTATCAATAATAATTCCTCTTGAGGTCAAAAGCGTTTTTAAATCAGTAACCGCAATTAAAGCTTCTACGCATGCCTCTATTAAAAATAACTCCTTGTTGCTCATACCCAAAATCCCCTTCCCCTAAATTCATCATCGGTTTTTGTATCAAAGAATCTTGGCCTTAATTCAGCCCACCGCTCTTCCGGTGTTTTGTGTTTAGTTACGTTTCCATAATAAGCAATTATATTACTTCTTGTACAAGTTACGCAATTATTGCTTTTAATATATCGACGTGCATTATGACATCGAGAACACGCCGCACCTTCATATATCCTTGTTTTTTGAACAATTGCAGCTTGTTTGTTTTTCTCTATGAGCTGCTTCTTTTCTTTTTCTCTTGCATGATATTCTTTTTGTGATTTTCGACGGCAATAAACACATCTCTTTGTACCTAAAATCTTTTCATTAGTTCCGCATAATTTACAAGGCTTGCCGATATAAGTTATCATTTATCTAGCTCCGCAATTAAGGATTTGGCGTGTTGTACTGCATCTTCAGCAAGTAATACAGGAGTTGGTTTGCCGATTGCAGACGAAGCTTCGCAAATAGCCTCGATAATAAGGGTGTTTTTTAACATTGCCTCTAAGCACCCTCTTGCGATTCGCTCAAGACGGGCTTTGTTATCATTTTTTAACAGGCAAACCTCTTTGTCTATCAAATTTGCCTGTTTTTGATTGGCAAGCTTGATGTATTGTTGAACTATACACCTATGATCACTTAAATAATCACAAGAAGACGTATGAGTCGGTATTTTGTGCGATGTTGCCACTCTAAATGTTTCTTCGTCAAATTCCATGTTAAATCCTTTCGTTGTTGTTAATAACCTCACTCTAACAAAACCTATAAACAAGTCAATAATTATTTTACTTGATTTATGAAATAATCTGTGTATTATGAAATTACAAACAATTAAAGGAAATTGAAATGAAATTAAGAGATTGGCTAAATGAGAACGAATATAGCTTTGAACGGCTTACACGGGATATTTACAAAGAAACCGGGTATAGCATATCCACGGGTGCGGTTTCTAAATGGTGTTCGGGAAAAACGCAGCCGAATTTAAAATATTGGAAAATCGTTGTTGAATTTACAGGCGGTAAAGTTACCGAGCCATATTAAAGCCGCCTTGTTTAAGGGCGGCTACATAATCAAGGCGGTGAAAGAATTAGAATTTGCCTCCCCTTATGCTGCCGAGCGTTTTATGCCACCTCTCGGCTGGGCTGGGTGGTTATCTTATTTCAATATCCGCCTCTATAAGATTAAAAGCACGTTCGTGCGTAAAGCAAGTTATTATTGTATCGCCTTTATTTGTATCTCTAACACTAATATCAAATCGGTAAAGTGAAAGTTTTACGCCTAATTCAGGGCATATTTTAAGTGCATGTTTAATTGCATCAATATTATTAGTAATAAAAAATAGCTTGTCATCTTGCTTTCTGTGCTTAAGAAAATATTCAATTTCCACTTCAAGTTCGGATTGGACAACTGAATAATGCTTTGCGTCATCTAAATCGTCCCGCAACTCATTAGTCCCGACCATACCTTCATACGAGTCAAATTCTTTTAATATTTTTATTAACGTCTCCTTTGCTTTAAAAACCCGCCTCCCCATAAAGATATTTACATCGCCAATATCTTTAAAAACATATCCGTCTATTTGTAAATCACTCATAACCCCCTCATTGCTTTTATTGCGGCTTTAGCAACGCTATGTGAACTTGCCCCACACTTATCCCAAACAGACTCTATAGCCCCCGCCACCCGTTCAATTTCTGCTTCGGTTGGCTCGGCTTGAAGCCTCTCAATCATTGCACGGGCTTCGTCTTGGATTTCTTGCATTTGGCATGTTTTGTCAAAATAAATCAAGCCGTCTTTAAGCGATCTTAATAGTTCTATAATTTCTTTATTCATCATCTTTTCCTTTAAATCTGTTAAAAATTCTAGCTTTGTTCCACAAAAAGCACCTGCCGCCTCTTTCGCTGTTCATTTCGCAATCGAGACTCGGAAACCAAACCCCTTCTTTGTCAAAAATCGGTATTAAAGAATCTACTCGATAAACTTCCGTAATATTTTCATTGAGAAACCACGCCCAAAATCTAGTTTTTAGATTCATCATCTTTCCCTTTCGGTGGCTGTGGTAAATATTGAAAATTAGTTGGCATATCCTTGTCTTTAGACAAGCCATTCCAGCGACCGCACTCGAGTTTATGCGTATAATAAACTTTATTACCTAGCAAAACATGACACCATTCACGCATAAATTGCCGCCTTATTCCCTTTGGTGTTTGCACCTCCTTATAATAACCGTTTGGGGCATCTTTGATCGGCAACCAACCGCCCGTTGCGAGATAAGTCTTTGCATCATTAAGTAAATCCAATGCTTGCAAAACCGTAAATTTCTCGGGGTTGCATTGATAATCAATCAACTCTTTAATAATTTGACTTGCTGTTCTCATATCGCCTCCGCTGCTTTGATTACGCATTGCATGATTGCTTGGTTAAGGCTTTTGTTTGTTGTCTCGGTTAGCGTTTCCGAGCCAGCCCACAACTCAACTGAATTTGAAATTTTACCGGCATAAACCACAAATACATAACTATCACTCGGCAACCACTCAATCGCCAATTTCAAAACGTCATCGGTGTTGGTGGGGTTAAAAATATGCAGATAACGCCCGAAGCAATCGACTGCGTTTTCAGAACGTATATATCCGTTACAATCATAAAATGCGTCCGCATATTCAGGTTTTACTATCGCCAAAAATTTTAATGCTATTTTATTTGTCATTTTCTGTCCTTGTTATGTCTTCGATTTTGCCCGTTTCATGATTGTAGAGAAGGTGACGACATGATACGACACAATCATCTATCCCACTAGAATTGGCATCTTCAAATGATGAGTACGTACTGCCAAATCCATCAGGATAAACATTGATCCAACACTCAATCACCGGCTTTGGCGGCTCTTGTGCAAGCTCGAGATAACGCCTGATTACGCCCACGACTCCGATTCCTTCACCCCATGCTCTCTCAAATATCTTTTGGTCAAATTCTAGTTTTTTCATTTAAAAACCTTTCTGCTAAATCTATGTTATCTTGTGTTAATTGATCCCTACTCCGAACGGTGAGCATTTTTAAGTTACAAAGCAAAAGCTCTATTATTTCATTTTCCCTTACAATACGGGGAGGGAAGGGTTTACCGCCAACACTTTTGCCGATTGCTAATTGCGGAATCATAATTATCTCCGCATTTCTAATCTATAATGCTCTTCGTTTGAGTCCAAGCAGTCATCTTCTAAATCACGCTCACGATTTTCAACACGCATTTCCTGTTCAAATTCGTCATCAAAATCTTCTTGGAACAATTTAATCAACAAAGTGCGTTTTGATTGTGGAATGTCTTTTAAAGCGTTATTTAAAGCCTCGGTTGCCGCTAGGCGTATTGTTTGATAATTCATAAAATATCTTTCGGTTAGGGTTAATAGCATTATTGCTATAACTTCAATTTATAGATATTATTGTATAAGTCAATAATTATTTTACTTGATTTATAGATTGTTTAATGTATAAATAATTACAGCAACTAACAGAAAGGATTTAAAATGGAATATTGTATAATAGAAAATGCCTATAAGGATTTAAAGAAGGCTTATGAGAAAATAATAAACAATCAAATTAACGAAAAGCCAACCGAGCTTGCTTATGAGCAGCTCTTAATTAAATTGTGCCAAAAAATAAGCAAGGAATTCAATTATGAATGAAACTTTAGATAGAATCAATACCGTTAAGGCTATGGTGGTAAATAAGCTTAAGGCTGATGCCGAGCATAATAAGGGTATTGAATATATTGCCCCGTATTTTGAAATATCAAAGTTAGTGGGAAATTATGTTGATTTAATGAAAAGCAGAGAGGTTCTTAAGCATTTCCACCGCACACTTATTTTTAATTTAAAGGATAAACCCACCGATTACATTGACAATATCGCTGATGCTCTTAATAGTTTATTTAAAAAAGCCGAGATAGAAGCCAAGGAAAAAATGATATGAGTGAAGTTAAATTTTGCAAGGATTGTAGGTTTTATAATGGCGACCGAATTTGCGAATTTAATTATTTGGAGGATTGCGAATTAGATTTAGTTACAGGAAAATTAGCTATTCCCTTTGGAAAAAGTTTTGCATCAGGTCGAAGAAAAACCGAATTAGAATGCGGCAAAGATGCCCGCTGGTTTTTGCCTAAAAAACCTTCGTTATGGAAACGTATATTTAAATGAAATACACCGCAATAATTAACGAATTTAAACGATCAAGCGATGAGACGATTTTACGCAATCAACTTGTCGCTTTAGGTGTAACCGATATAAGAATCGACGGGCTTTTAATGGCGTTAGAACGTCAAAACTATAAGCATGAATCCGAGATTGATAATATTATCGATAGATTTCATATGGAGATTGAGAGTTTATGAGAAAACAACACAAAAATATAGTCACCGATCCAATAGAATCTATAATAGAATCCGCATTGATAAATGCAGGGGTTAAATATTATCGCTATTATGACTCTTTGGATTTTGAGCTTGAAAATGGAACTCAAATAGAATGCAAAGCCGCCCATACAAATAGAGTAACAAAGCAATTAGCGGCACATAAAAATGTTATTTTAATTCAAGGTAAACAAGCCGCAGAAACTTTTGCCGAATTATTAAAATCCGATAAACCGTGATAACTTTGCTATAAACGCCCCGTCGGTTTGAGCATATAAAGAGGCTTGACGGGGTCTTTATGATCGGCACGGTTTGTCTGCAAGGGAGGGGTTTTCTGCTTATACGGGAAGCCCCTTTCTTTTTAAACATTTAACAAATCAATGTCAAGTAAAATTATACCAATCCTTTATTGCGGTTATTGCTTCGTCAAATCCATAACATAAAGTACGTTTGGCGTTAGTTGCGACAAAACAAGTATCAAAAACCCGATTAAATGTTATTTGTGACGGCTGAAGCGTGCCTCGCCTTGTCAATCCCTTACCATTAGTTTTAAGCTCTAAAAACAATGTATAAAGAACATCATCTTTACGACGAAATAAAATTAAATCGGTTATGCCTTTGCAACCGATTGCCCGTGTGTCGTGGCGGTTTGCCTCATTATTTGTGCCAGTGATAATCACGTCCTTGTACTGTAAATGCACAAATTCGATAACTGCTTTTTGTATAGCAAGCTCGGTTTTATTCAAAATAATACCCTGTTATGTTATAATATTTTCCGTTACGTTTTGCCTGAATGTGGGTCGGACTAATTAATTTATTGGTAAAAAATAACAAATCGTCAAGGCTATATTGGTTAATATCCCCGTAAATATCATGACCACGCTCTAAAAACCATTGTTTTACATAAGCTGATCTGCTGCCGTATGGGCTTAACCATTCACTAATCGGATATTTATGCCCGGAGATTAAATATTCAACTTTTAAACTCATACTTCCTTTTAATGATCGATGTATTTTATATTGTGTCTCAATTACTCGAAACTTTTCAATATCACTATCGCCGTCATAAATGGCATCACTATCGAAATCAGGGTTTGATTCGTGGCTGATTTGTCTTGCCTCGGCAGGTGTAAAAATATATCCACAATCGGGGCATTCCATAAGCGAGGGTGGCATTACATACTCTTCACATGACGGGCATATTTTACCTTTTTTCTGTTTTATCTCTTTTTTGCTTGGCTCGGTATAAGGCGACCCTAAAGCACCGTGACTTTCAAAATTACCGCCTAAATCCAAAACAAGAAAATCGGTTTTGTTTGCTTCAACATCTTTTATTATAATATACTCTTCGTTATAATATTTTTCTAAAAATTCTGTATTATCTATAACTATAATCTTATCACTATTTGAGTGAATTTGTGACAACTGATGAAAAATAAGTGGCTTTTCAAAAGAATGCTTTGCAACGAAAACCACATTAAACATGATTATTTTTCCACCTATTATTAGATTGACGGCATAAATTTATTTCATCAGAAGTCATTGTTTTGCTTGTTCTATGTCTAACACATTCTCCCGTCACTCCGAAAAAGAATCCAATGTTTTTTAATTTCATTCCGTCCAGTCTCATTTTTTTCATTTCTTCAACTTGTGAATTTTTTATTTTTATTTCCCGATTATATAGTCCACTAATTTTTGCATGGTGCATATTCTCATTGCGAGTTGCCCATTCTAAATTTTCCACCCTGTTATCATATTTTATGCCATTTATATGATTAACTTCTTTTTTATTATAAGGATTTGGAAGCCAAGCCATAGCAACCAATCTATGAATAGAGTAAGATTTTCTACCAATTTTTACTGACAAATACCAGTTATCAGACTTCTTTCTATTTGTGTTTGTCCCTCTGTTTTTTGTAAGTTTATATATTTTTTCTTTTATTGTTGAATAGGATAAATTTTTACAATTCCATCTTTTGTATTCTAGTCTCTTAACAATTCCTTCACTTGAAACAACAACAATAGCCGGGGTGCTTTCCGGCATATCATCGCTTTTCCATCTCATTACTTCTCTGAACATATTTCCCCTTAATTATGTAATATTGGGTTTGTTCAAGATTAAAGACTTTTCTTGCCTTTTGTCAATATATTCTTTGTATTTTTTTTCCAATGGATTGTATAAACGAGTGCTTCTGTACAGCATTTGCTCAAATTTACCTTTGCTCATTGTGCTGGTAAAAACTGCCACACAATCAACCGCAGGGCAGTCCCACCCCTCGACAAGTAAAGCAACATTGATAAGAAACTTAGTTTTTCTATTTTGAAAATCTTCTAAAATAGGGTTAAGTTCTTTTTCCTTATCCATGTCACCGTCAACAAAAGCAGCGTGCATACCATTATCTGCCATTGCCTGCTGCAATATTTTGCCATGTTTACGAGATTGTGCAAATATAACTACGCTATGCCGCAATTTAGTATATTGCTTTAAAATCGATATTGATTTATCTAGTAATTTATCATCAAGATAAATTTCCTCTAATTGTTTATCGTCATATTTGCCACGCACAATAGTTACATCGCTTAGGTCAATATCATGAACAGCCTTATTGATCGGTGGAATTAAAAAACCCTTATCAATAAGCGGCTTTATCGGAATATCATAGATTTTACGACCGAACTTTAAGCTGCCGCTGCCTGTTCTAAAGTCGGTTGCCGTCCAACCCTGAATCGGTGGATTGCCTAAATCTCTAATAAAATTCCAGTATTGAGTGTCACTCTCTTCGTCGGGGTGAAGATTTTGAATTTCATCAATTAAAACCCGATTTATCTTTAAGTTTTTGCCTTTATTTGTAATTGACTGAATCGATGCAAATAATATTGGTTTGTCTAATTCATAACGCCCGATTCCTGCACAATAGATTCCTGCAAATTGTTGATATTCGGGAGCGAGCTGTGCAAAGTTTTGGGTTAGCAATTTCTCACTTCGGGTAAGAATTGCCACTCTTTCACCAAGTGCATAGCATGCCTCGGCACATGCAGCGATTAAAACCGATTTACCTGCACCGCCCGGAGCTTTTACATAAGCATTTTGACCGGGGCGGTATTTTATCCAGTTCATAACCGCCCGGTGTGCTTCCTGCTGATAATCTCTTAATGGATAAAGAGGCATATTAAAAATCTAATGGAATTTCATCATCTAAATCAACTTTTGTAGGTTCGGCAGGGCGTGGAACATAACTAGATATAACATTTTTAGCATCATATTTATCACTTGCCGCTTGAATGCCAATAATAGCCTTACCCGAACGAGTACCGAAGTCTTCCGCACTTACATTCTCGGAATTATAAGCATCAAGAATTCCAAAAGAATCGCAAGCAGTTCTAAATTTATATTCAAATTTAAATAAAATATAATCTTTTATAATTTTATGCCCTTCACCGTGATACGCTTTAAGTGTCAAAACAATCATATCATTACCGGTTGATGAAACCGCATCGGTTGCCTCGATAATTTCAACATCACATTCGGTTTTTGCAGGGATAAGGCTTTCTGCATTGATTTGATCGTATGTTTTTGCAATAAATTTAGCCATAGTTTTAAACTCCTAGTTTCTTTGTTAAATAAGTAATTACGTTTTGGGCTTTTTCTGTATCGATTTCATCAAGATTTTCTCTTATGTCCTCAATTCTTTTATCGGCTGCACTATCACCTAATTTTACCACTGATAGTAACCTTGTAATTTCTGCAATTTGCTCGGGTGTAATCAAAACAACCGGCTTTGCTTCCGATTCCAATAAATCACGACCCAAACGATTTGCAAACTCTTCATATGACCAATTGATAACTTCATTGTCTTTAAAGCCTGCAATTCGAGTTTTGCGAACCCGAGCTTTGCGAGAATCTCCTTGTTTTGTAACGTGTAAACAAAGCTGCAAAAGATATTCGAGTTTCTTCCACCCGTCATATGTTTCGCCAACCTTTTCATTTTTACCGTTTACACTTTCATATTCATCGGCTGAATGACATATAAGAATTACATTCATATCAAGCTGCTCTAGCCAACCGACAAGCCTTTTTGAGAATTTAACTGCAGGTTTTTTCTCAATAGAGAATTCAATCTTTGTCTTGGCTAATGTAAGGCGTTCTAGTTCTTTGGTTACTTCAATGTCAAAAACATTGGATAAACTATCGATAACTAAGGTTTTATAATTGTGCTTTTCGGTAGCGAGTGCTTTAACCTGCTCGATGATAGTTTCAAAATCTTGCGATCCATCTTTTTTTCCGAGATATACGCCACCCGATTTTTTAAGCTTGGCAACGTATTGAGATTCGGTTGCACCGCCCTCCGTATCAATATAATAAACATTTGGAAAGTCAAGCGATGCCCAAGTTTTGCCTGCACCCGCCTTGCCGAAAACTATGACTTTGGGTTTTTCCCGTTTTATATTTTCAGGTGGTTTTGCTTTTAATTTACTCATAAATCACTCCTTTATCAAAGAATAAGTTAAAACAGATTCACCCTGGGTAATGGTGGCATAATTCGGAAATGGCAAATTGTCATCTCGCAGGGTTTTAAAATATGCAAGTAACTCACGTTTTTTAGCAGTCCGCTCGACTTTTATAAATTCTTCCGGTAATTCCTCAACATCGACAATATCTATTTTCTCAACGCCCTTTTTATAATGAATCTTCAGGTCACCAAAATCACCGGGCAAAACAACTTCTTTGTTATCCGTGGCATCAACCGCCTCTTTAATCTCAAGCCATAAATCGGAAGCTTGCTTGTCAAGTTTGGCTATGTCGATATTTAATAAATCAATTTGCTTTTTGATATTTTTAATATCGCCTTCATAAACTTTAATTTGTTCAAATTTTTCTTTAATAGGCATTATGGTAACTCCTTTAATTTTGTTTCTAATTCTAAAATTGTGTTTTTTAAATATGTAATCAACTCGATTATTTGCTCGTCATCAAGCGGAGCTTTAACAATTTCGTCAAGCGATTGCTGAAGCCGTATCAGTTGTTCTTCCATTTTAAATCCTTTCATTTTTGTTGCTTGACAGGCTATTTATATCATATATATTTTTCCTTGCAAGCAAAAAACAACAAATGAGGCAAAAAAATGAGTAAATTATTAAAAGAGATTCGTGCCGGCTGGAAAAAAAGATTAGAAGTTTTAGGCTTAAATGGAAGTGAGTTTTGTAAAAAAACAGGCATTCCATATAGTGGCTATGCACAACTTAGAAATCCCACAATCAAGTTGTTAGATAGGATTGAAAGTGCAATTGTGGAGTTAGAGAAAGCTAAGACGGAGAAGGAAAAAATGCAATTAAACCCGTACTATGAAGGTGATCAAATAGTTTCTTTTGGCATTATTATAGATGATAGGGATAATCTAATATGGGGAATCGAACTTTTATTAAACGTAGCGTTTGTATGTCATCAGAATAATTTTTATCCTGAAAGATTAAGAATTAGTGAGGGCAATTTTACTGTAGATGTTAATTATTATTCCAAAAAAGAAAAAGTACAAGATATTATAAATAAAATTTCTAATTATCTAAAAAACAACAGTAGTTATTTTTGTCCAATTTCATATAGCAGCAATATCGAATTAACAAATTTAACAGCGGAGTAATTATGTCACAAGATTTTCAATCTTTTGCAGGATTGCCGACGATTCCTATTCATGATGATAAAATACACCGTTACGGCAAGAAAAATGCTTGCTGGTATGTTTTCTTCAGCAATTACGGCGTGTATGGCGACTGGTCAAAACATATAACGGAAAAATGGCGTAAAGACGGATATATCGAGTCCTATATTGATAAAATAAAAATACAAGAATCTATTGCTTTAGCAAAACAACAAGAAGCCGAAAGACACGAAAGAATTGCAGCATCGGCTTTGAAAGCCGTAAAAAATTGCAGTAATCAAGGAATAAGTGAATATTTACAGAAAAAGCAGTTAAACGGATTTGGTGAATTATATTCGGGAAATAGTGTTGTTTTTCCCTTGCAGGACGCAAGCGGTAAAATATGGACATACCAATATATAAAGGGTGACCAAAAAAGATTTTTATCGGGTGGCAAGAAAAAGGCATGTTTTTTCCCTATCGGAGAAGTTATAAATAATGATGATTTAATTGTTGTTTGTGAGGGTGTGGCTACAGGGGCTGCCATACATAAGGCAACTAAGTTGCCGATTATTTGTGCTATGGACGCAGGGAATATTAAGGCGGTTTGTGATTCACTACCTTATACCAATATTATTATTGCTGCCGATAATGATGTCAGTGATGCGGGTGAAAAAGCCGCAATTGAAAGCGGTTACAAATATGTTATGCCAAAAACAAAAGGCGATGATTTTTGGGACGCTTGGAATAAAGCAGAGGATTTAAAATATTATTTCTTTGAGAATGAGTTTACTCAAAATACCGGTGAAATAAAAGCACATGGTTTAGTCGGTGAAATTGCAAATTGGATTTTAGAAACCGCAGTGCGTCCGCAGCCCGAACTAGCCTTAGGAGCTGCAATTGCTTTTGTCGGACTGATAAAGGGGCAGAAATTCACAACTCAAACGGGGCTTTGCTCGAATATGTTAATATTAAATTTAGCACCTACCGGGGCAGGCAAGGAACACCCTCAAAATTGCATTGTTAGGCTTATAAGTGAATTAGGGTTAAACAGGCATTTAATGGGAGAGCCGACATCGGGGGCGGCTTTTATTACCGGATTAAAAAAAGGTGAGGGGCGGTCGCTGTTTGTTATCGATGAAGCCGGGCGTTATTTAGAAGTGGTAAATACACCCAAAGCACAAGGTTACCAGGCTGAAGTAATTAGATATATTGTCGCTACATTCTCAAAAGCCAATAGCAAATTTGTTACTAAACAATATAAAGACGACAAAGAAAATCCTCAGGAGAATATTGATAAACCGCATTTTTGCTTTATCGGATCAAGTATTAAGGAAAGTGTAGCCGCTGCCTGCAGTAGTGCGAATGCAATTGACGGTTTTCTTAACCGTTTTTTGATCTTTGAAGCAGAAACACGACCTAGAAAAATATTTCGAGAGGAACAAGAGCAAATACCCGTGCAATTATTAAATAAAATAAGCTCGGTTATTTCAGCCGAAAGTAAAAAAATAAGAATGGACGCAGCAGCATATAAAATATTTATAAATTTCGACAATGACAACGAAGATAAGTTGCAGTCGACAAAACACCCTCTCGACGCACTCTATTCACGATCAAGCGAAATTGTTATGAAGTTATCTTTAATATTTTGCGATAATGAAAAAATTAAAGAAAGAGATGTTAGCCTTGCAATTGAGGTTTACAAAAAGACACTTGAGAAACAACTATTATTTGTCGGCAATATATCAGATAATCAAACACACAGCGACTCTAATAAGGTTTATAATTTTATTAAGAAGCGTAAGTTAGTCGGACTAAATGAAATAGCCGATAATCATCGCCACTTAAAAGGTAGTGAGAGAAAAGATATATTAAACACACTTTTAGAATCAAATAAAATTGCTGAACAATTGCAGGGCAAAAAAGTGTTTTACAAAACAACTAATTGATGTATAATAAATTTATCGAAATTAAACTCTTGTTATCTTGCAAGAGTTGACGGGACTTTGCAAGAGTTTGCAAGAGTTCTACGGGCGTTCAGCCCTTATAAATCAATAACTTAATCCAAGTCTTGCAAAAAATCGGAGGGGGTATAATAACCCCCTCTTTTTTTGCTTATAAAAGAAATAAGTATATATATACCCTATATATTACAAGAGTTAGTATATATTATTGATATATATAATAAATTCACCCGTAGAACTCTTGCAGAACTCAAGTCAACTCAAGCAAGTCATGTTTGGGATATGAAAAATCCACTTTGCCAAGTAATGAATAAAATATTTTTATTTAATATATTAGCAAATAACAAAATAAATGCGACTTAAGGGTGTGTAAAGTGGTTCTGGCTATCAGTACACAAAAAACCTGCTTCTTGTTTAAAAAGCAGGTTCAGGGGCGAAATAGAGGGGATTATTGTTTATCGGTGATATAATGTTTGATAAGCTCCTCAATAATGTCTTTTATGAGAAAGCCCTTTTTTGCACAAAAAGTTTTGAGTTCTTTGTGTAGGGATTCTTCTATCTGGATTGTTTTTAGTTTCATTTGTGTTTTCCTTTATCAATATCAGCGTTTTCAAATATGTCTTTCATGAGCTGCACTTGCTCACTGCGTTTATCAGGTGGCAAAATTTTATAATCATGAAAGGTTAGGTAGTTGAGACTTAAGCTCGCAATGAGAAGCCAGGATAGCGTCGTGTAAATTATTGCGTGTTTCATTGGTTAATCCTTTATAATTGATATTAGTGTCTCTTCAAATTCTTCATCTTCAAAAAATAGGTTGGCATCGTTGATAAATTTTATTTCATTTATTTTCTCAAATAATTGAAATGCCCGAAACAATGCCTCCATTTGTGCAGCGGCAAAAGTGTTATATGTTTGTATATCTAGCCAATCCTCTAAATCTCCGTTAGCATCTACAATAAATTTTGCCATGAATAAAATGTTTCTCATTTCATCACTAAACAGAAAAATAGGTTGAATTCGCTTAATTAGTTTTATATATATTTCGGTTATTTGATGAATTTCTAAATTAGAATCAATTTTTGATATTGTTTCAAAAATATCTATAAGGGCGGTTTTTTCATTGGTCATTGGTTGTTCTTTCTGTTGGTTAAAATGCTGCGAAAAGGGCGTAAACAAAACCCCAAAAGCCTATAAAGGCTGCGGCGGTAACCGCTGCATAGGTTAATATTTGTTTGTCCATTTTCTTAATCCTTCTTTTTGTTTAAATTTTGTAAATATTCCATAATCGGAATTGCTTTATATTTTTTAACATTGATTGCATCGGCAATTTTTTTGTTAAATGTTTCTAAAACCGCCACCCCGGTATTTTTGTCTATAATTACCCAGCTCATTGTCTTAATCCTTCTTAAGTTGTTGTTAATGTTGTCTTGATAACTGTAGTAATACAGTAATACAGTGATATAATCAAGTAAAATAATACATGTTGACAAAATAAATTTTATGTGGTTGTATTGGTTATATAAATTATAAAAAAATATTTTGGTTTTTAATATGGCTGCACCTAAAGGCAAAGTTCAAAATCCAAACGGTAGACCAAAGGGAATCCCTAATCAGACAACTATAAATGCTAGGGGGGCTATTGCTGCGTTTGTAGAAGGTAATACAAATAGACTAGAGCGATTGCTAGATAAGATAGAGGCAAAAGATCCCGCAAAGGCTTTTGATTGTATTATGTCGGTTGTCGAATATCATATTCCGAAGCTTGCAAGAACCGAGGTTAAATCGGAAGTTCAAGCCAAAATAGAAATAGGCTGGAAGGAATGAGTTTAATAATAGACTATAAACCGAGAGATGTTTTTAAGCCTTATCATCAAAACGATAAACGATTTTCCATAACTATTGCACATCGAAGGGCAGGTAAAACAGTTGCTCGAGTTAATCGGATCATAAAAGAAGCGGTGCTTTGCAAGAAAGAGCAACCTAGATTTGGTTATTTAGCTCCTTATTATGTGCAGGCAAAAGATATTGCATGGTTGTATTTTAAGCGGTTTTGTTTGCCTTTGATTGAGTTGGGTGCAAAATGCAATGAGAGCGAGCTTTCAATAACAATGCCTCACAATGGTGCAATTATTAAGCTTTACGGGGCTGAAAATGCCGATCGTATGCGTGGCTTGTATTTTGATGGGATTGTTATCGACGAGGCACAGGATATAAGCCGAGGTGTAATCAATCAAGTTATTATGCCCGCATTATCTGACCGGCAAGGCTGGCTCGATGTTTCGGGAACGGTTCGAGGCACTGAGAACTTACTATATGATTTTCTGGTTGATGCACAAGCAACGCCTCAAGATTGGTTTTGGCAGGTATTAAAGGCAAGCGAAACTAATATTATTGACCCTGACGAATTGCTTAGGCTTAAAAAGCTTATGTCGGATAATGAATATGCTCAAGAGTTCGAGTGCGATTTCAACGCATTGGTCACGGGGTTGGTTTATGGTGCTGAAATAGCACAATCAGAGCTTGAAGGGCGGATTTTAGATTTTGAGTATCAAGCAAATGTTGCGGTTAATACTGTTTGGGATTTGGGTTTTGATGATGCAACCGCTATTTGGTTTTATCAACAGTCAGGCAATGAAATTCATTTAATTGATTATTATGAAAATAGCCTTGAAAAAATAGAGCATTACTGTAGTATAGTCGCTTCAAAGCCTTATCATTACGGCAATCATTACGTCCCTCATGATGCGGCAAACAAGACATTGCAAGGCGGTGGTCGCTCGATAATAAGTCAGGCTCATGAATTAGGCGTTAGAATGAATTTAGTACAGGCGACAACACAACAAAACGCTATCAATGCTTTAAGCAAAGTATTCCCACGCCTGCATTTTCATAAAACAAACTGTAAAGACGGACTTCGAGCAATTAAAAATTATCGTTATATATTTGACAATGATCGCAAGCGTTACAAAGAAAAACCTTATCATGACTGGGCTTCGCATGGTTGTGATGCTTTAGAGATGATTGCTAGGGTGATTAAACAACCTGAATCACCTGAAATTTTTAATAAACCTAGATTTTTAAATGACATGACTGCCGACGAGTTATTTTGGGGAAATGAAGTTAAAAGGGAAACGAGAATATGAAACATTCGGAATATGTAGCGGAGATTACTGCTTATGATCAAGAGTTTGAACCCTGGAAAGGTCGAGGTCGTAAGATTGTCAAGCGTTATAAAGACATTCGAGGCAGTAGCGAAAGCGGTAGAAAATATAATATTTTATATTCTAACGTGCAGACTTTACTTCCTGCTTATTTCAGTCGCTCACCAAATCCCGATATTGAGCGTCGGTTTAAAGACAAAGATGATGTCGGTAGATTAGCGGCTGAAATTTGGGAGCGTTCAGTTAATTATTTTATTACGCAAGATAAATTTCGCCACAATGTTAAGCAGGCTGTTTTAGATAGATTGTTACCGGGTCGAGGCGTTGTTTGGGTTCGTTATGTTCCGCATTTTAAAGACGTTCAAGTAGTCGGTAATCAGGAAGTTCAAGACGATGGTGTTGAAATAACCGAAGATACCGACGAATCAGAACCTTTGCAAGATATCGCATATGAAGAGGTTATTCCTGATTATGTTTATTGGGAAGATTTCGGACATAATGTAGCCCGCAGTTGGGACGAGGTTTTTGTTGTTTGGCGTATTGTTTATCTAACCAAAGATGAAGGTATTGAACGTTTTGGTGAGATATTTAATGAAGTTCCGCTTGATTATTCTCCTAAAAATCTATCTGATGCCAAGATTGAAGATAATAGCAAAAAAGCTATTATTTATGAAATGTGGAATAAGAAAGAGAAAAAGGCAGTATGGATTCATAAGGATTTTGAAGAGATACTAGACGAAAGAGATGATCCGTTAGGATTAGATGATTTCTATCCTTGTCCACGCCCTTTATTTCCGACAATGACAAACGATAGCCTAGTTCCGATTCCTGATTATACACAATATCAAGATCAGGCTAAAGAGCTTGACGATTTAACGGGGCGAATATTTGCAATTACCAAGGCGATTAAAGTTGCGGGTGTTTATGATGCCTCGGCAAGCGGTGTTGCTAATTTACTTAGTGAAGGCGTGGAAAATCAACTAATCCCGGTTCAACAGTGGGCTGTATTTGGTGATAAAGGCGGCTTAAAAGGCGTTATCGACTTGATGCCGATGCAAGAGATATTACAAACATTGCTTGGATTATATGAGGCACGGGATAAAGTTAAGCAAGATTTGTATGAAATTACGGGGATTGCCGATATTATTAGAGGTGCGACTAAAGCCAGCGAAACGGCAACCGCTCAAAGCCTTAAAGGCAAATATGCCGCACTTCGACTTGATGACGGACAAAACGGGGTTCAAAGATTCTGCCGAGAATTAACACGCATATTTGCACAAATCATCGCAAACCATTTTCAACTTGATACTATTAAAGCAATTAGCGGTATTAAGTTACTAACAAATGCGGAAAAACAACAGGTACAAATGCAATTTGCACCGCCTCCGCAAATGCCCGGACAACCACCTGCTCCGCTGCAACCAATACCTGAGGAGTTGCAAGAGTTAATGGCACAACCGTCTTGGGAAGAAGTATATGCGTTGTTAAAAGACAATGCTATGCGTTGTTTTAGAATTGACATTGAAACCGATTCGACAATGAAAGCCGACCAAGAAGCGGAAAAAGCTTCACGGGTTGAGTTTCTAACCGCAGTTTCAACATTTATGGAAAAAGCAATGCCGATTGCACAAGCGACTCCGCAAATGACTCCTTTGCTTATGGATATGTTAATGTTTGGTGTTCGTGGTTTTCCAACGGGCAAACAGCTTGAAACCACTTTTGAGATGACGCAACAGAAATTGATTAAACTTGCCGAATCAAAAGAAAATGCACCGCCGCAACTTGATCCTGCACAGCAAAAGATTCAAGCAGATATGCAGATTGCTCAAGCCAAATCACAGGCAGACCAACAAGCGCAGCAAGCAAGAATGCAAGCCGATATTCAAATTGAACAAGCACGGCAGCAATCAGTTATGCAAATTGAACAAGCTAAATTGCAAATTTCACAACAGGAATCACAGCAGCGGATTCAATTAGAGCGTGAAGAAATGCTTGGTAGATTACAGCTACAGCGTGAAGAAATGCTTGGTAGACTGGATATTGAACGTCAAAAAATACAGATGCAGCCGACTATTATATAAATAACTATTTACAAATTAAAATTGTAGATATAATATAATTACAGAAATAAACTGTAATTTAGGTTTTATGTATACAGATTTCACAGAAAAATTATGTAAATTATGCGAAAAGCATAACGTTGTTATATCAGGAACTCTTTGGATTCGCAAAGATGATAATTATGAACCGAATCAGTTAATTGAGTTTATGCCTAAAAATAGTGAGCACGCAATTGATTCAATAAAAGTATATCGAGAGTTAAAAGCAGTTCCCTTGATTGAATTTAAACCGGGTAAATCGGCTTATGTTTATGATGCCGATGCTATTATGGGTGACGGGATCAAATCAATGGCAGACGGAAAGCGATATACAAGCCGTCGAGATTATTCAGCCTCATTACGTGCGAGAGGTTATATTGAAATGGGTGACCAAGCTCCAAATAAAGCAAATACCGAGATTCGTGGTGATTTTAACGTAAAAAAAGAACTACACCAGGCAATTCAACAACATTTAGGGTAATTTATGACTGATATTTCACAAAATGAAGATGTAAAATCTGATATTTCACAAGAAAATAATGTGGAATTGAAAGAGCCTTCACTGCGTGACCAGATAGAATCTGCATCTAAAGAAGTTAATGAAAAACGTGAATTAACTAAAGCAGAAATTAAAGAAAAAACACCAAAAGTTGATAAGGTCGAAAAAGTCGAAAAGATTGAAAAATCGGATAAAGTTGAGAAAGTAGAAGAAAAACCTACGGAAACTAAATCTATTACCGCTCCTAATTCATGGACTGCCGCTGCAAAAGCGAAATGGGCTGAATTACCTGCCGAAATACAAGCGGAAGTTGCAAAGCGAGAGGCGGAAGTTGAAAAAGGTTTTACAAGGTTTGATGAAGAACGACAATACGGTAAATCAATTAAAGATATTGTAACTCCATATATGCCGATGATTGCGGCAGAAGGCGGCACTCCACAAATTGCAATTCAGTCTTTGCTTAATTCAGCATATTTACTTCGCACCGGCACACCGCAAGCTAAAGGGCAGATGCTCCTTGATTTGGCTCGTCAATACGGTGCGGATTTATCAGCGGCTATGCAGCCACAACAACAAATTGACCCTCAATTGTATCAAACTCAACAAGAGTTACAGCAAATGAAGCAATACTTGCAACAGCAAGAATCGATAAAACAGCAACAACAACAGGAATCTATACAGAGTACAATACAGACTTTCGCTGCTAATCCCGAAAATGTACATTTTGAATCAGTAAAAGCCGAAATGGCTGCATTACTACAAGGTGGGCGTGCTAAGGATTTGCAAGAAGCATATGATATGGCTGTATGGGCAAGACCTGATATTCGTTCAACACTACTAGCACAGCAATCAGCTGATGCTGAAGCGAAACGAGTTGCGGAGATAAAAGCTAAATCAGATAACGCACGGCGTGCAGCAGGCTCTATTGTCGGTAATCCGGGTATTCATATTCCCGCCAATTCCAACACTAACCGCTCATTGCGTGACGAAATCACGGCAAACTTTAGAGAGTTTGTGAGTTAATCAAATTTAATCAAAGGATACTTTTATGGCTTTAATAAACCCTTCAAGTACATTGACCGAGATAGTAACCACCACTTTGCGTAATCGCACCGGGAAACTAGCGGACAACGTATCTAAAAACAACGCTTTATTGGCTCGACTTCGCAAAAAAGGTAAAGTAAAAACCTTTTCGGGCGGTCGTACAATCGTACAAGAACTAGAATATGCAGAGAATGGAACTTATAAACGCTACAGCGGTTATGAGGCTCTTAATATTGCCCCTTCCGATGTATTCACCGGCGCGGAATTTAATATTGCCCAAGCTGCCGTGGCTGTTTCAATCTCCGGATTGGAAATGCTACAAAATAGCGGTGAAAATGCAATTATCGATTTGCTTGAATCACGTATCGCCAACGCTGAACGTACTCTTACCAATAATATCGCAATCGATATTTATTCAGACGGTACTGCGGACGGTGGTCGTCAAATCGGCGGTTTGCAACTTCTCGTAAGCAAAACTCCTACAACCGGTACTGTTGGCGGTATTGATCGCTCAACAACCGTTGGTTCATTCTATCGTAATATCGCATTTAGCGGCGTTACAAACGGCGGCAGTGCGGTTTCTTCTGCTAATATCCAATCTTATATGAACTCCGTTGCTTTGCAGTTAGTTCGCGGAATGGATAGTGCCGATTTAATCGTTGCGGATAATAATTATTACAACTTGTATTTGCAATCGCTTCAAGCAATCCAGCGTATCAATAATGAATCTGAAATGGCAGGCTCAGGATTTACTTCTTTGGCTTACTTCGGTGCAGGTAAACAAGCTGACGTTGTTCTCGACGGTGGTTTCGGTGGCGGTGCTCCGACAAACTCGATGTATTTCCTTAATACCGATTATATCTACTTCCGTCCGCATTCCGAACGTTATTTTGTGCCGATCGGTGATGATCGTTTTGCAGTAAATCAAGATGCAATGGTAAAACTAATCGGTTTTGCAGGTAATATGACTCTCTCAAATGGTCGTTTGCAGGGCGTTTTGTCGGCTTAATTTATTTAAAAAGGATAATTTTATGACTTTTATTTCTTATGATGACATCATCGGTGCTGTCGACCTTTCGGTTGCCGATGCCGTTGATCCGGGTTATGTTAATTTGGTTGCGGGTACAGGATCAGGACGCATGGTGTTTCCTGGGCTAACTATCCGTGGTTATGACGCTAACTTGCGTTCGGGTGGTGAGTTTATTTATGCTAAAAACACTACTGCAAACGTAACCGGTCAAACTATCTCAAGTGGTACTTATGCAGCCGCTACGGGTTTAGCAACCATTACAACCGGCTCGGCTCACGGTATGTTGCCTGGTGCTACCGTAATTTTAGTTGGACAAGTTCCATCTGCTTATGTCGGTACTTATACGGTCGCAACCGTGCCTTCAACCACTACTTTTACTTATGTTCCCGCAAGCGTTCCTTCGGGATCGATTACTACCGTCGGTACTTATACCAATAGCTTTATTCAGCCGGGACACGTTTGTGAGTTTACTTACAGCTTGAGTTCGGGACAAGCTAACTTGGTTGCAACTCCTTGGACTTCGACAACTTTGCAAGGCAAGTCACTTGCAGTTGCAGTGACTCCGTTGCTTCTTAATCAGTGGGGCTGGTTTCAGGTTGAAGGCTTTGCAATTACCGGGGTTATTTCGGGACAAACTCCTGCTGCAGGTAACCGTATTTACGGCGGTGCTGTTAATGGATTTTCAACTCCGACTGCCGTACTTTCTGCTCAAATAGTTAATGCTACTTATGCTTCGGCAGTTAGCCAAACCATTGGAACGGGTAACTCGGCTGTTGCTCTTAACGCACAACAAGCACTTGTTTTCTTGAATCGTCCGTTTGCTCAAGGGCAAATTACTTGATTTTTCTACAGGGGGTGGAGACTTTCTTCACCCCTTTCTTTTAACAACTAAAAAGGTTTTATATGTTTGCACCCGCACAAATCAGAGAGTCTGGAACTAATTTATATGTCGAACACGGTAGCGATAGCAATTTGTATATCGAGTTTCGCAATGAAGCGGTTCACCAACCTTTTGAGAGTGAGACTGAAGGTCGTCCGATTTTTAAAGATATTCCGTTTATTCGTATTATGTTTGCAGGAGATAAAACAAAAGTTGTCGATCGTCCAGTGAATGAAGATGATAAAATGAGATTTCGTAAGCAGTGGGAGGGTTTCCAACGTGAAGAAGCTGTTGAATTAAGCGGGACTCCTTTATCTGAGTGGACTTTATTGTCTAAATCGGAAGTCGCCGAATTTAGGGCGATGAATATATTTACGGTTGAAGCTTTAGCCTCAATCCCCGATAGTTCATTGTCTTGGTTAGGAGCTAGAACTCGCAGGGATCAGGCGGTTGCTTTCTTGGAAAAACACGGTGCGGAAATTGCAAAAAGAGACGCAACTATTGCATCGCTGGAAAAAAGACTCGCAGCATTAGAATCAATAAAAACTGTTGAAGAAAACACAGAAAATGCTATTGTAAAAAAAAGAAGTCGCCCTACGGTGGCTGATATATTAGGAGATTAAACATGGCTTTT
>CAIQNQ010000253.1 GCA_903873165.1 uncultured Methylococcaceae bacterium | reverse complement strand
TCAGGGTTGGACTGAGGCGATTCGTCAGCATAATCAAATGATTTTTGATGATCCTGACTTTGAAACCTTTATTAATCCGAGTCGAGATGGTGTAATAGTCGCACGTAGAAAAACAAGTTTAAATTATAAGTATTAAGGTAACTTTCATGCAACATAGATCAGCCAGTCAAGAACTCCATCATGAGATTTTTGGCTCAATACTAGATAGGTCAGACTTAAGTCCTTATCTTTTATTATCCGCCGAAAATTATGCGACTGCGCTTAAGCAGGCCACAAAAATGATGAGTAATCGTGGCTTTGATGTCGTGAATAATGGTGAGTTGCAAGAAAGTGAGCAGAAGCGAGCCTTGGTGTACGTTGAGCGTACTTATCGGTACTTTTTGAAGTGGTTGTTTCCTTTTGTAAAGCACCAATTAGAGGCGTTGATTGTCTTAGAATCTAGTAATCTGGTGTTATATCAACAGAGTTTGGCGGCCATTAAACAGCTTGAAACGCTCTTAAAGAATCCAGCCTTTAAACAGATTGTGGAGCAAGATCCTCGACATTTGTTTTTATTAGCCTCTTCAAGTAAATATCCTACCGTTTTTCATGGCTATCAAGGTAAAAAGTTGGTCGTGCCTTTGGAATGGCAGCAAACGGCTTGTGCTATGTTAAAGATGGGCTATTTGATTAAATCTATAGAAGAAGAGAGCCAAGATATAAATGACTTTGCCCAGTTAGGTTTCTTTTTAGAAGCGGAAAATCAAAGCCTGAATGACTTATTTAATTATGATTGGGAAAATCCTCAGCATATTCCAGAGAGCGAACCCGCTCAGAATGCCTTTGTGAAGATATCGGCTTTCTTTCATAAGTTAAGAGAGTCGGTGAGTTTGGATGCGGACGGTGAGGGCTTTGTCTTTGATAGTGGTGATGGCGTCCGTGTTGATATCGCAGAGATCAAAGCCCGTTTAAAAAGTCCTGAAAGTATGTTTACCAAGCTCGGTAAAAATCTGGAAGGCGAGGCTTATGATATTAGAGATATTCTGGCCATTACCTTTATCCTAAGAGATAAGGACGATACTTTAAAGTTGTTTCATGCCTTGCAAAAGAAAGGCGTTATCTTGCAAGAAAACACCCATTCACAATCTATTACTCAAACCTTGTTTGATAATCCAGAACACATGATGGAAGCGGTGCGCAGATTAATGATTAGTTTGTCGCAAAGTGCAGGTCATGAAGCCAGTGTGACAGATCAGGAAGTCTTACTGAATGCACAAACCTTTTATGATGCGCTGAGTATGAATGCCGAGAAGAATCAACACTCCTCTGCTGGACACCGCAAGTTTCAATGTAAGATTAGTTTTTCTTTGCCTATTCATCGGCAAGCCAGAACCCATAAAATTATTATTCCCGGTACAGATGTGTATGCACGTCGAAATGAGATTAATAAGAAAACCCAAGAGCATACCTTAGGGGTGGAATTACGGATTTCTGATGAAGAAAGTTGGCGTACTTCTGAGCAGAAAGGCGATTCTCATCACAGTGCCTA
>CAIQNQ010000252.1 GCA_903873165.1 uncultured Methylococcaceae bacterium | reverse complement strand
TGTATTGGAAAGTGAAGTAGTAAATCAAGAGATTAGTGAATTTAACGGCGTTAATCGAATCACCTTTAATCAAAAGAAAACTATCGGACTTCAATATTTAGATATACCACCACAGGCCTTTAGTCTTATCAAAGGCTTTGATAGAAAGGGGCGCGTATTTCAGAGCCTTAGATATTCTGCTTATATGAATATGGAGTTGTTGCGCTGGTCAATGGCGGTGGGTATTACAAAACATATTACTTTTCACGCAGGCAGACACACCTTTGCAGTCAGCTTGATTACCCAAGGCGTTGACATTTACACCTTATCAAAATTAATGGGGCATACTGAAGTAAAAACGACTCAGATATACGCAGATATAACCGACAAAGTGAGAAAAGACGCTATGCACAAAATCTCTGATATTGGGTTATAGTAATATTTTTAAAGTTTTAAATTAACACGTCACTAAAATTAGGCCACTCCATGACAGCCATTGATTACCACAACATTATTACTATCGAACAAGGCAAGCGAAGCGGAAAGCCTTGTATTAGAGGTTTAAGAATTACCGTTGATGATATTCTTGATTGTTTTGCCTCAGGTATGAGTGAGCAAGAAATTTTAGAAGATTATGATTATTTGACTCAAGATGATATTAGGGCTTGTTTTGCTTATGCCGCTGATAGAGAGCGTCATAGCCGAGTTATTAGTAGATGAATTATTATTTGATGAAAACCTAACTCTATCGCGCCCAAACTTTCAAAGCTAATTTTAAACATATACAAATCTTCCTCTAATTCACCGCGTGACTATTTTTGTGATTAGGATAATTGTGCAATACGCCAAATGGATGTGGCTAATTTAGCAAATATTTTCTGACGTGCGGCTTATACGTTCAGGTGTCCAATTCGCATTGTCTTCTGCTATTTTTCTAGTCAACTCAAACTGACTTTCTGCGAGTACCGGTTTTTTAATATCGAAGCCGTCATTGCCAAGATTCTTATTCGATTTTTTTGCAAGTAACGTCATGTTACCCAATCTGTAAACCATCGCATCGACTTCTTCTTCATCAGTAAAAGTGTCCCAACCCGACTCAGGGTTTTGAGGTAGAACATGCTCAATATTGAAACTGTCACTCTCAAAATCATAATCATTGCTGCTGACTTGCTTTTCCAAGGCGCAAAAAATATAGCGCACGATACGTAAATTGCGTGAGTTTGTCGTAGGGATTGTTTTTTCGGCAAAAGCGACTTTAAAGGTATCATCGTTTGGTAATTTCCGATGGATGCAGCGTAAGGTCTTAGAAATATGAGTACCCCTTTGGAGTTTATAACTTTTAAGCTGCTCATTCTTCTATAGCACTTCCTATTTTCAAGGACATTAACATGAGTACGACTTACTCTATGCTGACAAATGATAGCGGTAAGGCTGAGTAAGGTCAGGAAATGTTTTATTTTTCCCATTCCCATCCGCCGCCCAAGGATTTATAAACCGCAACCAACGCCGTTGCCGTCGCAGTTTCGGTTTGAGCCAATCTATCTTGTGTTTCTAAAAGCCGACGTTCGGCATCAAGCACCACAAGAAAATCCGCAACACCGTCCTGATAACGCAACCTAGCTAAATGTGCGGCTTTTTCTCCAGCAACAACGGCAGCACGGAAATACTCTCGGCGTTGTTGCAGTTTGCCATATTCAAGCAGAGCGTTTTCGGTTTCTTCTAGTGCGCCCAATACTGTTTTTTCATACGTTGCTAATTGGCCTTCAACATGGGCATCTGCGGCTTTAATTCGAGTAAAGACGCGGCCTAAATCAAGTGCTGCCCAACGGATGGATGGCCCAAAAGAGTAGGTATCACCACCACTTGCGGTCAGTCCGGCGAAACTACGCGCTTCTAAGGCAACATTGCCGACAAAGTTAACCCGTGGGAATAAGTCGGCTGTCGCCACACCGATTTGTGCAGTAGCTGCGGCAAGGCCACGTTCAGCAACGCGTACATCGGGTCGACGTTGTAACAATTTGGCAGGATCGCCAATGCCGATAATGTTGGGTGCTTGGGGTAATGGGGCAATGGGGTCTAATTTACTATAAAGCTGATCTGGGGTTTTGCCGATCAATACTGATAAATGATGCATGGAACGGCGAATACTGGATTCCAAGGGTGGAATAATCGCCAAAGTAGAATTCAATTGTTCTTCGGCACGAGCTGTATCCAGTGCCGTGCCTTGTCCGCCGGAAAGTCTAGCTTGGGTATATTTGAGCGTTGCTGCTTGATTATCGGCATTTTTTCGCGCGACGGATAACTGGTGTTGTGTACCACGTAATTCAAAATAATTACGGGCTAATTCGGCAACTAGACTGACGATTACATCGCGGCGTTGGGCATCGTACTGCTCCATCTCAGCCGTTTGGCTTTCGATGGAGCGGCGGATACGTCCAAAAATATCTAATTCCCAGGTCGCATCAAAGCCAGTATTAATCAAATCGAAGTTGCCAGGATTCGTTGCAGAACCGAAAATACTTTTACTACGCAACAGTGATCTTTCGGATGCTGATAGGGTCACTGTAGGAAATAAATCAAACTGGCTTAATTGCCGCGCTGCTCTTGCTTCACGTAAATGAGCAGTAGCTATGTTTAAGTCAGGGTTGGCGCGTAAGCCATCATTGACTAAATCAATTAAGGTTTTATCGGCAAATTTTTCCCACCAGCGAATTTCTATATTATTAGACGACATACCATCAACGGCAGCATTGGCAAATTGTTTGGGAGTCACTGCTTGGGGCGGTTGATAATCAGGGCCCACCGCACATGCAGATAAAGCTAAGCAAACGCCGAGAGACATTACTATTTTATTATGCATATTAAACCTCCTCGTTAGTATCGGCTGCAGGGGCTTTTTTACGTTCAGCTAAGCCCTGTAAAGTCACATAAAACAACGGGGTTAATAGTAGACCAAATAAGGTAACACCTAACATGCCGTAGAAAACGGGTGTACCTAAGGCTTGGCGCATTTCTGAGCCGGCGCCAGTGGCAAACAGCAATGGCAATACCCCCATAATAAAGGCGAAGGAGGTCATTAAGATTGGCCTGAATCTTAATTGGCACGCTTCTAAGGCAGCAGTATACCGATCTACACCAGCATCGTGGCGTTCTTTGGCAAACTCGACAATCAAAATCGCGTTTTTACATGCCAAACCTACCAAGACCAACAAAGCAATCTGGGTGAAAATATTGTTATCGCTACCGCTCAACCAAACACCGCCTAAAGCGCACATTAAAGTCATCGGCACGATTAAGATAATTGCTAGGGGTAAAATCCAACTTTCATACAAGGCCACCAACACTAAAAACACCAATAAGCTGGAAAAAGCAAACACATATAAAGCCGTATCACCTGATAGAATTTGTTGATAAGTTAATTCCGTCCATTCAAAGTCCATTGAAAGTGGTAGACTTTTGTGTACTAAATCTTCCATCAAGGCGACGGCTTGTCCCGAACTAAACCCAGGTGCCGCTGCACCATTAATTTCGGCTGCTGGATACAAGTTGTAATGAACGACCCGATCTGGACCACTAATTTTCTGCACGTTAACTAATTCTGCTAAAGGTACCATTTCGCCTTGAGCATTACGGGTTTTTAGTTTGCCAATATCTTCTGGTTCTCGGCGAAATTCGCTATCTGCTTGCGCAGTCACCTGAAAAGTACGCCCAAACAGGTTTAAGTCATTTACGTACAAAGAACCTAGATAGGTTTGCATGGTTTCAAACACTTCTGACAAGGGAATGCCTTGAGATTTTGCTTTAACACGATCTATATCGGCATAAAGCTGCGGCACATTATTTTGATAACTACTAAACAAGCCCACTAAATTCGGGTTTTTCCGGCCTTGTTGCAAAGCTGCTTGCAAGGCACTATCAAGTTTATCGAAGCCTTCGTTACCACGGTCTTGAATTTGCATTTTAAAGCCGCCCAAACTACCTAACCCTAAAATGGGTGGCGGTGGAAATACGCCGATAAAGGCTTCTTTAATGCCCAGCATTTTAGGTTGTAATTCGCCCAATATCCGTTGCATAGACAAACCTTGCGCAACTCGTTCGTCAAAAGATTTTAGCGGTACGAAAATCGTTCCTGCATTGGGCGTATTTGCGCCACTGACTACCGAAAATCCTGGAAACGCTACCGCACCTTCCACACCGGGCTGGGCGAGTAGGATTTCGGAAGCATGACTGATGACTTTGTTGGTGCGTTCTAAAGAAGCCGCTTCCGGCAATTGCGCGAATATGACTAAATAGCCTTTGTCTTGCAATGGAATAAAACCCGCAGGGACTTTATTAAACTCATAACCTGTAAAAACAAGTAAGCCCACGTAGAGCAATCCAACCAATGCGGTCATGCGCATTAATCGTTTTACTAAACCGGCATAACCGGAAGAGCTGGCCGCAAAGCCACGATTGAACAGTTTGAAAAACCAACCGCATGACGCATTTATGAGTCGAGTTAAACCATCGCCTTTTTCGTGATGTGGCTTTAACAACATAGCTGCCAACGCTGGACTTAACGTTAATGAATTGAAGGCAGAAATCAAGGTTGAGGCGGCTATGGTTAAGGCAAATTGTTTGTAAAATTGTCCGTTAATACCGGCCACAAATGCGGAAGGGATAAACACCGCTCCCAAAACTACTGAGATGGCGATAATCGGCCCGGTTACTTCACGCATGGCTTGACGAGCTGCGTCTTTCGGTTTCAAACCGAGGGCGATATTTCGCTCAACGTTTTCCACCACCACAATGGCATCATCGACGACAATACCAATCGCCAAAATAAGTCCGAATAGTGAGAGGTTATTTAACGAAAAGCCCATTAATGCCATAATAGCAAACGTACCCACGATGGATACGGGTACTGCCAGTAACGGGATAATCGCCGCCCGCCAGCTTTGTAAAAACACCAGCACGACCAAAACCACTAGCAACAAAGCTTCTATAAAAGTATGGGTAACCGCATCCAACGATTGTTCGACGAATATGGTGGTGTCGTAGACGATTTTATAATCAACCCCTTCTGGGAAGCGGTTTTTTAATGATGCCATCACATTCTTGATTTGATGCGCTGTTTCCAAAGCATTCGCACCGGGTCGAAGCGAAATAGGTATCGCTACGGCATCCTTATTGTTCAATTGACTACGTAAAGAGTAACGGTTTGCACCCAGTTCTATACGAGCAACATCGCGCAGTCGCAATAAGCTACCACCTTCACCGTACTTGACGATAATGTTGCCAAACTCTTTAATACTGCTTAAGCGCCCCATGGTATTGATGTTTAATTGAAAATCAATGGGTTTGTCCAACGGTGGCTGACCAATGACACCCGCTGCCACTTGTACGTTTTGCTCTCGAATAGCCTTGATCACATCACTAGCGGTAAGGTTACGGGCGGAAATTTTGGTTGGGTCTAACCAAACACGCATACTATAATCGCCCGCACCAAAGGTTCTAACATCACCCACACCCGGTAGGCGCAATAATTGGTCACTGATGTTCAGTAAAGCGTAGTTAGACAAATACAGTTGATCGTAGCGTTGATTAGGTGAAACTAAATGAATCACCAACAAAATATCCGGTGATGATTTTTTGGTGGTCACCCCTAAACGGCGCACATCTTCTGGTAATTTGGGTAAGGCGTTGGAAACACGGTTCTGCACTTGCATTTGGGCAATATCCAAATTAGTACCAATCTGAAACGTGATGGTGAGTTGCATTTGTCCATCGCTGGTTGATTGCGACGACATGTACAGCATCTTTTCTACGCCGTTAACTTGCTGTTCAATAGGCGCGGCAACCGTTTCAGCAATGACTTTAGGGTTTGCTCCTGGATAATTAGCAGATACAACGATAGTGGGCGGTGTGACTTCAGGGTATTGGGCAATCGGCAGTCCAAACATGGCAATGCCACCCACCAAAACAATGATGATCGATAGGACAATAGCAAAACGTGGGCGATCAATAAAAAAGAAGGCAAAATTCATTTAGGAGTACCCACTGTTGCTTGCATGGGTTCAGGTTTTACGTCTACTTCAACACCTGGGCGGACAAACTGCAAACCGTTGGTGATGACCCAATCATCAACGCTCAATCCTGCATTAACAATACGTAGGCCATCATGATTATGTCCTGTTTGAATAGGCCGATATTCGGCGCGTTTGTCTTTGTTGACGACCATGACAAATTGCTTGCCTTGATCCATGGCAATAGCGCGGTCGCTAATTAATAAAGCCTGATATTTACCGCTGCCTGGTACTCTTACCCGAGCGAACATGCCAGCGCCAAACAAGTCATCTGGATTTTCAAAGACGGCACGGGCACGGATGGTACCCGTCGCTGGATTGATTTCAGGAGCAACATAATCAATATAGCCTTGATGAGGATATTCTTTTTCATCTATCAAAGCCATTTCGACCGGAATTTTAAAGTCCCTAGCGCTTTTACGTTTACCTTCAATACTTAAGCGTCGGTACTTCAATACCGAACGTTCATCGGCATCAATGTAAACATGAATGGGGTCAACAGATACAATGGTTGCTAATACGGTCGCATCGGTACTCACCAGGTTCCCTTCGGTGATGAGTTTACGGGAAATGCGTCCCGAAATAGGTGCGCGAATGTGGGTAAATTCGACATTAAGTTGCGCCAACTCTACAGTGGCTTTGGCTGACTCTACTGAAGCACTGGCTTGCACTAAATTTTTGCTGCGCGTGTCGTATTCTTCTTCAGAAATCGCTTGTTCTTTTAGCAAACGTTGCGCACGTTCAACATCGTTTTTAGCTAATTCAAAACGGGATTTGGCTCGATCTAGCTCAGCTTTGCTTTGTTGCAATTGAGCCATGTAAGGTCTTGGATCAACCACAAACAATAAATCGCCTTTTTTAACTTTACTGCCATCCTTAAAGCTAATTTCTCGCAAATAACCCGCCACTCGCGCTCTGATGTCTACTGACTCCATCGCTTGAAAGCGTCCGGTGTATTCGTCCCATTCGAAAATTTCTTTCTCTACGGGTTGGCTGGCGACTATAGAAGGTTTGGGTGGCGCTACAGTACTATTGGGGGATTCACTTTTGCCACAAGCAGCTAATAGCATCAAACAACTGACTAAAATGATTGATGAATTAATAAGCGTGCGTTTTCCATTAAACGTCGCGAAAAATTGTTGAACAGTCATACCAATTTAACTCCTGTGGGGGTATTCAAAGGTGAATCTTTAAAGGTGAATCTTTAGTTGAATTGTAGCCTAAAATTATTAAGGGAGGTGGATGCTAATAAGCGGAGAGCCAATAAAAAGGGTGGATTAACAGGATTAATCAACACCCTTAATAAACATTATAACGATTTGAAAGACTTTAAAAAAGTAATCTCTAAGAGAGTTTACCGTACTAAAGTTTATTTTTTTACATAATAAGAATATCCGCCGTATTTACCCTTCAAGGTCATATTGGTATCAGAGATATCGACGACTGTAAAAAGATCAAAACGGCTGCTACCAATGATCGCTACTTTTAATTTTCCATCTTCTATAGAATAAGGTACGGGGGCTTGATCATAATAAGAGCCTTCGCGTGGAATATGTAAGATGGTAAGTTTGCCATCTTTAAAGACCCAGGTATCTTCTCTTTCAATGGCTTGTTTATCGGTTAAAGAATTCTTGGTTGATTCTAATTTCCACGTACCTTGTACTTCTTCTTTAGTTTGTAAGGTGACATCTGCAGAAACTATCGAACCAAAAGACGCTAACACTAATAGTAGTGCTGCTTTGTGTATTGTTTTCATTATTATTGTCCAATGAGCGACTAAAATTTAGTCGATTCATTCTACTCTTTAAAACCAGTGTGCTTGCAAATAGATACATAATAGCTATCTATTTTATGCTATGGTTAATTGAATGATTAATAGAGGTAATTTGTATGTCTTCCAATCCAACATGAGCCACAAACTCATGATCATCTTGATCAACCGCCTCAAGGTGAAGGTTTTGAAAGGCTAATGTCTGCCCCAAAACCTTGGAGTCGTGTTTCGAGTACGGATGCAACGCCCGCCTCAATGCGATAGCCGATAATGGCGGGTTTGCAGTCCTTGCCTGGGCGTCCTTTTCCTTTGAATCCGAGCACTTCGACGATGCGCGAATCGTGCAAAGCAACGACTTTCATAGTCTTTTTCAACGGAAAATCATCCATATCTTGTAGTGTTTTCGCCGTATACCCGCCTGATGTTCGCTAATGAGTTGATTCAAATCTGGCCGATGGTCACGACTATAACCCTGGGTTATGCGAATAACGCCTTCTTCAACTTCATCTTGATGATCGCTGTTGTAAATGCCGTCCACATGAAAGCTGGTACTGTCAATCTCCTAGATGATAGCGTGCAAGCCGTGTTAAATCTATTGCGGGATAGAAGTTTGATTACGTAGTTTTAAATTAGGCGTACCGGTATCAGTCAAAGAAACAAAAGCTCTGGTGCTATTCTATCCATAAATATTTTACGGTAAGACTCTGCTTTACGGACTTGCATACTTTCCATAGGATTAAAATCATCCGTAATAACGATGCCATCTTTGTCCGTCATAGTATACTCATGTTCCAGTAACCAATTCGTCGCCTTATCCTGAGTTCCTGCCTGTAAAGTCAGAGATCCTTTAGAGGCTAAAAAAATAAAATCAGTAAAATCGCCTTTGTCAGTGACAAAAACTCGAATATTCGGCAATACAGTCGCCAAAGTTTTATACACAGAAGTCACCGCGTTTGCGCCTTCACCTTGAGTATAACCCACATAATTAAGGGCCAATACACCTTGCTGAGTTAACATATTACGCAACTGGGTCAACATTTCTACTGTTAACATGTGGGTGGGTTCTGATCCACCCGTAAAACAATCATGAATAATAAAATCATACTGTTTATCAAGACTCTTAATCTCATAACGGGCATCACCCACTATAAATTGACCAGTAGGGGTAAAATTAAAAAACCTTTTCGCCATATCAGCGACTATCGGATCAATTTCAATGGTATCTGTTTCAATACCCTTGGCTTTTAAATCCCGAGCAACATGCCCACCACCCAAGCCTATTAATAATGCTTGCGTGGTAGTCGGTCTAAAAACTCTAGGTACAATACCCAAGATAGCCTGATAACCTAACAAACTCCGACCATGCGCAATATCCATAGCACTTAAAACCGATGAGTCTGATACTAATAAACGCGCACCTTTCTTTTCATCATCAATCACTCGCACCCAACCATAATGTCCTTCTTCAGCATGCAACACGGTAAAATCTTTAGCCGGTTGATTGGGTCTTGCAAAACTCGATGCACTCATTGCAAAGGCACAAACGGCTATAAAGACTAGCGGCAGAGTATTCCAAGAATTATTTGCATCCGGCTTATCACGCAAACTTAATAAAATAGCTAAGAGCATTAGCACAATGCTGGTACTAAAAATAATAGCTCGTGTACCGAATGAAGGTAATAAATAAAAAGCCAGCAGCAAAGTACCTAAAACACTGCCGACTGTACTGACCGCATAAGTAGATCCTACAATGCGTCCAACCCCCGTTATATCACGAGTTGCTAGTTTAATAACAAATGGCCCCACCATAGCCAACGCTGTCAAAGGTATAGTAAATAAAAGTAAAGCACTGACAAATGCCCCCCCTCTAATACCCAAAGGATTAGTCAACTCAAGTACATACCCACTGATAAAAGGAATGACCAACGTCGTTAAAGCCGCAATTAAAATGACGTGAGCTAAGCGAAATCGCTTAAAACGATCTGCCAAATAACCGCCCACATAATAACCCAGTGCTAAAGACACCATAGTGACCGAAATCAACGCGGTCCACACATATAAACTCACCCCGTAATAAGGTGCAATAATGCGCGTACCCAATAACTCTAAAATCATGACAGCACCACCACTAATAGTGATAGTAAAATAAAGCAATGATTTACTCAGGGTTGGTTGATATTTTGTAGGGGTTTGTATTTGCATAAAAAATGACAAGAGTTATAAAAAATAAAACTAGAACTAGAACTAGAACTAGAACATATAAGTCCAAGTGGTAGAAAATGTCCCTGTTCGCTCTAACTGATAGCCATTCACCACATCACTCACAGGCTGTAACCATTCAAAACTGACGGTATGACCATTTAGAATACCTTGGGAAGGCGACAAGCGCACACCTAAACCAATATCCCAATAATGCCCGCCTGTATTCTGCGGGTAATTAACGGTTGAAACCGTATCATGCCCAACTTGATTAATATTACTACCATCCAAAACGGTTGCAGCATTAATTTGATAAAGATCACCTCGCACTCTATTTTGCTGGGTATAGACACCACGTACCGTTGTAGAAAGCCAATTAAACACTGAATATCCAGCCCAAGCACTTGCTTGAAACATATCCCCCAGAGCATAACCGGACTTGTTATGATCTTGAAAACGATTAATTGAGTTATATTGCGCACCCCAAAAAGCGTCATGCATTTGACCGGTATAAGTTAGATTAGGTTTAAAATCCCAGGTACCACTACCAGCCTGCATACCGATGTCTTGTAAAATAGTTATATTAGCGGGATAAGACGCCCCCATCATGTCGCCACTTTTTGTCACAGAAGTTACCTTATAATGCACTTCTGACACGCTGCCCGTAGGCGCACTGCCTCCCAAACCAATATGAACATGGTGATTTTCATCATCATAAAGCTTAAATAAGCCCATAAAAATAGTATCACCCAAATCAAAAACATTATGATTCATCCCAGCATACATAGAGTTTTTATCGGTTCCATTCATCATTTCAACATTATTCATGCCGGCTAAGCCATTCATTGTTTGGCCTTGTCCATTGGGAGTTCGCAAGTCATTACTCATACTCATCGTCATATCGACCAATTGCGGCATCAGCATTAAATTTAACCAATCAGTGGGTGCATACATAATATCAAACATATGCATACCCATCACCATACTCGTTGGCTTAACTAAACACCCGTAATCCACGGCATTGTGATTTCTAATACTTCCTGCAGCATGTGCATAGCCTGGGCAAGCATCAGCATCCAGCCCCGCTAATTGTTGATTTGTTAATACCGATTGCGGGGTAACACCCGTATTTAAGTTTCTATATTGTTGCAGAGAAATTGGCACTGAACTGCCATAAGCTAAACTAGCGTCACTCACTGCTTGACTACCGTGTAACATAGCACCAGATTGCTGGCTATTCATATACATATAGCCCACCATAACGGCATTACTTTTTTGCATCATGTGTCCAAACATCACCCCAGCTGGGGGTAAACTTTTATAATGATTTTGATGTTCATGATGGTGATGCGCGTGCTCATCTGATGAATCGCCAATATCAGCAAAAATACTACCAGTCGCTGATAAGTCTACGTTTAAACCGGCATGAGCAAGGTAATAATTGTAATCCGCATAAGCACCACTCCCACCACCACCTAAAGTTAAATCACTTTGGTGCATGTAATAATCTACACCCGCCTCTAAATTAATAGCATTACCCAATTTTTTATTGAGCGTGAGTCCCGTATTAACAGCACCAAATGCAGCTAAGCGAAAATCACTGGAATAATGTCCATCTGCACGCGGTGCTAAGAAATAGGGGGCAAAAAAATCTGCGGATGATTGTGAGTAATACCGTACATTAGGCGTAGCCGTTATCCCAAACGGTAATTTTTGATACCAACTGACATCAAACGTATGTGAATCAATACCCCAATCATCATGATAAAACCGATAATCAAAATGTACAGATGCATCCAAAGCTGAGACATAATGATTAATACCATTGGATATACTAAATTGATTACGCTCATTGGGTCGCTTTTCTCTGAATAAATCCACTCCCACTAAATCCAATGGCGATAAAGTATTCCAGTTAATACTACTCGCACCAAACACCTTATCTACATAATCTTGGGCAGTAATTAAGCCACGCACATACACAGTTTTATAGGCATTATCCAAAAATCCAGTCTGATGCGTATAATCCACAGAAGCTTTGTACAAGGTATCTTTATTGATTACTTGGCTAAAGCCTACATTAAATGCGTTATAAAGACTGTTAGCATTTAAATTACTAGTGGTTTTACAAACCTCTGCACTTTGACCACACATATCAGTCATGGTCATCCCCAGTCCCACCCCAGGTGGAGACATAGACATGCTCTTGTTTCTGGAAATCCAATTGTCGGCAATGTTGTAACCAAAATTTAGTGTTGTCTGTTTATTGTTTAGCTCTTGGGTATAATTAACACCCGCAAAATTAGAGATATAATCCGGCTCATTAGACATGCCGCCCGTTAAACCTAAGCTGGAATTATCGAAATAGTATTTAGCACCAAACACCGGTTGGGTTCTAGTTTCTAGGGGTTGTTTTTGATAGCTTTGTACAGGAGTAACGCCGTTTGGAATTGCACTATTCAAAACTGCAGCTACTTTATCCGTTATTGATCCCGCCGCATTCTGATAAGCCGAAAATCCCGTTATGTGGTCTTGCAAATTTTGATTAGTAATAGAAGATGCAGATGAAATAACATCTGCTGTACCACCCTTACTTAAAGGCTGTGATAACAAAGAAGAGGGCACACTCCACGCAGGTGAAGCACCTGAATAAGTATCGCGATCTATACTAAAAGATAACTCCAGTCTCTTGGACAAAGGCGCAATAGCATCGGCATGATAGATTTGCACCTGCATCCTATCATTACCTTCTTGGTACTGTCCAAACTCGACATTACCCTGCGCGTTCATCACTGGCATTCCGGCATTTGCCTTTATTCCGGGTAAACATAAGGCTGCTGTGGTAAAGGCCAGCAATGATTTAGAAATAGGCCGTTTAGTTACAGCCACACCCACCTCCTGCGCTAAAACCTCCACCTTGTGAGGCTTCTCGACTGGTATAAACATGTTCACGAATGTGAGTTACATTAGGGTTTGGGTTTATAGCCATTTCAGCTTTTGCTAAATTCCCCCTTTGCCAAGGCGCAACAGGGGAACAACCTAAACAGCTTATGACGCTAACTACCAAAAACAACTTTAACACTCTTATCGCCATCACTTTTTAATTAAGCTGGATGCTAAAAGCGATGCGGCTAAATACTTAGGTGTTCCTGCTTGGCTTAACATAATTTTGCAAGTACCCGCAGCAACACCCTTTATTGTTCCAGAACTTATACTACAAATTGCAGGTGTCGTTGACTGTAAAGCAACCATAAGTCCAGAAGAGGATTTTGGCTGTAATACGGCCTTTTGACCAATTAATAGCTGTTTAGGTAAACCCGATACTGTCAATGTTTGCGTCTGCTTATTAATGGCAATAGAAACTGTTTTTTGTAAAGCCGCATTAAATTGCGTAGTTGCGGGCTGATTTGCCGCAATAATACAATTGCCCGGACTAACACCTGTAACGACATTACCTGATATCGTGCAAATACCAAGCGATTGTGATGTTAAGTTAACGCCTAACCCCGAGCTTGAATTTGCAACAACAGTCAACTTTTCGCCCCAAGCAATCGGGTTATAGGTTTTAGGCACAAAAATAATAGTAGAGTTACCTTTTGCCACCTGAATAGAAATTGTCTTTTGCGTAGCAGGACTATAATGTGTATTGCCCCCTTGAGTCGCTACAATATTACACACCCCCGCACTCATACCTGTTATAACCGTTTTTATAACTGAACAAACCGCAGGCGTAGTACTAGTAAAAATAACGTCTAAGCCAGAACTTGCCGTTGCCACTAATACGCCGGTTCCTTTAACGATTAATGCTGGAGCAGGGTTTAGTATAATCGCTTGAGATATTTTAGAAACTTGGACAGATAATAGTTTTTGGGGGGCGGGTTTATAATTTGCATTACCTTGTTGATCAGCAGATATAATACAAATACCTGCATTTAACGCAGTAACTACACTACCCGATACTTTACAAATAACAGGTGTAGTACTTAAAAAAGAAATGGGTAAACCTGAACTTGCCACAGCCGAAATATTACTTGAAGCATTTATTGCTAAAACTGGTGCAGCTCCAAAAGTAATGGTTTGATCTTTTTTCTGAATAGTGGCCACGGCTTTAAACGTTAATTGACCATGTAAATTGCTTAGATTATTCGTAGCAGCATTTTGAAATGCAGACCCTAATGCCCCAGAAGCTGCAATAGTGTAATTACCGGCTGGCAGAGATATAGACAATGTTTCTAGTGTGTCATTAGCATTTGTAGAAAACCCATTCGTGCCAGCAGCAATAAGTACAGGCGTGTTAGTATTAGCTAAAGCACTATGGGCGTTGGCGATATAAACCAGGTTACTCCAATTGCCCGCAGCATTTCCATCTCCCCAATTATTTAAGGCATCAAACTGACCTATATAGTCAACAGTGTTAGTTAAGGTATCTCGATAAAGTGAGGCATTGCCTTGGGCATCTATAACACCATAACCTGAGTTGTTAACATTAGCATCCAATACTGATTGGATTTTATGGGGAGGAACTCCCGATTTTGGATTTAGAGGATCAGTTGCATCATCATGCGCCTGATAAGAAGCAACTCCTCTATATAAGCTAAAACCATTGTCAATATAATCCCCCTGACGATCATCAACATTCCAAGTAATCGTTACATTACTGGTTTGTAATAAGCGAAAATTAAAAAAATCTACTTTATGAGTATCTTCTAATAATCCGGTACCCGTGCTTGATGTGTGTGAAGTGCCTCCCCAAGTGCCACCACCCCAACCCCAATCTGTTACATCATTAACATCAACAATATTGTCTTGAAAAGAGGTATAAGAAGTGACTTGCGGGTTTCCATTGCCACCTACAACCGTCAAATTTGTATTTTTAAATTGGCCAACGCCAGTATAAACCTGATTAGAAGCATTCCAAAGACTAGTGTCATTTAAAGCTCGATCGGATATCGTGTTTAAATTTGTGCCAGTTATAACTGGATTGGCACCATATTGAACGGTGGAAGCGGCTTTGCCCGTCGCCGTTAAATCACTAATTTGAGCACCTTGATTAAGATCATAATATTCAATATGCGCTTGTACGTGCTGACTTAAACTCAGAGAGCCAACAAGAACGCTCAGAGAAATAATATATTGGGGATTTTTAAAATCTATCTGACATTTTTGTAAGATAGCTAAACTTATAACACTCATTCTGAACATAAAACTTTCCTATACAATAATAGAGGCTTATAAACCTACTGACAAAAACTCAAAAAGCGGCCTTAACCCCGCTGACTTTAATTAAACAGAATATTCTCATCATTCCTAAAGCATAATTTAACTAATATAAAGTTTATTTTTATGCCGATTTAACCCTAACACCCCGATAAAACCTGTTAAGAACATCCAAACTGCAGCTGGAACTGGCACAACTGCGGGTGCATAACTAAAATTTAACTGGCCGTCAAGGTTGCTGACACCAAAAGAAGCGTTACTAGGCGTAGCACTGCCGGTTACCAAAGCACCACTAGCCGCAATCGTATAATCACCGGCTGCCAGTGTCAGAGACAAATATTCAGTATAGTTGGCACTATTAGTTCCATAGCGTGAGTGTTTGTTATCAACCGCCTGCACAAATTGTAAGGCACTCCAGTTACCGGCTGCATTGGCCTGACTCCAACTACCCAGCGCGTTAAACTGCCCAACGTAGCTATCAACATTATTAACGGTATCCCGATAAGGTGAGATATTTCCTTGCGCATCGTAAACTGTACCTGTATCTTTGCTGTTTTGAATTTGCACAGCATTCCCTGAGTTATCAATTTGAACTGGATTTAATGGATCAGCAAGCACATCGTCGTGGCCTTGATAAACACCATTGCCTCGATACACCGAAAAACCGCTATTAACGAAAGTAGTGCTCGAATTAACCGTCCAATCGATATTGACAACCGAAGCTTGCTGTAACCGAAAGTTAAAAAAATCAACAGAATGAGAGTCACCTAAAGTACTTTGGGTTCCGTCTCCCCAACCCCAATCAGTTACATCATTAACAGCGACACTTGCACCACCACTATTAACCCCATAACTCACATTAGTGAAAGTACCTACCCCACTATAATTTTGATAATTAGCATTCCAATAAGCCGTATTATCTAAAGGTAAATCCTGCAGCGTAGCAGCACCTAATTGTGCTTGCGACGCTTGTTTACCTAAGGTTGTCAGATCCGAAATTTGCGCACCTTGATTTAAATCGTAACTATATAGATGAGCCACTGCATTTGGTGATGTACTTAAACAGCAAAAAGCAGCTCCTATTACCAAGCGATTGACCGAGAACAGCAAATTAACTTGATGAAGAGCAGACAAAGTGAACTTCATTTAAAAAAACTCCAGTTTAAAGCGCAAAACATAACCCGATTCAAAATCGGGAAGCTAAATAATTCAATACGACCATTCCTACACCAATTTTATCATTGCCTAGTCACCTTAATTTACTTGTCTGTCAGACTATGACTTTTTTGCGATGATAAACACCTACAAAACCTGCTAATGCTGAACCAAATAACCACACTGAGGCGGGTAATGGAACAGCAGCAGGAGTAATATCTAGAGTCAACGTAGCATTTAAACGCGAAGCACCCGCTCCAGAACTTAGTCCGCCATTTACACCAGTACAGCCGCTGGAGCCGTTAGCCGAAGTGCAAACCCCAGATTCACCGCCAAACCAAACCGTATACCAACCTTGGGGCAAATAGAGTTGTAAGGTCTCATCGGCACTATTAACACCATTAGCTAGTGCTACTGAGCCAGTTGTAGTATGTGACACTCCGCCAGCACCATGGGTTAAATATTGCACCCCATTAAGAGTACTGAAACTATCTGTGCAGTTGGAGCCTGAACATGGCGTGTCACTGGCAGAAGCTACGTATTGCAAGCCTGACACAGCAGTGGCGCCTGTAGAATCGGCAATAGTCCAATTACCAAAGGCGTCGAATTGCCCTAGGTAGGGTTTGTTTGGCGTGCCTGGATCAAAAAGACCACTTATTTGAGTGTAATTTAACGTATCACGATAACCATCGTGTGGCACATAAGTCGAACTGTACCATTGTGCGGGGGTTTGATTGCCAAAGTTGGTAGCCAAATAAGTGAGTGCATTGGCGTTGTAAGCCTGTCCACTGGCTACATAACCGGCATCCTCACCACTAGCTTGAATTTGCGTAAAGGTTTTATTCCAGTCTGGATTATTAATAACATTGCCAACATTATCAAAATAAACACTTCGAATACTTGGGTCGTTAGGTGCTGAATCCGTCGGAGAAACGGTGGTAACAAAATAACCATTAGCAAGCGCAGAAGGATTGAGTGGATCCGCTGCCATACCATCATGTGATAGATTGTATTCAATACCGCTGTAGACAGTAAAGGCAGGATTTAAACCCGTCGTTTTAACGCCAGTATTGCTGTACTGAGTTTCAGCTAAATTAACAATTGAACCACCGGCTCCTATGTAAAAAATTGCATCATCTGGTGTACCGGTCACAATGTGTGTATCTCCCAGATTAGATTGAGTGCCGTTGTACCAACCAAAACGAGTGGCATCATTAATAGTGTAGCATCCCGTGTGCCCACCTGATGCACAAGGATCAGCCGCACTCGGAAGCGCATGTGAGGTAGTCGTTGCAGAAATAGCATTAGCTCCCAGTGCCGAATAGCCATTGTTCAACGAACCACTCGGATCGTAAGCCAATGTACCCGCACCAAGCGTAGGATAATCATAATTGGTGCCCGAACTATAAGTGGGTGTTAAATTAATATTACGCAAATGCGCAAGGGTTTGTTGACTTGTAGCTATACTCAAACTAGAGACCACGAGTGTCAGGATGACTTTAGTTGTATTCATCTGATTTAATAAATAAAATGGGTATGTAAATTTAGCACCGAGTTAGGACATAGATTTATTTTTATGACAATTTAAACCTAACACACCTATTAAACCTGTTAAGAACAGCCATACAACGGCTGGCAAAGGCACGGGTGATGGCGTTAAACTAGTAGTGTATAATAGCTTACCAGAATAACTGGGTGAGCTACAGGCTAATGGCACACCGACCTGACCGGTGATAATATCGCAACCTGCGCCGCCAGCGGCAATGGTGTAGGAACCTGGTTGCAAGAATAGGTTATTTAATATTTCTGCGCCGGTATGATAACTATTAGTGGAAGAAGGACTGTTCGGCAATCCATTAGCATTCAATGGCGTAATAATGTTGTAAGCATGAGCGATGTAATTTATCTGACCCCAACCACCATCAGCGTTACCCATGCTCCAATTACCCAAGGCATCAAATTGCCCTTGATAGAGGTTAGCTGGATTACCATTGGCAGCCATGCCGCCAGTTCCAGTGTAATTTAACAAATCTCGATAGCCATTGTGGGGCGTGTAATTAGCCGCATACCATTGTGCGGGAGTTTCATTGGGATAATTTGCTGCTAGATAAGTCAGATTGTTATCAATATAGGAACTGGAAGCGTCCACTATAGTAGAAAAAGTTTTATTCCAGTCCGTATTAGCGTCATACGCACCAGTTGAATAATTTAACTTGAATTCGGCAATACCAGGATCATAAGGTGCCGAGTCTGAAGGCGAAACCGCACCATTACCCAACGGATCATTATCTGCATCGTCATGACTCAGATCTGGTAAGGTACCGCTATATAAACTAAAGGCTGGATCAAAGCCGGCGGAAACACTTGTAAAACTGACGTTTACATATTCTGCTTGTGGCAAAGTGAAGTTAAAAAAATTGGCTCCATCTAGATTATGACTATCACCCAACCAAGCATCCGTGCCTGCTAACCAGCCGTAATTGGTAAAGCCGCTGGCAGTCAGCGGCGAACCATCCGTTAACTGAATATTACCTACATGTGCCTGGCTAGACAGTGCAACACCCGTTAGTAATGCGCCTTGCAATGTTTTTTTAAGTAATTGTCTCATTTTAGTAAAGTCTGATAATTTGTTTAGCAGATGCAAAATCCCGACACAATTCATCATTGCTGGGATTTTGCCTACTCAAGATTAATAATTAAAACTTATGCTACACGACGATTTCTATGTTTAGAAAACCCTAGTAAGCCCATAAATCCACTCAAAAATAGCCATACTGCAGCAGGAACAGGCACTGCACTTGGCGTCACGCTATTTAAAGCAATTGTATATGGTCTTGCAAAACGGTCATAGGTTTTAGCATAATTTTCTACAGCAACCCATGAATTTTGATAAGCTGATCCAGCAGTCGTATCAAGACCAGTACCATTGTAAGTATGACCAGGAGAAGCCGCTACGATAAAGCCAGCAACTGGAGTTCCTAAAGGACCCGTATAAACAGAGTTAGCTTGTGTGGTGCCAGACGCTGTATTAGTAAAGGTACTAGATGCAGTATCGTAATAGGCCAAATTGGAGTTAGGTCGGATATACAAGCCTGCTGAGTTAGTTTGATAACCTTCTGAACCGCCCATGCCAGTCAATATCGCATCTGCTAAAAGAGCAGTGTAATCAGCTTGATTATTACCCGCTACTTGTAGCGTATAAACCCCTGCAGGTAAAGTCAATGTTGTGGTGAGGTTGTTTTTTCCAGTAGAAGATGCAGTTATTGATGTGCCAGCCGCACCATCAGTTCTTAAACTACCGTCATCATTAACGGCCGCATCAGCAACCAAGGTCAAAGTTCCTGTGTGATTTGTTAATGCACTACCATCAGCAAAAGTAGTCTGAGCTTGGTTATCAGACATAGTCACAGTATCACCTGGGATCAAACCGCTATTTGATCCTATTACACCCATGTGACCTGGCCCACCGAATGCTGCACTAGTGGGGCCAGTAATGACTGTACCATTTGCAAAGCCATTTAGACTGCCTGAACCCACTGTGTATGTTGTGTCAACAATTGGATTACCTGAAGAGTTAGCAGTTCCACCCGCTCCACCTTGCGAAGTTGGCAACGCTTCCCAAGCCCATGAACTCCACGGAGCAAAACCAGTATTAGAAGCCTGATAAGCACCTTCATGTGATAGATAAGGCACTACACCTGAGTACAGATTAAAACCTGGCTGAAAAGTGTCAGCGGTAGAAGCTACACCAGTCACTGGGTTAATAATTTGATTCGCAGTTCCAGCAGGCACGGGAGTAGTGCCAACGGCGTTAATAGCATTCCCTGTTAGGCTAAATGAGATAGTAGCAGGAGCCGATAAACTGAACCACTGAAATTTACTGTCATGAGAGTTACCCCAATAAGTCGCATTATGAGATTCTGCAAAACCTGCGTTACTTGTTGCAGTAAGATTCTGAGTGGCAACTGCAGTCCGATTAGATGCTGCTAAATGCAACAAGCTTGTTGCATCACCTAACTGATCGATCAGCGCTGGAGTATAAGAAACGTGAGCAGATGCCTGCCCAGAAACAGCAACTACTGAAGAAATCAATAGCCCTTTGATAACATGTTTTTTCATAAAAAACCTCTAATTATTAATTGTTAAATAAATAGCAACGCCAAACGGAGAAGCAAAACCAATAAAGCATATCCTGTGCCAAACAATACTTTTAATTTAAAATCAATATCTTAAATAACGCCAATTTCAATTTATTCTAAATACTGTGTCATATGACACAGCTTTAAATAAAAAGTGTGTCATATGACACACTTTTACAATCACTTCTTAAGCAAAAAAGGACAAGCAAGAGAAATCCTTGCTTGTCCTTTTTTAATGGTTACATTGATTTTAACGGTATTTTGTAAATAGACTATGCTATAAACTAAATCATAGATTGCTTTTACGTCGATTTAAACCCAGCACACCTATAAAACCCGTTAAGAACATCCAAATGGCGGCAGGTACTGGCACTGCAGTAACACTTGCGGCATTAAAGGTTAAGGTGCCCGTCAGACCAGTTGACCCGAATGAAGCCTGCGAGCCAGGTGCGCCTAAAGCACCAGAAGCGGCAACCGTATAATTGCCAGCACCCAGGGTGATAACCAAAGTCTGCAAGGTATCAGCCGCATTCAGCGAATAACCATCAGAGCCAACAGTTCCACGCAATACATGTACAGCCGTATTAAACCCCACAGTACTCCAGTTGCCCGCCACATTACCATCACCCCAACTATGTAAGGCATCAAATTGACCTGTATAGGCCGTAGTATTTGTTAGAGTATTTCGGTAACTAGCCGTGTTACCCTGAGCATCCGTCACCAAGCCGGTATCAAACGCATTCTGGACTTGATGTGGGGGTACTCCAGCTTTTGGATTTCGTGCATCACTAGCATCATCATGAGCCTGATAACTGGCAACGCCGTTATAGAGGGTAAAAGCACTATCGTAATACGCGCTTGAATCACCCACATTCCAGGTCAGGGTGACTGTCTCTGGCGTGGTTAAACGAAAGTTGAAAAAATCTACCTTATGAGTGTCTCCCAAAGTTGACTGAGTACCTGCACCCCAGCCAAAATCAGTGACGTCATTTACCTGAACAGTATTCGAGTTGTAAAACTGATTGCCGGTAAACGTTTGACTGGCGGTATTGATTGCTGCATTACTGAAACTACCAACTCCTGTATAGTTCTGATTGCCCGCATTCCATAGCGCAGTATTGTTAAGAGGTCGATCGGAACTAGTGTTTGTGGCACCACTTACCCCACCTCCAGTAACAACTGGATTTGCTCCATATTGCGTAGTTGAAGCCGTTTTACCTGCTGCTGTTAAATCACTCACCTGGGCACCTTGGTTAAGGTCGTAATACTCAATATGCGCTTGTGCTTGTTGGCTTAAAGCTAATAATGCGAATGTGCTACCGTAAAGTATTTTGTTTAATTTATATCTCATTGCTTATACCTCGTTATTTTTATTTAATGATTAAAATTTATGCATCAACATGATATTTATAGATATAAATGCAATTTTTGAGCCACTAACCACAAGCAATTGTTTTATTATATTATTTTATTATGCTATTCATCTTTCTTTTTCAAAACTGTGTCATATGACACACTTTTATAAAAAAACTGTGTCATATGACACAGTTTTTAAAGCCTTAAATTTAAAATAATGTGAACTAATGAGAAATTTTGGGCAAAAAAAAGGGTAAACAAACACAGAGCTTGTTTACCCAAGTGTGGTATATGCCACAACTTCAATATTTTTTAAAACTAGCCGCCCACAGAAACACTAATCACATCACTCCACTGACCGACTTGCACATCATGGAGTAAATAAATCGCTTTATAGCGCCACATTTCACTCGTACCCGTTTCTGGTAAGACAAACATATCTTGAGTATTAGGCTCGGTATTAATCGTCATAAGACCAAAGCCTTTAGTATCATTACGATCTACCCAAATCTCTATGGCTGAAGCTTGACCTTTAGTCCATTGCACTATCGGATGACCGGCTTGAAACTGCACACTAATAATGGGCTTCCAAGACACGGGATCAATAATAACTTCTGCACCAATCAGCCATAAGTCTTTACCGATTGCGATCGTATAATTTTTATGGGTTTTAATTTGCGCAGCCAAACTCGACAATCGAGTAATGACTCCAGGTTTAACGGCTGGAGGAATGGGTGTTACTAAAACCGGTGGCACAGGCCAACTGGCACTATTGCCCGACCCCTCACGAAGTTGATTTTTAAAGGCTGTCCAGTTTTGGGAATAGGCTTGCATGTCCCCCGCACTATGCAAGGCATATCTAAAACACACCGCATCTGCAGTCAATGAGGTCATATCTTCTGCCGCAATATTTAATAAGGTGCTGTAGGGCAGCAAAGCCTTACTAAGATGCTCAAGTAAATCCGCTTTGCCACTATCATTTACGGGCATATAAGAGGTCGTTGTCATAAGGTAGTACTCCTTTCGGAATGGACTTTCAGGTAGGGTGCAAAGCGTTTAGAGTACTTTGCATGGGAATTAATTATTCACTGGTAAAAAAACAAGTTAGCGTGCTAAGCCCAATAGTTTAAGTGCTTCAACTACCCGCCACTCATAAGCAGTGTGCTGTTTAACAACTAGACCTTCTATTTTAAGCGCGTCAAATACCCGATTAAGTGTCTCACTGACTCAATCAAACACTGGATCGGCCTAATAAATCAACAGTCATCATTTTTAAGCACTTAAAAAGAAACTTTAGGCACTTTAGTAAATAAGTTAAGTAGTCTGTCGAGTACTGGCATTTGTTTTTCTAAACTTTGCGGCAGTACAGCAAGTCTGTAAAGTAACGCTGCGAGTTAGGGTGGTCTTTAATCAGATATTTAAAAGGCGAGAACAAGTCAGCTAAGGATTGTGCTAGTTCGTGCTAGGACTATAAAGCTTATCCTTATAAAGCACAAGGTAAATAATTTTTTAATCCTTAGGAGAGTCGGTTACATGATCTCAATAAAAAAAGGGTAAACAAGCCAAGAGCGAAGGGATGCTTGCTTACCCGGAAGGTTATAGAACTGAGTACTTGTGGTACATCTATCTATAGGAGGGGATAAAACATTTAAAACGTGTTAAGCGACTACAGAGAATCGATAGCCTTGACCGCGAACGGTCTGAACTAAATCAGCTCGACCGATTTCATCAAGTGATTTTCTTAGGCGACGAATATGTACATCTACCGTACGTTCTTCCACATAAATTCTGCGCCCCCAGATATGATCCAATAATTGATCACGGGTATAGACCTTATCAGGGTGAGTCATAAAAAAATGCATGATTTTAAAGCGTGTCGGACCTACATCTAACCATTGATCACCAATACAAAAGCGATGCTGCTCCGTATCAAGGATAATGTCACCTAATTTGACCTGAGATAATTGTTGATTTTTGCCGCGTCTCAATAATGTTACGCGTAATCGAGCGACTAATTCTTTAGGAGAGAAGGGCTTAGTAATATAGTCATCTGCGCCTACATCTAAACTATTAATGATAAAATCTTCTTCACCTCTAGCGATTAAATAAACGATCGGTATCTCTTTATAAATAGGGTCTTTTTTTAAACGCATGGCCCATTCAACCCCAGCACCGCCATTAAAACGCCAATCCAATAAAATTAAATCATAGGATTTGTTATCCAGTAATGTTTGCGCATGTAAGACATGATCCACGGCTTTGGGTACAAAGTTAGCTTGCTCTAGTACTAAGACCAGCATTTCTCTAACAGCTTCATCAGTTTCAATAACGAGAATATTACAATTAGACATAATGAGTATATTTAAATAAAAGTTAAAGCCATCGCACTTATACTTAAGGTATATAAAGTGCCGTTTATTATCTTTGCAGATTTAATAAGACTTAAAGCATACGCTATGCCAACTTAATTTTTTCCTACTAAAAATACCAAACCTTAACAATACAAGCCCCCTAACCAATTGAATTAAAATACTTAATATTTTTAGTCTACTTTAATGAATTTTTATGGCTATTTAATCAAAATCACAGTCAATGTATTACGATTCATAAAACTGTGTGATATGACACAGTTCCGTCATAAAACTGCGTCATATCACACAGTTTTGAATTCGCCACTATTGATATATCGCACTCCACAGCAATACTATTAATTTCGGCTTTCCGCAAGTAACAATCCATCACCGGTTGAATCCGCGGTTTAATATATAAGGTGTATATTTGAGTTGAAATTTACAGATTTTAAAACACATGTATTTTGTAGAAGGTCACGAGTTGTTTTTTAGCGCTCATGATAATGCCTACTAAGGGAGGGTTATGTATATTGATGTTTTTAATGGTGACGCGGATGGCTTATGTGCTTTAGTGCAATTGCGTTTGGCAAATCCTCAGGTTTCTACTTTAGTAACAGGTGTTAAAAGAGACATTCAGCTTTTAGATAATTTAAGTGTTACCGAGCACGATGTTGTAACTGTTTTAGATATATCGCTTAAAAAAAATTATAGTGGTTTAGTCTCTATTTTGCAGCAGGGTGCGCGTGTTTTATATGTGGATCATCATGAAGCTGGTGTTGTGCCTCAACATCCTCATTTAAAAACTATAATTAACACCGAACCCACTACCTGTACGAGCTTACTTGTCGATGAATATCTAAAGGGTCAATATAGGGCTTGGGCAGTTGTGGCGGCATGTGGTGATAATTTATTGCTACAGGCTGAGCAGTTGGCAAAAAGGGTAGATATAACGGCGGCGCAATTTGAGCAGTTAAAACAGTTAGGTATTTGCATTAACTATAACGCTTATGGACACAGTGTAGCCGATTTGCATGTTGCGCCAGACACGCTTTATCAACACTTGGTTCAGTTTGCCTCGCCTTTGGATTTTCTGCTTGCTAAAGCGGATATATTTGGGGAATTACAAGCGGGGTATGCCGCAGACTTTCAAATTGCCCAAAGTATTAAGCCAGAATATCAAGATGATAAAATTGGTGTGTATCTGTTGCCGGATGAGGCTTGGGCAAGACGTATTAATGGGGTAATGGGTAATGACTTAGCCAATTTAAATCCTCAGCGGGCTCATGCTGTACTCACCTATAATCCATGCGGTGCTTATCAAGTAAGTGTTAGAGCACCATTGGCTACTAAGCAAGGTGCAGATGAATTGTGTGGCTTATTTAAAACAGGTGGGGGGCGAAAAAGTGCGGCAGGAATAAATCATCTGCCTATAGACGAGTTGACGCAATTTATTGACGCTTTTAAAGAGCAGTATCAATAAGTCTAGATATCAGGATATGCATTGCACATACCCTGATAAATTTAGACATTAAAACGTTTAGGGTACACGCGTTACAATCAACGCATCAGCTTGCAGTTTTAAAGATTTTGCTTTGTTTAACATGACATTACGTGCCCCAGTGATCTGTAATAAAGACGCAGCTGTCTCCCATTTATAAGCGGCTTTAAGGTTACTAATAGCCTCTGGGTAGGTAATTAATTGACCTTCTGATAACACTTCGATTGCATCTTGAGTATCCGCCATCGCTAACTTAGTTAACTCTTGACCATTAACACCATTTAACAATTTAGCTTGATCAAGTAAAGCATTAGAGTTTCTTATGTTTTCTAAGGCATTAATAGCACGTAAAAACTGAGCTACTGCCACCACTTGAGAAGAACTGATTTGCATGCTTCTATCAGCGCCCGAAGAGGTTAAATGTCCAGGTGATAAATTAAATTCTGGGGTGTTATAAAATGCAACAGCTTCTTCAATGGTGTTGACACTGTTATTGTGGAAGAACGGTGCAGTATCCGCAGCTTCAATTAAGCTAGGTGCATTAAAACGCTCTTCACCATAACTACAAATGGTAGTTGGGTCGGCATCAGTACAATAGCCATGAATATCAACAGTACCTATGCCGCCATCCATTGCTAGGCTAGGGTCTAATAATAAAGCGGGTTGATCTTTCATTGCCTCAATACCCGTATTACGTGTTGGATTACCGCCGGTAGTAGAACTTATAGCACCCGCGTTACTGTGGCAACCGTTGCAGTTAGCTGAAGTACCTAAGACAGGTACGTTATTAACTTTAGGGTTGTTTTTTACATCAAATAAGACTTTACCGCGTTGCACGATAGGTGAATTAAAAGTCATTTTAGCTAAAGTCACCTCTTGGCTACGACCAAGAGAGAGCAAATAGGCTTGAATGGCATTTAATTCTGCATCAGTTGGATACCTAAAATCTGTGCCTGAGACGCGGTTTAGCGTTTTAGGAAAATGTTGTTCGATGGCACCAATAGCAAATTCACGTAAAGAACCTGTGCCGGTAGAACCATCACCTGACCAACCTAAAGCATTAGCAAAGGTTTCATCTAAAGCATCAAAAGCATCACCGTTTCCAAAACCTGGATTGATCACTTTCTCAGTAGTCATTGATTTAGCCAAGCCTAAAGTATGTGGCACCGCTCGCATAATAGCTGGGCGATCAAAGCCATCCACGTTGGTTAAGATTAAACCCAGTTTGCGCATTAAATCAGGCTTTTCTAAATTAATTAAAGCTGGATTAGTTTCAGCTACAAATAAAGGGTCAGTCGGAGGTAAGGTGGCGATGTATTTAGGATCAATGGTGTGGTTGTTATCTAAACGATGACAAGTAGAACAGGTTCTGCCATTACCATTAAAGGTTTCGTTAATAAAAAGTCTACGACCTTCAGCAATTTGAGTGCCCATGACAGCGGCTAAATCAGCTTGATCCGCTGGACTGCTTGCATTGGCTAAGGTAGGTAATAAAAAATCAAAAGTCGATTTAGGGCTGATGGGTGCTTGAATATTACCAACATTGGCTTGCGCCCAAGGTTTATTACTGTAATAAAGTGTTTGTAATAAATCTGGAGCACCCGCAATAACTACGGCTTGATCGGGTTGCGTATCGGTTGGTGTAACCACAACCATATCAATCTTAAAGTCATCAAGGTCTTCACGATTGATTTGAGTATTTAATTTTGCAAGCACATTACCTTTACTTAAAGAGCCTAAGCGGTAAAAGCCATCACCAGTTTCTGGTTTAACTGTGCGGTTGTCACCATCACGGTTATCAACTAACCAAACATCGTAAGTTTGATTATCTAAATCTTTAACCTTAACTGACACTTGGCCAGTCATTAAATCTAGTTCTACATAACCTTTTGCTTTAGAGGCATTAGTAGAAAAGGCTTTAGAGTATGCCATTGCTAAATGTAAGTTAGTCGGGCTACCACCTTTTGCTTCATAATTTTTTTGCCAATCTGCAAAAACGCCTTGCAAAGCATCTAAATTACCATGACCTAAAACGAGTTCTTTATCCTCGCTGGATGAATTTAGGGTTGTGTAAGTCATTATGCCACCGAATAGCACGGCTACTAGTGACACAAGTCCCAGAAATTTCTTGTGTTTCATTAAATTTAATCCGTTTTATTTTAATAGTAAAAACCAATCATTTAGTTAATTGGTAGTTTTAACGCACCCCGCTTAGTTTGTACTGTCGCTGG
>CAIQNQ010000251.1 GCA_903873165.1 uncultured Methylococcaceae bacterium | reverse complement strand
GTTACCCCGCCCACTACTTTTGAACCGTAATTAATCATGTCTTGGGCATGAAAACTACCAATTTTTCCCGTAAAGCCTTGCACAATAATACGGGTTGTTTCATTAATAAAAATTGCCATTTAAATCTCTCCAGCCGCTTCTTTTGCCACTACTTCATTACGCGCTTGCACTGCTTTTTCTGCGGCTTCGGCTAACGTTTCTGCCGTAATAATGGGTAAACCACTTTCTCTAATAATGCGTTGACCTTCTTCTACGTTAGTCCCTGACAAACGCACAATTAACGGCACTTTCATGTCAATTTTTCTAACTGCTTGTACCACACCTTCGGCGATCCAATCACAACGATTAATACCCGCAAAAATATTAACCAACATGGCTTTAACACCTTTATCAGCCAATACTAAACGGAAAGCCTTTTCAGTACGCTCAGCAGAAGCACCACCGCCTACGTCCAAGAAGTTAGCCGGTTCGCCACCTGCTAATTTAATCATATCCATAGTCGCCATCGCTAAACCAGCGCCATTGATCATACAACCAATATCACCATCTAAACCGACATAACTTAAACCCCGATCGGCCGCTGCCATTTCACGTGGATCTTCTTGCGTTTTATCACGTAATTCAGAAATCTTCAGTTGTCTAAATAAGGCATTGTCATCAAAACCCATCTTAGCGTCTAAAGCGACTAATTCATTACGGCTAGTGACGACTAATGGATTAATCTCAATCATACTGACATCTAATTCACGTAAAGCCTTGTAACAACCTTTGATGGTTTTTACGGCATGACTCATCATCTCAGGATCTAAGCCTAAAGCAAAAGCCATTTCACGCGCTTGATAATCTTGTAAACCCACTGCAGGTTCGATATAGATTTTGGTAATCGCATCAGGATCGGTAATTGCAAGTTCCTCGATGTCCATACCGCCTTGAGCAGATCCCACCATTACGATACGTTCTGAACTGCGATCCACTAAGAAGCAGAAATACAATTCTTTAACTATATCGGTGCCGGCTTCAACATACAAACGCGAACAGACTTTACCCGCCGCGCCAGTTTGATGAGTGACTAATCTTTTACCCAATAAAGCATCCGCTGCTGCTTGCACTTCATCATGGGTTTTACAAATCTTGATACCACCCGCTTTACCTCGCGCACCTGAATGAATTTGCGCTTTAACTGCCCATACATGACCGCCAATTTCTCTAGCCCGTTGTACAGCATCTTCAGAACTATAGGCCAAACCACCTTCGGCGATTTTAAGACCATAACCACTTAAAATATCTTTCGCTTGATACTCATGAATATCCACAGCATCTCTCTTCTATAATGTGTATTTAGATGAAAGGCTCTAAAACTTAAAACCCGATTATTTTAAATCTTAGCGCCTACTATTTAGTTTTTGCAGCAATTGCTTCTGCGGCCTTAACCACATTGTTAGCCATCTTTTCTGAAGCCGCGTCAATTAAGCGACCATCTAAAGCGGCTGCACCTTTACCTTGCGCTGCAGCTTCTTGTAAGGCGACTAAAATACGTTTGGCTTTTTCAACTTCAGCCGCTGGTGGCGTAAAGACTTCATTCGCTAATTCAACTTGTGACGGATGAATTGCCCATTTACCTTCACAACCCAATGCAGCAGCCCGTTTTGCCGCTAATTTAAAACCTTCAGGATCTTTAAAGTCTCCAAATGGGCCGTCAATGGGACGTAAGCCAAATGCGCGACAAGCTACTGTCATACGACTAATCGCCGCATGCCATTGATCACCTGGATAATCAGGATTTAACCCGCCTATGTTAGTGGTTCTGGCGCGGTTACTTGCCGCATAATCAGCTACCCCAAAATGCAAGGCTTCCAATCGACCCGAAGCGCCATTTCGGGCGATATCTTCAACATTAGCCATCCCTAAGGCTGTTTCGATTAACGCTTCAATACCAATTTTATTTTTTAAACCTTGTTGTGTTTCCAATTGGTTTAACATGGCTTCAACCATATAAACATCAGAATAAACACCCACTTTTGGAATCAAAATAGTGTCGATTTTCGCACCCGCTTGTTCTACTAAATCAACAATATCCCTTACCATATACTGAGTATCTAAACCATTGATACGAACAGAGACGGTTACACCATAGCCTTTCCAATCCAAATCATTGATCGCTTCGATAATATTTTTTCTGGCGCGTAACTTGTCATCAGGTGCAACGGCATCTTCTAAATCAAGAAAAATAAAGTCAGCACCACTCTTCATCGCCTTTTCAAACATCTCCGGACTTGAACCCGGAACGGCTAACTCACAACGTTGAACACGTTGAACTGACGCTGTATATAAAGTGTGACTCATTGATAAATTCCTAATTGCAGTAGTGTATGTGTTATTGCGATAAACAAATAAATCGCCCATTCTACTTTTCACGCGCTTAAAGTCAATTTTTAACGTATACTTTTGGCATAATTTTTTAATCAAATCTTGCTGATTGCTAATGCCTATGTCATTATTGCCAGTTTTTTGGGTATTTAGCATAATTTCCAGAGCTAGATTCCATCATCCAACTACTACTTAAGAGGCTAACCTATGGCAGGTCGTAACCACCTTTATATTCCAGGCCCGACTAACGTGCCTAACGAAATTTTAAATGCGATGCACGTTACGATGGAAGATCATCGCTCTCCTGTATTTCCAAAACTGTTAACTCCTCTTTTACAAGACTTAAAAAAAATCTTCAGAACTGAAGATGGTCAAGCATTTATTTTTCCTGCAACAGGCACTGCCGGCTGGGAAATTGCTTTAACCAATACACTAAACCCTGGTGATAAAGTCCTCATTTATCGTTTTGGTCAATTTAGTCATTTATGGGCTGAAATGGGTAAACGTTTAGGTCTTGATGTAGAAATTCATCAAGAAACTTGGGGCAAAGGCATTCCCCTAGATAAACTAGAAGCCCGTTTAAAAGAAGATACTGAACACGAAATTAAAGCGGTTTTAGCGACTCACAACGAAACAGCGACTGGCGTAACCAGTGATATAGCTGGCGTTCGTAAAGCAATGGATGCCAGTAACCATCCTGCACTGTTATTTGTTGACGGCGTAAGCTCTATCGCCAGCCTTGAATTTAAAATGGATGAATGGGGCGTTGATGGCGCCATCAGTGGCTCTCAAAAGGGCTTCATGATGCCAGCAGGTGGTGCATTTATGGCTTTTAGTCAAAAAGCCTTGAAAGCCACAGAAACAGCGACTTTCCCACGTTGCTTTTTAGATTTAAAAGATCAAATCAACACGAACAAAGATGGCTATACGCCTTATACACCCGCCTTACCTATCTTGTACGGTTTACGTAAAGCGTTAGATATGTTGTTGGAAGAAGGCCTAGAAAATGTTTACGCTCGTCACTTCCGTTTAGCGGAAGGCACTCGTAAAGCGGTTGCGGCATGGGGTTTAAAGATTTGTGCTCAACCTGGCTTCGAATCTGACACGGTGACGGCTGTTATGGTGCCAGAAGACAAAGATGCGCGTGATGTTATTAGCACTGCATTTAACAAATACAATATTTCTTTAGGCGGTGGCTTATCTGAACTTATGGGTAAAGCTTTCCGTATTGGTCATGTTGGAGATATGAACGATGTTTCTATGTTAGGCGCTATTGCTGGCGTTGAAATGGCATTACTGGATAATGGCTTTGATATTAAAGCCGGTAGTGGTGTGGCAGCAGCTATCGAATATTACCGTTCTACTGCTAAATAAAATCTATAATAAGTCAGTGTAATTATTTAACCCCTCTCTTTAACAAAGAGGGGGGAAGATTTTATTAGATACCCCCCTCGCTTTGCATTACCTAGAATAAATTAACCTAGTTTCTATTGAGGACTGATTATGAGCAAACCCAAAGTTATCGTCACTCGTAAATGGCCAGCTGAAGTTGAAGCACAACTAAAAGCGCTTTACGATGTTCAGCTCAACGAATCAGACATTCCCTTATCAGCGGAAGAACTAAAACTAGCGTTACAAACAGCCGATGCCTTATTACCTACGGTAACCGATGCACTCACAGCAGATGTTTTAAGTGTTGAAAATAAACGCGTCAAAATTATTGGCAACTTTGGGGTGGGTTATAACAATATCGATATCAATACAGCGAAAGCTCAAGGTTTAGTAGTCACTAACACCCCCCATGTTTTAACCGACTGCACAGCGGATATCGCTATGCTGTTATTGTTAATGTCAGCTCGCCGCGCGTCTGAAGGTGAACGCCTTATCCTGCAACAAAAATGGTTAGGCTGGAAACCCACGCAACTGATTGGTCAAAAAGTGACGGGTAAAACTCTGGGTCTAATTGGCTTTGGGCGCATTGCGCAAGCGATGGCAAAAAAAGCTCATCATGGTTTCGGCATGAAGATCATCTTCTTTTCGCCCTCACAACCTGATCAAGCGATTATCGACAATTTGCAAGCTACCCGTTGTGCAACCGTAGAAGATGTTCTATCTGAAGCTCATTTTGTGTCTTTACATTGTCCAGGAGGAGAGGCAACTCGACATTTAATTAACGAAGCCCGTTTAAAATTAATGCATCCTTCTGCACACTTGATCAATACTGCTAGAGGTGATGTGGTGGATAGCAAGGCATTAATTACCGCCTTAAAATCTGGCTGGATTGCTGGCGCAGGTTTAGATGTTTATGAAGGCGAACCACACTTAAACCCAGAATTTTTAGAATTAAATAATGTGTCATTATTGCCACATCTTGGCAGCGCAACAGAAGAAACTCGCCTTGCCATGGGAAATAGAGTATTAGCTAATATCTCAGCGTTTTTTGCAGGTGCAGAACCTGAAGACCGGGTTGTTTAAACTGGCGCTGTTACATTAAGTGCAGCACGGCCGCTTTTTCTTCTTTTAATTCGGCCTCTGAAAGTTGGATTCTTTCACGACTAAACTCATCTATTATCAGCCCTTGCACGATACTCACTTTTCCGTCAATAACGGTCACCGGAAATGAGAACATCAGATCCTCTGTAATACCATAACTACCATCGGAAAGCACACTCATACTCACCCACTCACCTGCTTTAGTACCTTTTGCCCAGTTGCTCATTTGATCAACCGCTGCTTTTGCAGCAGAAGCGGCACTTGAAAGCCCCCTAACCTTAATGACCACTGCGCCTCGTTGTTGAATGGTTGGAATAAAATCATTAATAAACCAACTTTTTTCTACTAAAGACAAAGCCGCTTGGTCTTTAACTTTTGCATGATTAATATCAGGGTATTGCGTAGGCGAGTGATTACCCCAAATAATGACGTTTTTTACGTCCGTGCATAATACATTGCATTTTTCAGCTAACTGATTAATGGCTCGATTATGGTCTAAACGACTCATTGCAGAAAAGTTGGCTGGTTTTAAATTAGGGGCATTCTTTAAGGCAATTAAAGCATTTGTATTGGCAGGGTTCCCAGTGACTAACACTTTTACATCTCGACTTGCCACGTCATTTAAAGCCTTACCCTGTGCAGCAAAGATTTCGGCATTAACCGCTAATAAATCTTTGCGTTCCATGCCAGGGCCTCTGGGTCTTGCACCCACTAGAAATACGTAATCCGCATTTTTAAAAGCAACCCTAGGATCATCAGTCACTACTATTCCATGTAATACCGGATTTACACAATCCTTTAATTCCATCACCACACCTTCTAATGCCGGCAGTGCTGGAGTAATTTCTAGTAAATATAAGATGATAGGTTGATCAGGCCCCAATAATGCGCCTGCTGCCAAACGAAATAACAAAGAATAACTAATTTGTCCAGCGGCACCCGATACGGCGATATGAATAGGGGATTTCATCTTATTTCCTGAGTTCTAATACTTGGTTGTGCATCAGCGAATATGGCCACCTTATGACTAAGCCATAAAACAATTACTAAAAACTGGCTAATGCTACCACTACTCTGCCGATAAAAACACAGATTAATCATTCGCAGCAATTCCCAATTTAAAACCCTGCTAAACTTAAAGTAATTTCGAATGACGACAGGAAAGCCGCTATTAATACAAAAGCCACTACAGAAGCCAAACAAAAATTTTCATTTAATGCAGTCATTTCAAGTATTGCGACCGC
>CAIQNQ010000250.1 GCA_903873165.1 uncultured Methylococcaceae bacterium | reverse complement strand
CGACAGGATCAGGTGGGAGTTTTTTACTTAATGCTGGGATTAACTCCGCAGCCAATGGCACAGGTACACATATACCTCTTTTTCAAGTCGATAACAACGGTAACGTCTTTGCGGCAAGTGGATACACTGCAGTTTCGACAAATACTGCAATCAACTTAAAACCAAGATCAACCTATACTACATCGGGAACGGGGGTAGCTCTTTGCTCTGGTGTAACTTTCTCACCTACGTCTGGTCAGGTTTATGGCGTTTCAATCACGCCAATTTACAACGAAGTAACTTCAAGTTCTGCCAATACTGATTTGCTGGTAAACCGAACACAGACTTCTATTGGATCTGGAGCGCAAAAGCTTATTGATTTGCAAGTCGGAGGGACATCGCAATTTAGTGTTTCAAACACTGCCTTAATATCAATGCCAACAACTAACACAGCTACAACGGTTGGGGCAACAGGGGCGGCATCAACATTGCCAGTGGCTCCGGTTGGATACTTACAAGTCGTAATTGGCGGAACAACTTACAAACTTCCTTACTATAATAACTAGAGGTATAAAATGGCTTTAAAGAAACAAATAGAATTTGATAATGGAGTAGTAGCAGATTATTGGCGAGTCGAGAGCTTTGAGATAGCCAACGGGTCAAATGAGGGCATTATCAATGTCGAGCTATGGAAAGATCAAGTAACCAGAGAAACAGAAGGAAAGAGCTGCATATCGGTTCATAACTTCATCGTCCCCCTTGATCAATCTATGGGGATTGTGCTATCAAATTGTTATGACAAATTAAAAACTTTAGAAGCATTCCAGGAGGCAGTCGATGTTTAAGATTTCAGAAGAGCAATTAAATAAGGTTTTGGCAGTTCTAGGAGAAGTTCCAAGTAAATTCTCCTACGATGCTATTAAACTTTTAACCAGCTTAGAAAAGATCGAAGAAGTTAAATCGGAATAGTGGAAAACAAAAAAAGGGATACTTTGAATTGCTTCTTGGTATCCCTTAATATCATCAACAGGGCACTGTCGATAATGTTAAATCTATAGCAGGGTTATTTCTTTTTTGCTACTTTTTTTGCTACTTTTTTAACCGCTTTTACTACTTTTTTAGCTTTAGTGATTTCTTTTTTCGCTTCTTTTTTAGATTCCATTTCTTTTTTAGCCATTTGATTGCTCCTTTAGTTGTTTCGTGACTTCTGGTTCGTCATCATTGTTTACCAGAATATATTCCATAACTTTTCTAAATCGGTCAACTTTTTTAATGACGTATATGTCATAATCCATGTTCGAGATACTCCGAGGGCGATAAATTTTTCGAAGTGGAACTTTGAAAGGATTACGGTCTCCGTATTTTTTACCTCCAATAAAGGCAGAGCCATAAAAATAACGGTTTGTCCATGGGGTAAAAATCCAAATAATAACCGGTAAAAGTATCAAAAAAATCATATTAATCCTCCTTCTTAACTTTCGCTAGAAATTGACGAGCAAGGTTTCCAGCTTCTCCATTTACATCGTCGCAATCTGCATAAATGCTAATCTCGTTTAATACAAATTCACATTCTTTCAACTGCTCTTTAAGTTGCTCATTTAAATGCTGAATTTCATAAATCCTACGATTTAATTCAGTCCTATCCATGAGCTTGCCATTCTCGTCTAAGTATCCACCCATGACTATACCAATTGAATTATTTTCCATCTTAATCCTTCTTAACTTTCGCTAGAAATTGACGTTCCTTATTCATTAAATCATGTACTAAAGCCCATTGATTGTCTTGGCAAAATTTAAGCTTTATTTCACTTGATCCCTTAATTATCTCAACCGCTTCATTCAAATCTTGCCTAAGTTTTTCGATTTCTTGTCTATGGGGAAATAAATCCTTAAGCCAAAATTCATCTATATGCTCATCTCTATTGATGTCCTTTTGAATTTTGCCAAATTTAAGATATAGATCTTTTAACTGCTCTTGAAGTTGATGAATTTTCTCCATTGCTTCAACGTGCGCATTTCCCAATTCTTCATATTTATCTTGCAGTATTTGATCAATCATAAATCACCCACCAATTCCTTTGCCTTTGTTTGTAGCTCAGCCCATGCAAAAGTAGTCATATAGTTAGGAGATTTTGCAACTTCTATCACCAACTCTTTCAATTTACAATTCTCAGCTTCTAGAGCTGCGAGTTGTTGTGCTACTTCTACCCATCTTGAAATATTTATATTAACTTCTTTATGAAAATCATCTAGCGATATTACAGGTATCCACTCATAACCCTGCTTGCAAATAGTTGGTTTAAATTCTACAAACTGAATACTATCTTCTTCGTGTGGTCTATTGTGAATAGCTGGTTTGCATATATACCATCTTCTAATTTTACCACTAAATACACTTGTCATCTCATCACCCTCTTTGTTCATAAAGACCAAGACCTAGACCTAGACAGCCAGTTATCAAAAACAGTTTTTAACATTTTAAACCTACTTTAATTTTCTTATTAGTTTAATAATTTTAGAATTTTAGACTTAATTAAAAGCGCTCCATTCCCAAGTCTATTAATAGTTCGCTCAAAACTGAACAATTCTCCATCTTTGGTTACATAAAGAGGAGCTCCTTTTATTATAATTTTAACTTTTTTCATTTTTGTTTCCGATATAATTTTACAATTTTAGTAGCGTCTACAATTGATCCTTTAGAAACTATGCAGTCATTGATAAATGGTTCTACTTCGTTAAATTTATCACTATCTTTTAAAGCATCATGAAAACGATTCGTATCGGCAATCCAATCAGCGTCACTCAAAACTAAAAACTGATTTGTCTTACTTTTAATTTTTCCGGTCAATGTAAATGTCACTGTTCTGATTAAGTAATTCTCACCAATTTCAAATGGACAATCTTCTTTAATTACATCTGCACTATTAAATAAGTTCCTAAGCTCTTTAATTTGTCCTAATGTTATTTCGTTTAAATTAAATGATGTCATAATGTACCCTTCTGTTTAAGATCATTGATATTAACGATCTTGATGTATTAAATATTTTAGAGACTTCCATTTGTGTCTTAAGCTTTCCAATTTCTCTTATTTCCAGAACCTCTTCATTTGATAGTTTTGATGCGTATTTGTTACCAGTGGGATGGTGACATCGCCCCTTATTTAATATAAATCCATTTCTGATAATTTTTGAAATACAGAAAACATAGCAACAAAAGGAGCAAGCGCTATACATATACATAAGCCATAATAAGTTTTTACAACATCTCTTTCAATGTAAAATAGTAAACCATGTCTAGCTAAAATTATCCAACCTATGGCATATATCCAATTCATATTCATCGCCCTCTTTATTCTTTAATCCAATTAATCGTCTTAGGATAAACTTTATTTTCCTTATGAAAAAGTTCTGTTGTACATACTTCATTCACTGGGAAACAGTCTTTAATTACATGGTAACTATTGAGAGGATTATTGGTTGTAAAAAGGCAATCCTCTTCAGTAAAGAATTCAACTGACAGACCGCAAAATTCCATTATAAATAAGTTAAATATTAGTTCTTGATCGCTATTCATTCATCAATCCCCATTTCATTAATAATATAAGCCGCAACATCTTTTTCACCCCATTGCAAATAGCAATCGCCATCAACATCATATCTTTTTTCATCAGTGTCTTTTGTCCTTTTAATAATCTTCTCAGCGGCTTTTTCTCTGGTTAAATAAACACCAATTGAAACTCCTTGTTGTTTTATAAACCGTCACCGTAACCGCTACCGCTACCGCTACCGTAACCGTAACCGTAACCGCTACCGCTACCGTAACCGCTACCGTCACCGTCACCGTCACCGCTACCGTAACCGCCACCGTCACCGTCACCGTCACCGTAACCGCTACCGTAACCTTCACCTTCACCGTAACCGCTACCGTCACCGTCACCGTCACCGTCACCGTCACCACTACCGTAACCGTCACTGTAACTGTAACCGCTACCGTCACCGATACCGATGAAATTTTTTATTATTTCTTCCATAGATTCACCGTAAGATTATCAAAAGATTCTTTTGTCATTGAAATAATCTCGATTGCTTCTGTTAAAATTATCTTAGGAACTGCGATTGAGATTTTATTTTCACTATTTTTATTCTGGCTACCCTGAATCGCTAACTGAGACAGCGAGCAGGCATTAACCCAACTATAAACCCGATGAGCGTTTCTTAATTCTACTTCTTTTCCATTTCTATTTACCAACTCCCCAAAGTGAACACCTGCTGAGTACGTTCTAATCATAACTAGATTTTCGCTAGCTATCACGCTTGATTTTATCGAATCTTTTCGGACATATTCGACATTATTGATAATAATTGTTTCAATTTCTTTATGTGACATTTAAAACTCCTTGTTGTTTTACTTTCTCGATCAATCTTTCCACCATTAAGAATATAAATCTCCTCATCGCGCTTTGTTTCAATGACTAGTCCTTTATGTTCGGTCATTAAATTAATCCTTCAAGTTTCATTATCTTCAGACATGTTTCACAGTTTGGATTATTACTTATAACGAAATTCCACGTTATAGACCTATTGCAATTTGTTCTATTGTTATTGTTAATGCCTTTTCCATGAGTGGTTCCACCTATTAATTTTTTCCTTGCATAATGTTTTCTATTTTCTTCTCTTCTTTTTTCTTTATTTAAACTCATTTTTAAAATCTCCACAGGTTAATATGACTTTCTTTAGGTATTTCAACTCTTGGCTTGTAAACCAATTTGTCATAACATCTATTGCATAAATATGCAGTCGTGTCTAAAAACTCAGGCATTATGCACCAAAATCCTTTAGTGTATTTTCCGCAGTGGCACTTTTTAGGAGGCACTCGAATTCCCTTAGGATTCTTTTTATTTTTTTCCACTTCTCAACTCTCTGACAAAACGTTTGCATTCTTTTTTACCACAGTGCATTTTATTACCATTTTTTAGCTGCTTTAGCGTTCTAGTGACAAGCTCACCGCAGCTACATTTGCATAAATATGCAGGATAGTACCACATGCGGCTTTTACCCATTTTTGCAATTTCCTTAGCTAGTTTTTTTATGGTTAAGGTTCCATATTTCCTACCGATCTCTTTTAGTTTTGACATCTATTAAACCTTTTTGCAGCAACTTCGCTTTTTACCTGGTAAATATCTTTCTTAATGTCTTCAAGGTTGCAATAAACTGAAATCATCATAACCATTAAAGCAAGCGACAATATAAACCCAAAAAAGCTAAAAAATAATTCATTTGTTTCTTTCATAATTATCCTTGAAGTGCCCACAACGGAAGGTCTAAAACTTCAATCTTATCTGAATATCCAGGATAAATTTCTGGGTTTTCCTTGAAGAATTTATATTTCTCTAAAAGTTTTTTGTATTCAAATTGACCTTGTTCTAGGGATTGCTCAGACAACCAGAAAACATTAACACCACATTTCGACGGAAGATAACTACTAGATGATATTTTTTCAACAGGTATTAGTCCAGCGCCCCTAACTCCCTCTATATTTTGTTTCAAGATGTCTAAGTAAAAAGCCATTTGTCTGTGATACCCATAAGACGCAAAAGTTCTTTTAAACTCGCTAGACTGAGCAGATTGGCACGTCTTGATGTCAAACAAATATCCCTGATTAAAAATATCAATCTTGCATCGAACTTCAACACCTTCTAAAATGCCGGTAAAAGATCCTTCTTTTTCAGATTCTTTAATAATTCTTGAAGATATCGGGTGAGTCTCTACGTTGTTCTTCATTAGGTTTAAATTCGTCCAATCGCTTGAGGTTAAAATGTCCCGACCGCTTTCAATTAAGCTCTGGTACATCAATTTTCCTTCTTTTGTTCTTCTGTCTATTTCCTGTGGTGCGATTATAAAATTCTTATGGAATTCAACTGGTCTCAAAAGAAGCTGATCAAAAGCTTTTCCAAAAGTCATTGCGTCGGTCGTTTGTCTTCTATTTTTTTCAAGAAAATGTGACCATGATTGCTTAATTAGCGACAAGTCCGAATTTGATACTTCTGTGCGGCTGAAATAATCTTTATCTTCAATTTGCCCTAGGTTCATGTTAGAACTCCTCTGTATAAACAGTTTCTGGAAGTACTGGATTTAGATAAGTTCTTTTGATTACCTTAACCGCTTCCTTAGCGTCTTCAAGGTCAGTTTTTGCACATTGAAACTCGCCATCAAGATAGACATAGTGGAAAAATCTGTTTTGTTCAGGTGAAAATTCTTTGATAATTTCAATCTTCATAGATGCCCCTTTTAAAGTTGTTTGGTTCGTTAAAAGTAATTTAAACTGTTGCAGGTTTTAAGTCAACACATGATTTTTTATTATTTGTTTTATTATAAAATTTACAACATTTTTAACAAGTTAAATGATTCTTTTGTTCCTAAAAAAATACCGTTTTCTTTTAATAAAGAGCTTTTTGGCTTGCAGTTTAAAAGAACTGTTGTTGGAAAAAAATAAACTTCGCTGTTAAGGTTAATAATGTATCCGCAAATTGAAGTTTCATTTTTAAGGTAATGAAGATTGGAAAGCTGATTTTGATCTATTTGAGAATAATTAAATCGGTAGTTTTGAGTAGACTTAGCGTCAATAAATAAAGTCATTGATGAAGTTTGAAGAATAAAGTCGAATGGGGACTTGATGGGGATAATTCGACCACCAGGAAGCCTTTTACAGCCCTCTGGGATCTTTTTGCACTTTAACCCTTGTCTTGATGCCATGAAACCGATCAAAGCTTCAAATTGGTCACCAGATACTTTCTTTTTAAGTCCGATTAGTGATTTATTCATAATGCCACGATACTTCAAAGAATGTTGAAATAAAAGGATATGACAAAACTTTTACAAATCTTTTATTGACTTTTCGTGACATCTTGATACTAAATAACATGTCCTCGTGTTATGGTGACAACGTCATGAACACCAACAGCACCCGTTGCACACCCGTAGGGAGCGCCAATTAAAAGGCAAGCGACCCAGGGGAGTGTGAGAACATAAAAAAAATTAAACTAAACGCGCAAGCTATATCTAAAAACGTAGAACACGTAAAACATATTCAAGGGCATTTGAAATGGAACCAAAAAAAACAAAGTCAGCAACTATTAGACAGAAGCTGTTTATTAAATCTCATGCAATATCTTCGCCAGAAAATCCAAGCAGGGCTTTGGCTTATGTTTTAATAAAAGAATATCATTCAAAAATTAACGAAAAAGCAATTTCAGTTAATATAGATTATGTAATTCCTGCCAGTTTTCAATTAAAGAAATTCGCCAAGTCTAAAGGTGTAGTTTTCAATGAAAATATTTCAATGGAAGAACTTAGGGACTTAATAGATGGAAACTAGCAAGTTAAAATACAAGAAAAAAAAGAAACAATTAAGGACGATGGGCAATTTTAGACATGGCAAGGGAAATATTGCTACAACTTTCGTTAAGAAACGGAAAAGATAAAAATATTTTATTTGAAAATATTATAAAAATAATAAAATAAAAAAAGCCCCCAAACTGGAGGCTAAATCTAAAAGAAATCGATCGTAGTAAGTTAATTATACCGAGAAAGTTTTCGTTGCTTCAAGTGCTTTTTCCTTGTCAGTATTTATTTCTATGTCTTGAAATTCTTCGGTTGAGTATATACCCATAAGTACATCTGCAAAAACCATCCTAACGGCTTCTGAAACAGCTCTCCAGCGGAGCATTGTTGTTGGTTGTTTAATCCAATTGTCTTTTGATGAAAGCCCCATATTTTTAGCCTTTGCCATATCCCAAGTTGCAGTATAACCAGGGTCGTCCGAATCTCTTTGGGCTTTTACCACAGCAATCTTTTTTTCCTCATCAACGATTATAGAAATAATTGCTGATTTGCATTTTGATTTAACTACTGCAAGCATGGTTTGAGCTTTCAATGTTGCTTGACCTTGGATTATTACGATTGAATTAAGCGACATCATTGGCTGAAAGCCAAGTTCTGATCCAAGCATGACGCAAGCAAAGATATCGTCCGGTTTTCCTCTAAAATGCATCGGTACAATTGTTGACTTGGCTAAGGTGTGCGATATTTTCATTTGACGGTTAAATTCACGAGCTTCATTTGACAATTCAGGTTGGTTTACAGGTATTCTTTTTGGTTCTTCGACTGGTTTTAAAGTTTTCTTAGCCTCTTCAATTGGCAAGATAAAAGATTCTTTTGGCTTGACTTGCTTGTTTACAAATCTGTCGTCTGACGGTTCGATAATTTCTTGAATGTCGGAAAGAAGTTTTTTGTCTTCTGGTCGCATAATGTGCCCCTTGTTTGCGATTAATAATGTTTTAGCAATGCGTTTTCGATTAGCATTTTAGCGGTTAAAAGTATCATAGAAAGTGCAACAAAGAACCAAAAAGATGATTGATTCTTGTCAATAAATATTGCAAGCTTTGATCGTTGGCTCAGGGATTCAATCCAATCAATCTTGCGCTCTACGTTTCTGATGATTTCTGATAAGTCAATTGACAAATCTCTTTCTTGAAATTCCCTAACGACCAAATCCAATACTTCCTTGTTTTTAAGTTTTCCTTTCATTTTTTTTACCCTACAAAAAATTTAGCAAGTTTATGTTTCCAAGATTCTGTTTTCTTAAGTTCAGCGATGCTCATTTTATCCTCACCTAGCGCGTTGCGATAGATTTGTGCGCTTAGAATTATTTCCAAAGCCTCATCGAAGGATTTTTCTGGATATTCTGCGCAAAGCTTGTTGGCAGCGATTAAGAATCCAAGAAAGATGAAGTCACCATTATATTTGTATCGAGTCGGTAGCTCAGTTATTTTACAGTATCCCTCAGATTCACATGGTACTAATTGTCTCACTTATTTCCCCTTGAAGTATTTATCGAAGTCGTATTCTTTTATTGGCTCATTAGCGGCTTTAATAGCCATATCTCGTGCTTTAATCATCTCGTCGCTTAGTCTGTATCGTTTTCCGACAAGTTCGACGATTATGCCAGCCTTAAGCATGTCTTTAAAAGTTCGGTTGAATATTGACGTATCGCTATGCATTCTTCTCAGTGGTTCACAAATTCCCATCCTGGTAAAGATATTCTCAGCTTTTCTACATGCGTCTAAAATTAACTCCTGCGCTCTTGCGTTATCCATGAATCCACTTCCCTCTGAAATGACAAAGCTTCCAACCATTAACAGAAAGCCATTTTTTGACGTTTAAGTATTTAATCGACATTGACACTAATCCCTTGTTGTGCATTTCATTATGGCATTTTAAGCAAAGAGGCATCAAATTAAAATCGTCATCGGTTCCACCGCTTTTGCGAGTTGTCACATGGTGGAGACAGACTGTATTATCTCTAGACTCTCCACAAATTGTGCAAATTTTACCAATGTATGTCATGTTAATAGCCAAATAACGAAGATAACTCCCCATCCAACCGGATGCCATGCAAAAAACAGACACAGTAAAAGCATTTCACCCTCTGTTAATTTCATCTTAGCCGCCATAACTTTTCTTTCTTTTTCGTGTTTCCGATTACAGTCTCGCCAGTTGCTTTAATTAGTCCAATTTTAACTAATCGAGTTGTAAACTTATTCAAGTGTACAAAATATCTCCAACCTAAGCCAATTTTGTCGGATTCAGTTGAGTTGTTCCATAGATAATCAATTACTTCATTAACAGTGCAATCTCTCCCTATGAATTTCATTGTTTCAACAATTAGCTTTTCTCGAGTAGGTCGGTCATCGTATTTGTTTAGTCTAATTCTCATATTTACCCCACACATCTTGAACAATAGCACTCATCGTCGCAACCTTCACAAAGAAACTCACCGCTTTTATCTCCTCGGTCAATTTCTTTATCTGTTAACTCAGTGCCGCACTCAGAGCAATTAATATGCAATACTTCAACCTTCTTTACAATTTTCATAATCTTTCCTTTTAAAAAGAGCAGGGCGATGCTCAATACTAATATTTCAAAATTTGCGTTGTTTAAAAACTTCGCCCAGTTATTCATCCTCAGAAGTTTTACCAGTTTCGTGAACATAGACATCTTTATAGATAAGCGTTTTTAGAAGTTCAGCAATCTCAGCTTTACCAGGAAGATTGTCAGTATCAACTTCACTGTTTTTATCCAGCCAAAAAGTGCAGATTACGTCATTTTCATGTAGCTTTGATGTGTAGACTTTAAATTCTGTATACGTCATAAGATTGCCCCTTACTTGTAGTTTGATTCGTTAAATATAACTTAACTAAAACCTGCAACAATGTCAAACTATTTTACTACTTTTTTCACTGCATAATTTTATGATTAAAATCAGGTATTTGAAATAAGGCTTTTTTTGACGTATTTTGAATTTGACAAGATTTAAAGGAGTTACTAAGATGATTTATAAAGTAAAAAGGATCAATAATGGCAATCAGTGAAACAGCCTATCAATATTTTATATCCAAGTATAAACCAGAATTTTGTGAAATGCTACTAGAACATTGTGCTGAAGGGCGTTCAATTGAAACTTTTGCAGCAAAGATCAATACAGTGCCAGAAGCTTTGATGTTTTGGTCTAATAAGTACGTTGATTTTGAGGTTTGCTTACGCGTTGCTTATTGGAAGTCTTATGCGTACTGGGAAGATCTTGTCATTGAAGACACTAAACAAATAAGAGAATTCAAAGTTCTTGAACCAACAATCTTTAAGATGGTTATGAAGAACCGTTATAAGTGGCGCGACACAACCGACGACATAATGATGATGATTGGTTCATTATCCGACGCTGAACTTGAAGACAGAGCTAAGAAGATCCTCGAAGCAAGAAGCGGTCAAGTTATTACTGCAAGGATGGTTGAGAATGAATCTTGACAATAGGTTTATCATTAGACAATTAAGGGCAACGGACAGAGACTATATCGCTAGAACACTTCTTTATGGTCATTTTATGCTTTCAAGCTGTGCAAAGAAGAACAACCGCGACTCTTTTCTTAACGGTCATAATAAGGTCGTAAATGCCCTTTTGGATCATGCTGAAATATTGCTTATCGTTGACACAGAGGACACAGACTTGATTTACTCTTTTATTATTTTCGAGCGCGGGCTTGGTGATTATGATGTAATTCATTACGCCCACACAAGAAAAGACTTTAGAGAATTGGGATTACTATCGCAGCTTAAAGACATCATTAAGACAAAAAACAATCTAGCAATCTCACACTGGAACGACATTATTACACCAGCAAGATTAAAAAAGTATTACGAAAAAGTTATTTGTGATCAGTATCTACTAAACATCAAGGATAGGAAATGAAATTAGATCGAGTATCGTTTTATCAAGCTATAGAAATCCCATCAAAAGAAAAGCGTATCAATGCAAACACTGTGAGCGAGGAAACGTTTCCAGGTGTTCAGTTAGAGCTTGCAGATCATTTAATCAAAGTGAGTCATTCTGATTGGCATGAAGATGTTTACGTTGGCACTTCAAACGTTCGCTACGCAACAACAAAGAAAGAATCAGTAATCACCTTTGAAAAAGTTGTTAATCATAACGAGTTGTTGAAAGTTAAAGCTACACTTTCCAAGAAAACTAAAAAGAAATAATGTTTAATTACGGTTTTACGCAAATTCCTGACGAGTTGCTCTTAAGCGAGTATATAAAGCGCAAAGGTGCTGCGGATACCATCAACATCCGTGAACCAATATTCCTTAAACAAAACGAGGTACTGAATGATAGAAAATCGAGATTCAAAGCGATTAACACTACTCGACGGGGGGCTAAGTCAACCACGGAGGCTATGGATCATGTCGAGATATGCCTTGAGTATCCCAATAGCCGTACGGTTTACTTTGGACTTACGATCGGCTCGGTTCGTGAAATCATCTGGGATGTATTCAAAGGTCTTAATGAAAAGCATAATCTTGCCTTGGTATTTAATGAGACAGAGTCAATTATTAGGTATCCAAATGGAAGTCGTACACGCCTTTTTGGATTGGACTCTTCCCCGAGGGAGCTTGCGAAGATACTCGGTCAGAAACTTCGGAAGGTAAGTATTGATGAAGCTGGATCAATGAATATAGACCTAGAGTCGTTCGTTAACCAGAAACTCAGACCTGCATTATCAGACTTGCGACCTTTTTCATGGGTAACACTACTAGGGACTTGTGAAAATATCCCCAATACATATTTCGAAAAGGTCACTACATTAAAAGACGCAACTATTGACTGGTCGGTTCACCGATGGACAACCTATGACAATCCATTTATGAAAGAACAGTGGACCGCTGAACTTAAAGAAATGACCGACAAGAATCCTGACATTGTAAAAGCTTCATGGTTTAGGACTCACTACCTAAACGAATGGTGTTCAGATGATGATCTTTTAATTATCCCAGCTCAAAAGATGCAGTTCGTGGATACATTGCCACACGCTCGCGACTGGTATTACGTTCTTGGCGTTGACCTTGGATTTAACGATGATTCAAGTTACTGCGTAGTAGCTGCCTCTCATCAGGTTAAGACTGCCTTTGTTGTCTATACCTACAAAGAATCAGGTCAAGACTTCCAGGACGTGGCAAACGGAATTAATCATATTAAATCAATTTATCCAATTACTCGCCTTGTAATAGACGGTGCAAACAAGCAAGGTATCGAGACAATGAAGAACCGCATGAATCTTCATGACGCAAACATTGCCGAGAAACAAGGGAAGCCTACCTATCTCAGACTTTTGAAAGATGAAGTAATAACTGGCTCATTAAAATTTATTAAGGATTCATGCACTTTGCTCGAAACTGAATGGAAATCTCTTCAATGGCTTTCTGTCCGCGGTGAGATTACAGAGAAAGAAGATCCACGGTGTTCAAATCACTTAAGCGATGCTTGCCTATACGCATGGCGTGAAACTTATTCTTATATGGCAGAGACACCACTACCAACTTGTCAACTTGGAACTCCAGAATATTTTAACGACTTATCAACAAGGATGGAAGAAAATGACGAAAATAGTAGAAAAGAAGACTCGTTCTTCGAAGGTTACGAAACCATTGGCGATGCTGAATGGTGATCAATTGATGGTGTATGTGAAGATTTGCAAGGAAAACAAGATTAATCAACTTAATTTACCCGATGGCACGGTGATCAATATGAGTCCTTTGGCATATTACGACGATAAAACATCAACTTTTGGTGCTGGTCAACAAGAAATTCCTACCACAACTGACAAAGACTTTGATAACATTGATGAAGACATCTTATTCGCGTCGGCAAGGTAGCCACAAATCAAAACAAGGAAAGTTTAAATGGCAATATTATTCAATGACCAGTCAATTCTATGGTGGGACGTTAAAGATAAGAAGGACAGGGCAAAGGCTTTGTTTGATCATGTTGCCGCTTTAAAGAATCGTCAATCGGCTGGTGTTACAGATAGGAACTTAAGAAACGTTAGACTTTATGGAAACTCTGAAATATCAGGACTTAGACCATATCAATACTCAAATACGTTAACAGATCGCACGTTAACTATGAACGTCATTCAGTCCGCAATTGATACCGCGACCTCGCGAATTGGAAAATCAAAGCCTAGACCACAATTCTTGACATATAAGGGAAACTATAAGCTTAAAAAAGAAGCTGAGAAGCTTCAACTGTTTACCGATGGAACTTTTGAAGAAAATAAAATGTACCAACTTGGTCAGCGAGCATTTAAAGACGCAGGAATTACTGGAACTGGGTGCGTTAAGTTTTATAAAGGAAAGCGCCAAGTAAAAGAAGGCAAATATAAGACTGCAATCTGTTCTGAGCGTGTCTTTATTGATGAAATCATTGTTGATGAGGTCGAGTGCATGTACGACGACCCAATGGCTTACTATCAAATGAAAGTTGTTCCACGTCGTGTACTTAAAGCACTATATAAAAACAAATCTCAAATCATAGAAGAATCAAAATCAGATAATGATATCTCGTACATCTACAGTGGTCTTGATCAAATGACTATTGTTATCGAAGCCTGGAAACTTCCGAGTGTCCCTGATGCTGGGGACGGTTTTCATATTATCTCGCTTGATTCTGGAGAATTGTTTTCAGAAGAATGGACTCATGAATGGGTGCCTTTTGAATTCTTCCGTTGGAATCGCAGACCTTTTGGATTTTATGGTCAAGGTATTGCCGAAATACTTACAGGAATTCAATATGAAATTAATAAGCTTTTAAAGGTCATTCAATTGTCGATGCACCTTGGATCAATTCCTAAAATCTTTTTAGATGCCAATTCAAAAATAGTTAAACAACATTTAAACAACGAGATTGGTGGGATCATTACCTACCAAGGGATGAAACCAACTTATGATCAGTTAATGTCAATTCCGCCAGTATTATTTGAGCAATTGCAAAAACTATATGAGCGTTCTTTTGAGCTTGTAGGTCTTTCTCAAATGTCAGTCACAGGTCAAAAGCCTGCTGGGTTAGATTCTGGAAAGGCTTTGAGGACTTACGAAGACATTAACACAGATCGTTTTTCAATCGTCGCTCAGGAATACGACAACTTTATGGTTAACTGTGCTAAAAAGTTTATCTATATGAGTGAGCTTGTTGCTAAAAAAGATAAAGATTTATCGGTTACAGCTTTTAACAATAAAGAAATTGAAGATATTAAATGGTCAGAGATTGATCTAGAGCGAGATCAATGGTCAATGCGTGTCTTTCCTACTAACTTCTTGGCTACAACTCCTGCCGGCAAGATAGAAGACATCAAAGATTTAATGAGCGTTGGAATGTTAGACAAAAATCAGGCTAGCTCTTTAATGGATTTTCCGGACTTGGATCAATTTACTCAATACAACAATGCTGCCACTGACGACATTATGGCGGTCATGTATGACATTATTGACGAAGGAAAATATAACCCACCACTTCCACAACAAGCATTGGATTACGGAATCAAGTTATTCCAACAAGTTTATTTAAAAATGAAACATCAAGCACTAGAACCTGAAAAGCTAGAGATGCTTATGAGATGGTGTGAAGATGCAGATCTTTTAAAGCAAATTGCGAACCCGCCTCAGCCACTTCCTCCTGGAAATCCAAACGCACAAGTTTCAGTAAGCCAGCCAGGGACACCACAAACAAATGCAGTGACACCAGGACAACCACCACAACAATCGGCTCCTCCACAGCTAGGACAGCCGCAACAGTAACAAAGGAATAGTAATGGGATTAAGATCAGCAGTGGCAACAGCAGTACCAAGTGTGCCACTACCAACACTGGAGAGTTTAATTGAAGGAAAAGGAAGTATGGCAGAAGTCGAACCATCACAAGAAGCAGTTAAACCAGAAGAAAAAGAAGAAGGACTTGATCGAATTGAAAGAGAGCAAAAATTTAGAAGAGAACAATTTGCCCTTCAAAAACGAATTAAAGAACTCGAGGGAAAACTCGGAGATACAAGTAATAAGACCAATATCCTAGACGAAAAAAATCCTATTAAGGCGCTGGCAAAAGCTAAGAACTTATCTCAAGACGATATGATTAAAATGGCTCTTGAGGCGATGGATGACGACCAGACTGACGCTGAAAAGAAAGAAGACCTTTCCAAAATGACTCCCGAAGCGATTGCGAAATTAGTTCGTGAACAAATCGAAAAAGAAAACTCAGAAAAGGAAACCGTCAAAAATCAGACAGAGGCGCAGTCAAAAGCTATCAATGACTTTAAAGAAAATATCAAAGTTAAAGCAAAAGAACTTGCAGAATCTAATCCTTTAGTTGACGCACTTGGCGGGACAGATCAAGTCTTTAACATGATAAACACTAAATATAACAAAGACTTAGAGGAATATGGAGAAGAATACGCTGCTGAAAATTTAATGACAATCGAGCAAGCCGTTAAAAATACAAACGAAATACTTGCAAAAAATATTAAAGATGCGTTACAATCTAAACATCTCAGAGATTTTATTTTGAAAGCTATTAAGGATGACGGCTTAAAAAGTGAAAGTTCTGAGCAGTCCGAAGAATTAGAACAGTTAAAAGATGAAGCGGTTACTTTAACAAACAAGGGACATCGTGCGGCTACGGAGGCTGGCGGAAAGCCTAATTTTGGAAGTGACTCAGATGAACTTGAATATCTTATTAACAAACTAATTTAACTCGGAGGACCAAATGGGTCTAAGCATTTCTCAAGCAGCTCCAATTTTAAAGGAGTACTACACTGCTCAACGTGTAGAAAACATGACTTATAAAGATTTCCCACTATATGCGATGTTACCAAAAGATAAAAACTTTTACGGTAAAGTATTGCCAATGCCAATCCAAATTGGAAATCCACAAGGGCGCTCTGCTGTTTTCGCAACAGCTCAAGCAAACAAAACATCTTCAGTTTACAAAGACTTCGTTCTTACAAGAGTAAGAGATTACGCTTTGGCTTCTGTTGACAATGAAACTGCTGAAGCATCTGAAAACGAAAAAGGTGCATTTATTAAAGCACTTACAAGAGAAATTGATTCAGCTATCCAAGCTGCTACAACTTCACTTGCATGGGCATTATACGGAGACGGTTCTGGTGTAATTGGACAAATCGCTGCTTCAACTACTATCTCAACTGCTGTTCTTCAATTAAGTTCTGCTGACGATGTTGTTAAGTTTGAAATCGGACAAAAAATCTGTTTTTCTGCTGCGACAACTGGTTCGTTAAGAGCTTCTGGCGCTACTCTTTCAGTCCTTAACGTTAACCGTGATATTGGAAGCTTAACTCTTTCAGCTGCGCTTAACACAATCACTGGTCTAGCTGTAGGTGACTACATTTCGGTACAAGGTGACTGGCAAGCAAAACTTTCAGGATTAGCGGCATGGATTCCTTTCGTTGCTCCTACCTCTGGGGATAACTTCTTTTCTGTAGACCGTTCAGTTGATCCAACTCGTTTAGGTGGATTGCGTTTTGACGGTTCTGCTTTCTCAATCGAAGAAGCTCTTGTAAAAGGTCTTACTCGTTGTAACCGTGAAGGTGGAAAACCTGAAGTCGTTATGGCAAACTATACTGACTGGTCAAACCTTGAGCTTGCTCTTGGTTCAAAAGTTCAGTACATGGTCTCTCAAGCTTCTGGTAGAGCTGACATCGGCTTCGAAGGTATCCAAGTTAAAACTAATAAAGGTGTATCTAACGTAATCGCTGATCCATTTTGCCCAGTCAACTATATGTACGGTCTAACTTTAAAATCTTTCAAACTTTATAGCTTAAAAGAACCAGTTAGAATTTTAGACCTAGATGGTAATAAAATCCTTCGTGAAGCAACTGCTGATTCAGTGGAGCTTCGTGTTGGTGGATACTACCAATTAGGTTGCGATGCTCCTGGACATAACGTAGTAATCAAACTTGCTTAATTAATGATCAGAGGCGGTTCCCTAAATTGGGGACCGTTTCCATTTAGGAGACCTTTATGGCTAACTTATATTTTCACAACCCACAAAGCATCGAACGCTCATCTAAAAGAATGCACGTTGAAATCGCTATTGGGGCTTCTGGGGCGCCCACTATCCAAAGGGGCTTACAGGTATCTTCAGTAGTAAGAAACTCTGCTGGTAGTTATACTGTAACTTTTCCAAAATTTAACAGATTCTTAGGTGCGCACTTTACTAGAGTTCTTGCAACTTTAGAATTTGCTTCAATCCAAGTAACTGCTTTTAATGCTGCCGCTGGAACTGTAACTTTTGTTACTAGTTTAGCTGGAGCTCCTGCGGATTTAACTTCTGGAACTGTGATTTACATGGATGTAGATTTTAAAAACACTGCAGTGGCAAACTAAGAGGTGAGACATGTTAGGTATGTTAGACCCACATAGTAAAATTGCATCTGTTTTAATTAACAAAAATCTT
>CAIQNQ010000249.1 GCA_903873165.1 uncultured Methylococcaceae bacterium | reverse complement strand
GTATCTAAATTCTGGATCATTTGAGGGCTTACACCAATCAACGAATATGGAACTATGGCGCTGGCTATTTTATTCTGGAGTCGTATTAATAACTGCCAGCTTTATTTTTTCACTCGTTAACTCGTTTACACACTTACCAAAGTTTATTCGAATCATATTGCAAGTCCTAGCGGTATTTGGGCAAGCTACATTCTTAATCATCGCGCTACATTCTATGGTCTTATACGGCAAGGCCTTGTTAACCATTGCTGGTCTGCCCATTAGTATGGCCATAAGCATACCTGTACTCATCTTTTTAAGCATTAACGGCTGGGTAATGGTTCGTCTTTACCAATTGTATTATTCCGACGCTTATTAATCTGTTATGAATTTATCGGCAGATGCGCTACATATATGGTGTACCTATCCTGCCGATTATGCCAAACAAGATAGTGTCGCGTACCAAACTGCACTAAGCTGGTTATCAACTGAGGAGATGGCTCGCTGGCGCAGTTTTCGTTTCGATAAACACCGTAACGAATATCTCGCGACCAGAGCTTTAATCCGAACAACACTCTCAAATTACTATGCGATAGCCCCTGAAGCTTGGTTTTTTCCGCGCAACAGCTACGGAAAACCTAGTGCGAAACCCATCATCGACCTCCAATTTAACCTCTCAAATACTTTGGGCCTAATCGTCTGTCTAGTGAGTCAAAAGGGTAGCGTAGGAATTGATACCGAGCCGTTAAGCCGCGCAGAAGAAATAAATAGCGTCGCCACTGAATATTTTTCCGACTTTGAATTAACTGAACTCAAGTCACTATCGATAAAATCAAGACCAGATCGTAGTCTATCATTATGGACGCTAAAAGAGGCTTATATCAAAGCGCGTGGCTATGGGCTAAGTATTCCGCTGGACAAATTCTCCTTCCTATTTAACAAAGCACACAATGTGCAACTACTCATCGATGACAGTCTGAACGATTGTTCTGAAAACTGGCGCTACGGTTTACTGGAATTCTCCAATCACCGTATCGCCTATTGTGCTTCAATAAAACATCATCCAACATTCACTCTATTCGAATCTCGAACAATGTCGCCCCCAAAAATCGTTTCGGTAAACGAATATAAAATACTGACTGCTCAGTCATAACTACTGCCATTACCCCTAGCTAACACTTACCTATCTACTTCACTTTTCCAAATACGTATAAGACGTTAAACCAGCCACCAATTCAGCTTCATAATCATGACGCTCTTGCGCACTTAAAGGGCTATTAGCCAACTTATCACGATACAAAGCTTTTAACTCTTCGGTACTGATGTGTACATAATCTAATAAATCGCTCACATCTTCACCTTCTTGTAGATCGTAAAAGTGATAACCCTGCTCATCAATCTTAATATTGATAGAGTGTGTATCGCCAAACAGATTATGCATATCCCCTAAAATCTCTTGATATGCACCCACCATAAAAAAGCCGATTAAATACGGATCATCTGGATTAATCACATGCAAAGGCAGAGTATTCTCAATATTTTGACCATCGATATATTGGTCAATACGACCATCAGAATCACAAGTTAAATCTTGAATCACCGCTCTACGACTGGGTTCTTCATGCAAACGATGAATCGGCATAATCGGGAAGATTTGATCAATACCCCAAATATCTGGGGTCGATTGAAATAACGAAAAATTACAAAACACCTTATCTGCTAATTTTTCGTTTAACTCATCTAAGATAGTTTCTTCGCTCTGAATGCTAGGATCTAACTGCGCTTTAATCTGCTGACACACTAGTGAATAATTATTTTCGACTTGCGCCAACTCGGTGATACTTAATTTATCTTGCGTAAAGCGTGCTCGCGCTTCCGCTAACGCAAACTGGGCATCATGATAATGCTCCGCCAAATTATTTACGGTAGGTAACGCCGCTAACTCAGCTTGATTGCTATAAACCGACTCAATATCCGTCACGTTAGTAATTAACACCGCATGATGCGCCGTGATAGCCCGACCCGACTCAGTAATAATATCCGGCTGTGGCATGGCTTTTTCTGCACACAACTTAGCAAAACTACGCACGATATTTTGGGCATATTCATCTAAACTATAATTGATAGAAGATTCTCGACGCGATTGGCTACCGTCATAATCCACACCCAAACCACCGCCAGCATCAATAATTTTTACTTGTGCGCCCAAGCGATGTAACTCAACATAAAACTGCCCCGCTTCTCTTAAGGCCACTTTAATATCATGAATATTAGCAATTTGCGAACCCATGTGAAAATGTAACAATTGTAAACACTCCAACATATCCACGGTTTTTAAGCGCTCTAATAATTGCAACACTTCATAAGCATGTAAACCAAACTTAGATTTTTCGCCACCACTGTTTTGCCATTTACCCGCACTAATACTGGATAACCTAACTCGAACACCTAACTGTGGTTTAACATTTAACAACGCGGCTTCTTCAATAATCAACTCTAGTTCTTGCGGCTTTTCTATCACCAAATATAAGTTAAGCCCCATCTTTAAGCCAATTAATGCTAAACGAATATACGCTCTGTCTTTATAACCATTGCACACCACCACGCCTTTATTTGATAAGGCCATCACCGCCAATAACTCCGGCTTACTACCTGCTTCTAAACCAATATTGTCTGCAGCTAAAATACCTTCAACCACTTGCCGTTGTTGATTTACTTTAATAGGAAACACCGGTGTATATTGACCAGAGTATTGATTGGCAGCACAGGCTTTGGCAAAAGCGGCCGATAACCGTGTTACCCGATCTTTTAAGATATCGGTAAAACGTACCAACACTGGCAAGGATAATTTTTTATCATTGAGCGACTGCGCAATCTCATAAAGATCTAACTCAATCGACTTATCAGAACTAGGTTTTACGCACACATGTCCTTTTGCATTAATAGAAAAATAGCCATCACCCCAATTTTCTATGGCGTAAGTTTGTGCTGATTGCTCAGTTGACCATGTTTTACTTTGATTTAAATTCACTTACCACTCCGTTTTATACATAAAGATTGCGAAATTCTAATATAATGCACCACTATTTATTCGTTTATTTTTTAGGATCTCCCCAACATGAACCCATCTGAATGGTTTACCGAAATAGTCCCCGGCTCTCAATCGGCTTTCTCATTAAAAATAAAACAAAAATTACACGAAGAACAATCAGATTTCCAACACCTAGAAATCTACGAAACAGAAACTTTCGGTAACTTAATGATTATTGATGGTTGCACCATGGTTTCTACCCGTGATAACTTTTTTTATCATGAAATGATGAGTCACCCCGCTTTATATACGCATCCAGATCCAAAAAGAGTTTGGATTATCGGCGGTGGCGATTGCGGTACTTTAAGAGAAGTATTAAAACACAGCACTGTAGAACAAGCCGTGCAAATTGATATTGATGAGCGCGTAACTCGCCTAGCAGAAATTTACTTTCCTGAATTATGCGAATCAAACAATGACCCAAGAGCCGATTTAAAATTTATCGACGGCATTAAATGGGTAAAAGATGCAGCCCCCAACTCAGTTGATATCATCATTATTGATAGTACAGACCCGGTAGGCCCTGCCCTAGGCTTATTTAGTGAAAATTTTTACCGCGACTGCTTTAATTGCTTATCAGAAAACGGTATGATTGTACAGCAAAGTGAATCTGCACTCTTTAATCTATCTTTAATTGGTGAAATGCGTGATGCGATGAGCGCAAGCGGTTTGACTCATTTACAAACCCTATTTTTTCCACAATGCTTATATCCGTCAGGCTGGTGGAGTGCTACGATTGCCAGTAAAACCGCATTAAGTGCTTTTAGAGAGCAAGATTGTGCAAATAAAGCTTTTGAAACAGTTTATTATAATGTTGATATTCATAAAGCTTCTTTAGCACAACCTGAATTCTTTAAAAAAGCTTTTCTTAAATAAACCTAATGAGACTATACTAATGTTCGACCCAAAAGCTATTGATGATATTGCAAATCGTTTGGCAGGGGCTATTCCTCCTGGATTAAACGCTTTTAAAGAGGATCTAGAAAAAACCTTTAACGGCATCTTACAAGCAGCCTTAGGTAAACTAGATTTAGTGACTCGTGAAGAGTTTGAAGTACAAAAATTGGTCTTAGCCAAAACTCGTAGTAAATTAGAAGACCTAGAAAAACGGGTTGCCGAGATCGAAGCGTCTTTCAGCAACACAGAAGCATAGAAAGCTTATCGCCCCCGCGCTAAGTTTTTTTATAGGCGTTGCTTTAGTCCCACCTACAGTTCTAAAGCAACAACTACCTACCCGCCTTATCTTTACCCACAATCCAGAATGCTTATGAAAATCTTATGTAACATAAGCCCGTGGGCTTAGCCGTATTATTTAGCCGTGGCCGCGCTGGCATCAAAGCGCCGTTGGTGATGGTAGAAGTACATATAGCGAATGGTCTGCCTTGTTTAAACATGGTCGGCTTAGCAGAGACGGCAGTTAAAGAAAGCAAAGACCGCGTCAGAGGCGCTCTATTAAACTCCCACTTTGATTTCCCCGCCCAACGTATCACCGTTAACTTAGCACCCGCAGATTTACCCAAAGAAGGGGGGCGTTTCGACTTAGCCATTGCCCTAGGTATCTTAGCCGCCTCCGCTCAAATCCCCATCAGCAAACTTAATGAATACGAATGCATCGGCGAACTGTCTTTAGGTGGAGAATTACGACCCATAAAAGGCGTATTACCCATTGCCATAGCAGCCCACAAAGCGCACAGAAAACTTATTTTACCCAAAGAGAATATGGCAGAAGCCGCCTTGGTTAAAGGCATAGAACTTATTCCTGCCAGCCATTTATTAGAAGTCTGCGCCTATCTAAATGCTCAACTAAGCCCTCAAAACAGTCTAGAATTTATCTTAGATGTAAATACAGAACCCCAAGTAATTAACCCCCCCTGCCCTGACGACCTAGACTTTGCCGATGTGCATGGGCAATATCATGTTAAACGCGCTTTCGAGATTGCTGCAGCAGGTTCACATAATTTATTGTTAATTGGCCCGCCTGGTACAGGTAAATCAATGCTAGCCGCTCGATTACCGAGCATATTACCCTTATTAACCGAACAACAAGCGCAAGAAAGCGCAGCCATTGCCTCAATTAGTGAGCAAGGTTTAAATGTAGCAAATTGGTTAAAACCACCCTATAGAGCGCCACACCATACCGCGTCTGCCATAGCCTTAGTAGGGGGTGGAAGCAACCCAAAGCCAGGAGAAATATCCTTAGCGCACAATGGCACTTTATTTTTAGATGAACTACCCGAATTTGATAGAAAAGTATTAGAAGTATTACGCGAACCCTTAGAGTCTGGACACATCACTATCTCCCGTGCCGCAAGACAAGTGGATTTCCCTGCCAGATTTCAGTTAGTCGCCGCTATGAATCCCTGCCCCTGCGGCTATTTAGGCGATCTATCAGGGCGCTGCCACTGCACATCAGAACAAGTCAGTCGCTATCGCGCCAAAGTATCTGGCCCTTTATTAGATAGAATTGATATGCACTTAGAGGTACCCCGGGTTGCCCATGATGTATTACGCAAAGGGGCTACAGGTGGCGAAGAAACCAGCGCAACGATTAGATTACGGGTGATTGCCGCTAGAAATATTGCCTTAGCTCGAAGTGGTAAAGCCAATGCAACCTTAAACGCGAAAGAAGTAAACCAATATTGTGTACTCTCAGAAGCCAGCCATCAACTGTTAGAAAAAGCTATGGAAAAATTTGGCTTATCGCACCGTGCTTATCACCGCATCTTAAAACTGTCTCGCACCATTGCAGATTTAGCGAATGCTAAGGACATTAGTATTCAGCATTTAAGTGAAGCGATTAGTTATCGAAAATTAGACAGGACTTTGTAGTAGTAAACGTACAGGATTCAACTGCTCACCCTATACGTTTACCTTAAGTTTTTAGCTTATTGAATTTTAATTAACTCTTTACCATCAGATGTAAAGTGGCAAATGCCCGCTGCAAAGTTTTGGCAACCATCAGATTGATCAACTCTAGCACCTGTTGGAGATAAATAAATTTTTAACTCACAAACCGCTTTTTCACCGGCTAAATGTTTTCTTAACACTAACTCAGTTTCTGAAACTTTTTTAGCTTCACCCGATACATCAGCAGTACAAGCCGGTCTGCCAGCTTCATTTATATTAGGCTCAAAATCCACATCTTCAGAAACGATTACTTCACCATTCAAGCTAGTAATTTTTAAATGTTGAACATGATTATGATCCGTATCACGCAATACATAATGATCGGTTGTTGCAAAAGCACTGCTTGAAACTAGCATTGCAACCGCCATAAACAAACTTTTTTTCATCGTTTTACTCCGTTATTATTAAGTATTATTAATTAATGGCTGGGCAAACAAACTAGGATTTAATACTTAGTTGCTTAGTCTCAACATCATTGCTGACATTTTACCTTAAACTTAAGCATAACGAAAAAATCTTAATTTAAACGATAAATGCAGACCGTATATAATACCCAGCTTTAGTTCACCTATCCTTATATAGGAATATAGCCGTTGCTATCGCAGCCCAAGCATCACCACTACCCGTTCCCCTTTTTTTATGATGATGCGGCATTCTCAGAGGCACAATGTGCAGCGCTTGAAAGTTTATTCTTACAAGAAGCCGAGTGGCAGCATCGGGATGGGGCATTTTATCGGTGTTCTCTACGAGACGTTACCAAAAACATTCCTGCAACGTTCCAGATGGAAGTGCTCGATAAAATGCGCGAGATTACCGGATTACCCCTCGTAAATCGAGTTTTGGTTACGGCGCAGCGCATGTTACCGGGACAAATCATTGGTATCCATAGCGACCGACCGCTATTAGGCTATGAGATCGCTCGGCTGGTCGTACAACTCAATAAAGAGTGGCAAGTTGAACATGGTGGTGTGCTGCAATTATTTACATCACCAGAGAGTGCAGTGGCTGTCAGTATTAATCCTGAATACAACAAGGCCTTTGGCTTTGTGCTTAATGTAGATTCTTATCATGGCGTCACCGAAGTTACCCAGCCACGACAAACCGTGGTGTTTAATTTCTGGCATGCTGCCAATACTCCCGAACTTGCCGCACACATTCAAGCTTTATTTACCCACATTAAATTCTCTGAGTTACCACCCACACTCGATCCTATTGCTTCCGCTGCTGAATTAAGTCTACCCGAAGAGACAACTTTACATGCAGGCACAGCAGCGATTGCACTGCAACGCTGGGGCTATGATGAAGCAACCATTGCAGCGGGGTACCTGCATAGCGCAGGTCTTTCAATCTGTAATGCAAATGATGCAGAAACCTACGCCGCTGTGCTACTAGCCGACTGGGTTGCGTATTTGCATCGAAATTCGTTTGATCTGGCAAGGTGGGAAATCTTGAGCCACGCACTTGAAAGGGTTGATATTTATGCACGCCTTATGGCTACATGGCAGCTTTGTCTAGGGTTGTTAAATACAGACATGGATATTTAAAATTTTATAGCTAAATTTTGACATGAAGCGATCTAAGATAAACCCCACTTGTCTTAAATCAATACTAGCGTAGCAAAGCCACAACGTAAGTTCATGTCCATCGGGTGGAATGCTCTGATAAAAAAGCCAGCACTTGATCACTCTCTATAATTCCTTCGGTGACTTCTCGACGCCAATCATCACCAAATTCAATACGCTCACGATCTAACCAAACATCATGACCTAAGTGGGCAAGATCGGTTTTAATGCGTAAGACTAAAGCTTCTGCGGCGTTATCGTGGCCGTAACTAAGGAATATTTTCATGTGATGACTATTCGTGCTGTATGTTTAAGTAGTCATGCAAAAGTTATATGGAATTTTTCGCCTACCTCACTGAGGATATCCAAAACTTATTTTTTCAAGTGAGCTATATCTCCCGTACGGAATATAGACACTTAAGACAATATCATGGCCACCAAGACTTACCTAATATTAAACCTAATGAATATTGGCTACCCGAAGGTGGAGCTACGCCTTTAGCTTTAAAAGGTGTCGCTGAATTGGTAACAGAAATCGACATCCCTTATGACATACTCTGTGCACCTTGCGGCACTTGGCACTACCGATGTGTTTTATTAAAAAATTTGCCGACTTTACGGGAATCATCCTAGAGTCGGTTTATACTGGTAAAATGCTCTTTGCACTATCAATACCTTCACCAAAAACAAGGCAGCACTGATAAGGTGGCTGCCGATTAAAAATTTACTTAGCATTTATGCCAACCAGTTTATAATCTGTTATGTGTATTTTCTTACACTGGAAACCATTTTCAGTTTCAGAATACTCTTAATATTCATATCGTTAATAAGTCGCATAAGCTTGTCCATTTGGCGAAGGTGTTATTATTAGCCAATCCATTCATATTGACAATTTTACGTAAATTCTGTAGATTCGATATTTTGCAAAATTAATACTGGATATCATTATGCTTCAAGTAACTGCAAGTGAGTTTGTTAAACATTTTGGTCTATATAAAGAGCAGGCTCAACGCCAATCAATTGCTATTACCAGTCATGGTCGAACCAGTGGTTATTTTTTGTCTGAACATGAATATAACGAATACATGATGCTCAAATCACGCGCAAGACAAACTTATCATGTAACCGAATTACCTTCAGATACGATTACAGCCATTAGCCAAGCAAAAATGAATGATGCGCATGATCATTTAAATAGTTTGATGGATTAAATTTGAAATGCCGTACCCTAAGCCGGAAAATGGCCGCGTTATTTCATATTCTTACTTATGGCAAAATGAGTCCAAAACTGGACAACTAGAAGGCCTTAAGAACAGACCTTCTGCCATAATACTGGTAGTCGAAAAAAGCGAAACAGAACAGATTGTCACTGTTGCGCCCATTACACATACACCCCCTCACAATCCTAATGCCGCCATTGAAATACCACCCAAGGTAAAACAACATTTAGGTTTAGATGGAGAACGCTCTTGGATAATCCTAGATGACTTTAATCAATTTCAATGGCCTGGTTATGATTTACGACCTATCCCAAAAACACTTGATAAATACGACTACGGTTTTTTGCCGCCCGCCTTATACCAACAAATCACACAAAAAATTATCGCATTGCACCAAAATCCTTTAAAACCAACTCCACGTGATTAAGCAATTGTCGTCCTACACTATTTAGATCCCCTAACACCCTTAGACTCCCATACGGCTCACCATAACTATAAAAATAGTCTTTACCCAGTTTTTAAAGGCTATGATATGCTCTAATAACAATTGGTTACGAGGTGATTCATGTCTGCTTTACTTCCAAAAACGCATTACACCGTCGAAGATTATTTAACACTAGAGCGTAGCGCGTCTTATAAAAGCGAATACCGCGACGTTCAAATTTATGCGATGAACAGCACAAGCCGAAAGCATAATCTGGTTTCTGGAAATATTTATCGGGAACTCAGTCTGCAACTCAAAAAACGCCCCTGTGAAGCCTATATTAAAGATATGCGCGTCAAAGCCGCAGAAGCATCAAGCTACCATTATCCAGATGTCGCAGTGGTATGCGGCACACCGCAATTTGAGGATGCGCAAGTCGATACTTTGCTCAATCCTACCCTGCTGATTGAAGTGTTATCACCGTCCACCGAAGCTTATGACCGAGGCAGTAAGTTCGCCCTTTATCGTAAAATTGCTTCATTACGAGAATATCTATTGGTCGCACAAGACCAGCCCAACATCGAACGCTATGTGCGACAAGGCGACGTTTGGATATTATCAGAAGCCGTGGGACTTTAGGCCTCCTTATCATTGGAAAGCATTGACTGCGTATTTAGTTTGTGTGAGGTTTATGACAAGGTTCTGGATGTTGTTGATTAATAAAATAGTGGTACGACCCCTATTACGTTTCAAGCTAGTATCAAAATTAATTGATTTTATTTATAAATTAGCAATCCGTTCTCTTATAAGCTCTGTATCTGGATGGTTTTCACCAAAGGCTTTAATGTTTATCGACAAGGCTTTTTGATAAACAATACTCGCTTCTTCTATTTGACCCTTATGAGCTAACGTCAAACTGCCAATACAAAAACAATACAGGTGAGTTTCCATAATCGAGTAACAAAGTTAGAGGCTAACCATTCCAAAGAATTGTGTAAGATCGAGGGTTTCTTATTATCTGATAGGGTTAAGTTCGTTCTTACAAATCAGGACATCACAAAGCTGTTTCGCTGTGGGGCGTTGCTCAGGATTAGGGTTTAAACACGCATTTAAAATATTTTCTAATGCCAGAGGGGATTCTATTTCATTAACCGATTGTTTGATTTTTATAGGTGAAAAATACCCCATAAAAGCGGCATGTTCATAGCTATCATCTAAGTTTTTATGGAATGGATGCTTACCCGCTAATAATTGCGCTAAGACAATACCGCAACTAAAAATGTCTGACGCATGGGACGGCGTTTTATCATCAATATGCTCTGGAGACATATAGAAACGGCTCCCCACATAACCCTGTAAACCATGCCAAGGTGCTTTCTTATCTGAAAAGAAAGACCAATCTAAATCAATAATTCTTACTAAATTTGTCGTTGATATAGGGATAATACGAGTTCTACTTTAATGTGTGAGATCAGAAATGTCATCAGTTATTAAAAAACTCCCCACAAATACCCTAGGTAAAGATTATGTGATCGGTGATCTGCATGGTTGCCTAGATTTACTTGATCGTTTATTACAAAATGTAAATTTTAATACGACTTGTGATCGCTTATTTTCTGTCGGTGATTTAATTGACCGAGGCCCCTTCCCTTTAAAATGCTTACAGCTTTTAGATAAACCATGGTTTTTTGCCGTTAAAGGTAATCATGAAGCCATGCTATTAGAATGCTTTGCTAATTATTTACTAACAAACACCCTACCTAATACCACTGATTTTGATGACAGTGACTTTATCTATAATGGTGGGGAATGGATTTATAAATGGTTAAATTTAGACAAGCAATTTATAGCATCCGAACTTAAGACCTCGCTGAAAACTACAGCAGAGTTACCTTTAATTTATATTATAGGCACAGACGAATCTCGCTTTAATCTTATCCATGCTGAGCTCACTAAACCTAAAAAAAATCAAACAGACTCCATGGTTTGGCTAGATGCTGATATTGACCAATGGTATGAAGAAAACGCGATTTCACCAGCAGTGGAGCATCGTTTACTTTGGAGTCGCACTCTTATGGACTCTGATGACTCTGAATACTATCACCCCAAAGTACAAACTGGCCTTTCGACAACCTTTTGTGGTCATACGATTTCTAAAACCCCAAAACAATTCTTATCGCATGTATGCCTAGATACCGGAGCTTTTTTATCCATTAATGCCAACTCTGGCTTTTGTTTGTCACTGTACGACGTAAATGATTCTAAATGTCTATCAGTTGCTTATCATCAAGAGGAGGTTAATGTGACAAGCTTTATCATACAGAAAGAAAATTAAAATCTTCTCATAAAACAAGGCAATAAAACTCAACTTCATATATTACCTCAATAAGTCTAGAATGTTTCCGTATAAAAAGGTAATGCTTGCACAGCACATTCGTCCTGCATAATTGCAAGTTTCTGGCTTCATAATATACTGGTAAAATGCTCTTTGCGATTTATGATCTAATCACCCAAAACACATTTAAACCGGGCCTACGCATTATTGCTATTCGTACCGGTGGACTACAAGGCTTAAGAGGCTTTAATGAATAGAGTTTTAGAACCAGAACTAATGGAAGATGAAATCCAGGTCAAAGCGTATGCTGAGGCGGATTTTGCAGTTCCGCATCAACAATTTATCCAGCTTTTAGCTGATTTCATTAATGACCCTAATTTTAGTGGTCATGCCTTAGACTTAGGTTGTGGACCGGGTGACATTAGTTTCCGCTTCTCTAAAGCCTTTCCCACCAGTAAATTGGATGCACTCGATGGTTCACTACCTATGTTGGACTATGCACAAACGCTTTTAACGCCTGCACTCAAGCTACAGGTAAGTTTCATCCACGGTCTGTTACCCGATGTCACATTACCGCAACCAAATTATGAGATAATCTTTAGTAATAGCTTGTTACATCACTTACCTGAGCCACAAATACTTTGGCAGAGTATCAAAAAATACTCCAAACCGGGTACACGCGTTATTATTATGGACTTGATAAGACCCGCTACCGTTAAAGAAGCGCGGCAACTAGTAGAGACATACACGGCTAATGAGCCAGAAATTCTGCGTACAGACTTTTATAATTCTTTACGCGCTGCTTTTAGTTTAAAAGAAATTACTGCACAATTAGCGCAAGCAGAATTAAATTTTAATATAGTACAAGTCAGTGATCGACACGTTTTTATTACCGGCGTTATACCAGAAAACTTAAGGACAAAAATGGACCCTATTGAAACCGTTGCAGCCATCAACCTTGAGAGCCCAGAACTATACATTAATCGTGATCTCAGTTTATTAGAATTTAATAAACGAGTTTTAGCCCAAGCTAAAAATGAGACCGTTCCCTTATTGGAAAGACTTAATTATCTTTGCATTTCTTGTTCAAATTTGGATGAGTTCTTTGAAGTTCGAGTTGCGAGTGTTTTAGAAATGGCTGCCATTGACCCTAAAGCCATAGGCCCAGATGGTTTAACTGCAAAAGAACAATTAAACCAAATATCTATACATGCTCATAAATTAGTGACTGAGCAGTACCAGGTACTTAATGAGATATTAATTCCTAAACTCAATGCCGAGAACATTCGTTTTATTAGACGTCATGATTGGACAGAAGCCCAGCTTAAGTGGCTTACCCGCTATTTTAATAATGAATTGTTACCTATCTTAACGCCGGTAGGACTGGATTCTGCACACCCCTTCCCTCGCATCTTAAACAAGAGTTTAAATTTTATTATCTCTCTAACAGGTAAAGATGCTTTTGGTCGAAACAGTGGCAGAGCAATATTACAAGCACCCAGAACTTTACCCAGAGTTATCAAACTTCCTCCAGAAGAAACTCAAAGTGGCCCTAATGACTTCGTGTTTTTATCATCAATTATTCATGCCTTTGTTAGTGAATTATTTTCAGGCATGACGGTTAAAGGTTGTCATCAATTTAGAGTGACCAGAAACAGTGACTTCTTTGTTGATGACGATGCGATTGATGACTTATTACTCGCCGTGCAAGGTGAACTTGCCATGCGCAATTATGGTGATGAAGTCCGATTAGAAATTGATGCGGCCTGCCCTGAAGATACCGTCAATTTTTTATTGGATCGTTTTGAAATGAGCCAAAACGGGCTTTTCTTAGTTCATGGCCCGGTTAACCTAAACAGAATCCAAGAGATTAACAACCTGGTTGATCGACCAGATCTTAAATTTACCCCATTCAAACCCAGTACACCTTCACAATTAACCAAAAATAAAGACATCTTTGCGGCGATTAAACGTAACGATATCTTATTACATCATCCATTTGAATCATTCTCACCCGTCGTCGAATTTTTACGCCAAGCGGCAGTTTCACCCGAAGTTATTGCTATTAAACAAACTTTATATCGCACTGGAGCTGATTCTCCAATCGTTGCCGCCTTAATTAAAGCCGCGCGTGCTGGCAAAGAAGTGACCGTTGTTATTGAGTTAAGGGCTCGCTTCGATGAAAAAGCTAACATCGATTTAGCGTCTAAACTACAAGAAGCCGCGGTGCATGTCGTTTATGGTGTGGTAGGCTATAAAACTCATGCCAAAATGTGCTTAGTTTTACGAAGAGAAGGCAAAGAGCTGCGTAATTATGTGCATTTAGGCACAGGTAACTATCACCCTAAAACTGCACAGTTATACACTGATTACGGTTTGTTTTCTTGTGACAAAGAATTGGGTGAAGACGTCAGACGGGTATTTGCTCAGCTCACTAGCCTAGGTAAAGTAACTAAGTTAAACAAATTATTGCAATCACCCTTTACTTTACATAAAGGTATCCTAGAAAAGATTGAACGCGAAATTACCCACGCTAAAAATGGTAAACCCGCGCAAATCATCATACAAGTGAATGCCATTGTTGAAGAGCAAGCCATCAAAGCACTTTATCGGGCTTCACAAGCGGGTGTAGAAGTTAAACTCATGGTGCGAGGAATTTGTTGTTTACGACCAGGCATACCCGGCGTATCAGAAAACATAGAAGTCCGCGCCATTATCGGTCGCTTTTTAGAACATGCTAGAATTTACGCATTCGCGAATGATGGTAATCAAGAAGTTTACGCTTCCAGCGCAGACTTAATGAATCGTAATATGTTTAGACGCGTGGAAATTTGCTTTCCTATTGGCAGTAAAAAACTTTACAACCGTATCTTGCATGATTTAAACCTGTACTTAAAAGATAATACCCAGGCTTGGTTATTACAACCTGATGGTAGTTATTTACAGCTTTTAAATACTAGCAATGATGAACCTGTACAAGCACAAACAGCTATTCTTAACGAACTACAAGCACTGTAATGATCTAATCTCCAAAATAGGTATCTATATCTGATTGATTAAATAGGGTTTTCATAATGAGAATTGCTGCATAACAAAGGGATTAAGCATAAATCATATTTCCTTGCTTTAAAGAAAGCAATGTTCGATTGATATATGTTAAGAATTAAAATCACCAACCAACAACTAGCATTTTTCGGCGATCACCCGCATCTAATACCTTACTACAGCTGTCCCAATCTATATTAGCCACCTGACGTTGGGTTCCATGGTAAATCGAGATTAATTAAAGAACCTAGTCGCTGTAGATTTAAACCTTCACTCGCCGCATCCGTCGTTGCCACAACCCGTCATTATCCATGGTTAGCACTTTTAAAAAAACTTCACGATCTATTTGTGGATCAGTGCTGGCAGGCATTAACATGCCTAAAATAGAGGCGCGAATTAAAATAAGTGGCTTACGTCCCCACCATTTACCCAAGCCAGGTTAGTAATAGCACAACCCGGCAGATTTCAAAAATTAATCAAACCAGTTTTGTAAGGTTAAATTTTGAAAGGTCTGAAAATCTTGGATATTTCGAGTGACCAAGGTTAATTTTTGGGTCACCGCAATGGCAGCGATCTCGCCATCCGCATAAGCACAAGTAAGTCCTTGCCGTTGTAAGCTGGCTCGTTCTTTTGCATACCAATCAGCGGCGACCTGGTCATAAGCCAACACCTGCAAACCATTCATCAACAGCATGTCCAAATAGGATTGAAGTTGCTTTTTCCTTTTGGATGCTGCCAACAATTCACAACCATAGACCAGCTCATGCCAGACAATTGCTGCCGTTGCATACTCACCGTCATGATTGGCAAGCTGTTGTAACACGTTGTCATCCGGTTTTAAGCGGGCAGGTTCTGACAGGATATTGCTATCCAGCAAATAGCTTATTCGTCCCACGAAAACTCTCGCCCCTGACTGGTCACACGTAAATTTATAAGTTCTGATTCCGTCAACGCGCTGTCAGCCTTCAATTGAGTGCGCCACTGTTGGATGGCTTGGTACAAGCTATTGTCTTTATGGGTCAACTTTTGATAATTGACTTCGGATAACATCACGGCAACGGGCTTACCATGACGAGTAAGATGAATAGGCTCGTCCGATTCAAGTTGATAAATCAATTGTGACAGGTTATTTTTTGCCTCGGCTATGGTGCTGGTTTTCATTGGCAATCACTCTAATATAGCTATTTTTATAGTCATAATAAAGCTTTCGATAGGTATTATCAAGTTTACCTTTACGGAAAATTTTAATATGCGTATCAAATTTCGGACAATTTATGAAGGAAAATGGTCAAGCAATTACCTGACCCTAACGCTGGGTGTGATTAAAAGTGCGGGGATTGTGTAAAATACTCCTATTTATTTCGCATAAATAATGACTTAAAACAAAGAACAGCTCTTGATCAACCTCCTAAAGATACCTAAATTCGACGCCACCTTTTCAACCCACACGATTTCACATAAGGTAATTTCATTAATAAAGGCAGGATTTTCTACAGAACACTGATTTTCAATCACATCAGTTGCTAACTGAGCTTGCTGTTCATCATCTTGCACAATATAGAGAATAAAGACATTGGTATCCAGTCCAATCAAAGTTTGGCCCCTTCTAATTGAATTGCCGTCTCCATTTCTTCTAGGCTAATCACTCGGTCTGGTTTAGGTGCTATACCTTTAAGTTGTTTGATCGATTGATAGGTGTTACTTTCCAGATCATTTTCTTCAACCACTACAATCACTTTGGCCTTGGTAAGGGTCGGCTTTGTGCCTAACCAATTTAACCGGCCATTTTCATAAATAGCTTCGTAACTTTTTAACATGGTTTTTCCTTTAGTGGCTTGGCGTTAAAGTTCACCGGTGAAGGCTTTTTGGCTGAGGAAATCATTATTTATAAACTTCTTTTCGATGTCCAATTTCAACGACAAGAATAATTATCTGATTATTTTCGTGTGTCGTTAGAATTCTATAATCACCGACTCGGTATGCCCAATATTCAGAGAGTTCGCCTTGTAAGGCTTTGCCTAGTTGCTTGGGATTATCAAGCAATGCCAACCTATTTTCTAAAAAATCAATAATGCGCCGTTTGATGGGTTTATCCAGTTTTGCGAATTGTTTGGCGGCGGTGCTAGTAAAATCAATGTTCCAAGTCATTGGCTTGTTTGATTTGCTGCAATGAAAAGCTTTCGCCGCTATTTAGATATTCCGCATAAGACTGGTCAGCGCGTTTAATACTTTGCTGTTCCGCTTGATAATCCTGAATAAATAAGTCAATGAGCTGTTGAATAGATTGATGGGTTTGTGAGGCAATCTCTTGTAATTGTTGCTCTGTTTGTTGATTTAGGGTAATCATTTGCTTGTCCTCATGGTTTTGTTGTTTGGTTTGGTATTATTACAGTTCACCGGCGAAGGCTTTTTGGCTTAGTGCAGAAAACATTTCATCAGACTTCCCTATGGAAAACTTAATTACATCATTGTTCTTTATGACTTTAGTTGTGATTTCTGAAAACTTAATTTGTAAATCTAAAGGTGGAGTCAAAACAGAAACATCTTTTAAGTTCACGATTTTCAACTCAGCAAATGTAGTACCTGAAGCGATCGATGAATAATTCGTCAGGAACAAATATTTTAAGTAACATATTAAGTAATCGCTATTAATCGAACTTTGATTTACTTTTATCCAGAGTACGCGCCCATCTTTAAAATAAAATGGAGCTTTATGATCAACCTTCCATATTCGTCCATCGTGACAAATAGAAGGCATTAGTAAATCCCCGATTTCAGGTACTCCAGAATGGTTCTTTAAATTCTCGTAATGCTCATTTGATATGAACAAGTGGGGTTGAATATCTTCACTCTCACCCAGTTTGCCTACTTCTGTTCCCCTATAAAAAGGTATGCCAGTGTCAGTAAATTCATTCACAAAAACTCTTTTGCTAGACCCTACGTCGCAAATATGTCCAAGCTTAATCGCTTCCCACCCTTTCGGATTAGTCATAGGGTCGCCAAACATATCCAGAAACACGGCACGGAGAAATTGATCGGCGAGCTGAATGGCTTGCTGGTTTTTACGGCGCAGACTGTCGGCTTTATCGAGGATAGCGGCGATGCGTTTTTGTTCAGATAAAGGAGGTAGAGGTATTTCCAATTCTTTT
>CAIQNQ010000248.1 GCA_903873165.1 uncultured Methylococcaceae bacterium | reverse complement strand
TCATGATGTTAGTTTTATAGCATTGCATATTCTTTTAGCTGTGAAAATAGCATGTCTATAATGTTGTTGATTAATTTATAGTCGCCCTGTATCGGCCAATATTAGCTGGCTTGATATTGAAGCATTGCTGTTGACTTTGGGGCAAAGATAGAAGAACGCGAGTGACCCAGTCACCGCCGCCCACATTCATCACTAATGACAGATAAAGGCGCAGTTGCAAGTCTGCGTGAATGGCTAAATGATAGCGGAGTAACCCCATGATTAATCAAATGACCATTAACGGTGTTAAAGCTGTTATTAGTTATGACTCAGATATCGATTTATTTCACGGCGAATTTATTGGACTTAGCGGTGGCGCTGATTTTTATGCAAGTGATGCTGAGGGCATAAATACAGAAAGGTATATTGACTAATTTAGAACACAAAACAGAGTATGTTTTTAAAGCCACAGCAACCAGTTCAGAAGCTAATAAACGCAATGTGTATAACTTTTCAGCCTCTGTAGAACAATATGTTAGTTGAGGGTTAGATGCTAGTTTCCTTAATTAATTGATGGTTTACTATTTGAGATAGACAATTCAGGTTTGTTTCTGCCTGGATTAACTGTGGAAGATAATAAACATTGAAATGACCTTGCCTGATAAACCTAATAGCCGATTACAGAAGTATCGGTTGACTGTAATTGGACAAGAATTATTAGATGTTAATGATCAGGATCAGGGTATTTCTTAATGCGTTAGCTCTTAATTTTCATTTGTATTTAAGTTCACTCCGCCCCCGTTAGCATATTAATGCCGCCAGATAACTTATTTTCACGTATGTTTTTAAGCTTGATCAATTAAACTGGTAAACTACTCGGAAGTTAGGCTAATAATACTTTAGTCAAGATGGGATTTTAAGACATGACAGCACAACCAGAATCAATTTTAAATCAATTAGTCGAGCAGCTTTCAGAGTACGCTAAAAGCTATACGAAGCCTGACGAATTTACATTACGTCGTTTAAAAAATGAAGCAACTATGCTGATGAAGGTTAATGCTGCTGAAGGGGCTATGATAAGAGGCATGATCGCTTGCTTAGAAGGTGATTTAGACGAATGTGAAAACAGCATGGGATTTCAATTAAACTCAATCATGATCCTATTTTTCTTCAGAACTACGCATTATCATTAGCAGGACTCGGAAAAAACTCTGAAGCTTACGGTTTAATAAAAGATGTTTTAAACCAACAACAAAACTCTTTAGATATTATTTGCTTGAGTATAGAAATTGCATTTCATGCAGGCTATTTTAGTGATGTACTCCTATATCAATCAGCTTTAAAAAAATTGAAGAAAGACAATATTTCGTTTACAACTGAAAACTATATTAAGAATGCTCAAACTATCTTGAACACAAACTTGCCAGAAAGTATATTCCCTAAGATGGCGTTTCTATTGGAATCAATTTGCTTGGTCAATCAAGTTGTGCCAAAGCAATCAGCTTTTTTCAATCTGGAGGATGGATTATTTCAATGGGTAGAAACAACGGCTGATGTAGGGACTACGGTTGCCATGAATTTTGAGTTGGCCGAAGCGCTTGCTATACGAGAAGATTTAAATTTAGACGGATATACGGTTGCATTCAGAGCATTCCAATAATGCCAGTTAATGAAAATGACTTTCTTGATTTTGCTAAATCGCTTACAAATGACTCTGAAATAAATTGCAGAAATATCGTTAGCCGATCTTATTATTCGGCCTATCATGCCTGTTTAATCACATACAAGCCCGACTTCAACGAAGACGGTGGTGTCCATAAGAAATTAATTGATTCTTTAAGTGTTAGTCCAAATTCAAAAGATAGAGCGATTAGTTATATATTGAAACAGTTAAGGAGTCTCAGAGTTATTTCAGACTACCATTTAGCAGTTAGTGTATCGAGTAAAGATTCAGATATGGCAATTAACCAAACAGAAACATTACACAAAAAACTGTTTGGTAGTTAGCCTCATTGTTATGTATTTTTGAGATAGCGGAGCTTTTAAGCGTTCGATTTTAGCGATTGCAAGTTCTTTTCGTCACGCATTTTGTAATGATGCGCTCTATAAAAGCGCATCTTATTGTGTTATAAAACATATATCATGATCCATTTGAGAGAAAGTTATATTTAAGTTTACTCTGACTCCGTAACTTACAAATTGCTAATATAGGAATATGATCGATGAATGTTGCAGAAGTTATATATGAAAAAATCAAATCATTACCCGATGATAAGCAACAAGAGGTTTTTGACTTTATTGATTTTATAGCATCTCGTTACAATAAAAAACAAATAATACCCGCTAATGCAGAATTAACGGACGATATATTCGTCAATTTTTCAATGCGTCACGCTTTAAGAGGCATTGAAGATGATCCAGTGACTTATACCAGTGAAGATTTAAAAGAGCGCTGGCTATGAAGGTTGCTGGGCAAATTGTATTAACCCCGTTTCCTTTTACTAATTTAGCCGGCTCAAAATTAAGACCTGTATTGTTGCTTAAAAAGTCATCTAAGTTTTACGATGACTGGCTCGTTTGTATGGTGTCATCACAAACACATCAAGCCCTAAATGATGAGTAGTTGGAAGAATTATCGATGATGATGATGAATTGGATGCTGTTCTGGAGTGTAATTCATTAATTAAAATACTAGATATATAGTCTTAATAATGTTTGCGTCAAGTCAGAAATTTAAATTTAATCCGACCCCGTTATTTTAAAAAATTTCAATCCATTGGTGCTAGATCAGGATTGAAGTAAAATTTAGCCTGCTATTATCACGCAACAGTTGCCATTGAGTGGTTTTTTGGATAGTATAATAGCTGTTAGTCTTTTTATCTTAAGAAAATATTCCTTTTAAATTATTAGTTAAATCAAGTTAAAAACATGAATGATAAATCTTGCTAAATCACAATAAACTCACCTGTGTTTTCTACCCCCCCCCCCCCGCGCGCGAAAACTTAATTTTTGA
>CAIQNQ010000247.1 GCA_903873165.1 uncultured Methylococcaceae bacterium | reverse complement strand
TCAAGACCAAAAATGGTTACCAGAGAATAAAGCCAAAACCCTACAATGGTATAAAACTACAACCGAAGCGCATTGGGATTCAAAGATTATTGTTTGGCCAGAAACGGCGATTCCAGCCTTTTTATCAGAGGTTAATGAGGGATTTATTCAACCGTTAAGTCAAGAAGCACAACAACATCAGTCTACTGTCGTGGTCAGTTTACCTATAAAGAACCCAGAGACTAGCGAAATATATAATGCCGTGATGAGCTTAGGTCAGACTATGGGAGTTTATAAAAAACGCCACTTACTTCCTTTTGGCGAATACCTACCTTTACAACCGCTCTCAGGCTTTATATTAAATAGTCTAGCCATAAAACTGGGGCAATTTACGGCAGGTGATCTTAAACAAGCCTTATTAAATGCTGTCGGTTATCCATTTATCACGACGATTTGTTACGAAGATGCCTTTGGTGAACTGGGTCTAATCAATATAAATCAAGCGGCTTTTTTGATTAATGTTACTAACGATGCTTGGTTTGGTGACTCAATAGAGTCACACCAACATTTACAAATCGCTAGAATGCGGGCTTTAGAAACAGGACGATATTTATTACGCGCCACCAATACAGGTGTTACGGCGATAGTAGATGCCAAAGGGCGTATCCTGCAACAAGCGCCGATATTTGAGGCTACCAGCATTACCGATAACATCATCCCTATGACTGGCTTAACTCCTTACGCCCGATTTGCAGACAAGCCGATACTTATTTTCTTGATTTCAGTGTTTCTAATATTGATAGCCCTGTCGAATCTAGTTAACAGGCGCGATAAAAATAATAAATCCACAGATGCCTTATAGAACAAGCTTATAAAAATGTTAGAATGCTCAATTATTTATCATCTGTAGGTCGTTAACCTTATTTCATGTCCAGTCATTTAAAACTTCCCATTGAGTCACTCAAACTAACTATCGATTTAAACGGCATTAACTTAGCAGATGTTCCTCGCTTAGACACTGGAATTTTAGGACAGCCTAGAGCCCAGTCTGCTTTAGAGTTTGGCGTTGCTATGCACAACCCTGGCTATAATATTTTCGTGATGGGCGAAACTGGATTGGGGCGCTTAACGATGATTATGAATCATCTTGAAAAAGTGGCCCACACCCAAGGTGCACCTTCTTCTTATGCTTATGTGGATAATTTTGATAACAGTAGAGAGCCTGTAGCGCTTGAGTTACCTCCCGAATATGGCCACATTCTTAGCAAAGATATTGAGAAATTTTTAGATGATCTGTTAACGACTTTCCCGTCGGCTTTTGAAAGCCCGACTTACCAACAAAAGAAGTCCGCAATTGAGCGTCAATTTGGTCAAAACTATAATGCGGCTATAGATATTGTTGATAAAAAAGCCCAGGTGCTCAGCATTGCTTTGTTTAAAGAAAGTGAATCAATTACCTTTGCCCCGATAAGGAATGATAAATCCCTGAATGAAGAACAGTTCCAACAACTGCCCCAAGCCGAGCGGGATATTTTTCATAAGCATGTTGAAGAGTTAGAGGAACAATTAAGCGAAGTGTTATTGGACTTACCCCAATGGCGCAGAACGATGATTGAAAAACTTAAGCAATTGGATAGTGACACGATTAGTTTAGCGATAGACCCTTTGTTTGCTGAACTCAATGATAAATATCAAAACATTGATGACGTCATTACCTATTTAGCAGAAATTAAAAAGCATTTAACCCTTACCATTGCCGATTATTTAATGCCTGGACGTTCAGCAGATCCTAGAGAGTCTGTGGCAAAACGCACTGCCTTAAATGAACTTTACGCACCTAATATTATTGTTGATAACAAAGTTGAATCGGGTGCGCCCATTATTTATGAGCCACACCCTATTTACCAAAATCTCTTTGGGCGCATTGAATATGTTAGTGATCAAGGGACTTTAGTCACCCATTTCCAGAAGATCTGTGCCGGCTCTTTACACAAAGCTAACGGAGGGTATTTAATACTAGATGCCGAGAAACTATTAACGTATCCGGCTGTTTGGGAAGGTCTTAAACGTGCGTTACAATCAGGACGTATCGAAATTGAATCGCCGTATTCAGAGTTTGGTATTAATACCATTACCTTAAAACCTGAAGTGATACCTTTAAATGTAAAAGTGATCTTAGTGGGCTCGCGGGATATTTATTATCTGTTGGAAGAAATGGATGATGAATTCAATGAGATGTTTAGGATTTTGGCTGACTTTGATAGCTATATTCCCCGTAATCAAGAATCCATCCAAGGTTTTGCTTTAGTAATGCTTAAACATGCTAAAGACTCTGGTTCTAAGCCTCTTACCAGAGCGGCTATTAAGAGTTTAATTGAACATAGTTGCCGACTCTCAGAAAATCAACATCATTTTTCTGCACACATTAAAGACTCTTTGGACATTATTGCTGAGGCGAATTTGTTTTGTCAAAAAGCGCAACATAATGAGATTGATAGGACTCATATAGAGCAAGCACTTAGCGCAAGAGAGCATCGTAATGGTCGATTATCTCAAGCGATTTTAGAAGAAATGCTAGAGGGAACTATCCTTATAGATACTGATGGCGAAGCCATAGGCAAGATAAATGGCTTAACCGTATTAGAAATTGGTGGCAGTAGCTTTGGTGCCCCTGCGCGGATTACCACGACCGTTTATCCCGGCTCCCGAGGCATTGTCGATATAGAAAGAGAAGCCGAATTAGGCCAAGCGATTCACTCTAAAGGCGTCATGATTTTAACGGGTTATTTAGGACACTCTTATGCACAACAATTTCCGTTGGCTATTTCAGCCAGTATTGCTATTGAACAATCTTATGGTTATATCGATGGCGATAGTGCTTCTTTAGCCGAACTTTGCTGTCTTATTTCAGCCTTAACCCGCACACCCATTAGGCAAGCTTTCGCAGTGACAGGGTCTGTTAATCAATACGGTGAAGTACAAGCGGTGGGTGGAATTAATGAAAAAATAGAAGGTTACTTTAGGCTTTGTAAGGCGCGTGGTCTTAATGGTGAACACGCCGCCATTATCCCAGCCGCTAATAAGCGTAATCTGATGTTAAAACAAGAAGTGATTGATGCGGTGGCAGAGGGCTTATTTGCCGTTTATGCCGTGGGTACAGTTAATGAAACGCTAGAATTATTAACGGGCCAATATGCTGGCGAAGCAGATGATGAGGGTATGTATCCGCAGAATAGTATTAACTTTAAAGCGATCTCACGCTTAAAAGAAATCTCAGATATGACGACTGATGACGATAAAGAAGAGGCAGAAGGCTAACTTTTATTATTCATGTTCAGTAATAAGGATATCAATACCATTCTGTCTCAATCGAGATCGGATGGTATTGACGATGCTGGTTTGCGTATAAGGCCCCATCTTTACTCGATACCAGTTTACATCGCCCAACTTGCTTTTATCAATTTTTGACACTATGCCCATCGTAGCTAATTTTAATTGTAATTGCTCAGCTTCTTTAAGGGTTTGAAATGAGCCGGCTTGGATTATGTAATGAGCTTCTTTAGCCTTTCCTATGCGCTCTTCTCTAGCGCGGGTTTTAATTTCATACTCTGGTACGACAACTTCTTTATCAGGTAATATTCTATAAAAATCAAACTGCGGGACTTTAGGGCCAACATCTTCAACGGCTTCAGGTTTAACTTCTAGCTCAGTTTTAGCGTCTTTCGGCTGTTCTGTAATAACTGGATTTGTCGGCGTTAGATCGTCTTTCTTAAAAGCAAAACGCACTAAATAAACCAAGCCTACCACCAATAATATAACCACGGTAATAAGCAGTAGCCAATTCCAAAGTCTATTACCAGACTTATGTCTGGATTCTGACCTGGAATGCCAACTTTTTTTCTCTCGAACTCTTGGTTTATAGTCTCTAGCCATTACATGGATTCAGGGGTATTTATATTTAAAAGCCCTAATCCATTGGCTAAAACCTGTTTAATTGCACAGACCAAATTTAATCTAGCGTCACGAACAGTCGCTTCTTCAACGAGGAATTGATGTGCGTTGTAGTATGTATGAAACTCATGCGCCACATCACGCAAATAATGAATTAATTGGTGAGGCTCATATTGTAGAGCCGCCTTTTCTAAGACTTCTGGATAACGAGCCAAAGTACTTAATAAAGCAATTTCATGTTCTTCGGTTAATAAGGTTAGGTTTTCCATACCTAAAGCAATATTTCTAGTAAAGCCTTTTTCTTCTAACTGTCGTAACACACTGCATACTCTAGCGTAAGCGTATTGTACATAGAATACTGGATTTTCATTTGATTTTGAGGTGGCTAATTTTAAATCGAAGTCCATGTGTTGCTCTGAACGACGCATCACATAAAAGAACCTCGCGGCATCTTTACCCACTTCACTACGTAACTCCCGCAAAGTAACAAACTCGCCAGAACGTGTTGACATTTGCACCCGCTCTTCGCCTCTATATAATACGGCAAATTGTACTAATAGCACTTTTAGTTTAGATTCATCAGCACCTAAAGCCTGAATAGCGGCTCTGACTCTGGGCACATAACCATGATGATCAGCACCCCAGATATCAATAATTTGGTCGAAGCCTCGATCCAATTTATTCATGTGGTAAGCAATATCAGAAGCAAAATAGGTATATTGACCATTTTCTCTGACTACGACGCGATCTTTTTCATCACCTAATTGACTGGACGCAAACCAAGTAGCGCCGTCTTGTTGATATAAATGTCCACCTGCTTCTAATCGCGCCAAGGCTTTTTGGACTGAACCATCATCCATTAAATCGCGTTCTGAAAACCATTGTTGATAGTTAACGCCAAATTCTTGCAAGTCGTCTTTAATATCATCCAGAATATTTTCTAAACCAATTTGGAAAAAGTCTCGATATTGTGAACCTAATAAGGTCTTGGTACGTTCAATAATGGCATCAATATATAAGTCTTTATCACCACCGTCTGGTTCATCAAGTGGTGCATTTTCAAGCACCAATTCCATCGGACGACGGTAATCATTACTTGAATCCAAATAAATATTTTTCGCAATATCGCGAACATAATCCCCACGATAAGCATTACTAGGAAAAGTAACGGTCTCACCACATGCTTCTAAATATCTTAACCAGACACTCGCTGCTAAGATATCCATTTGACGACCGGCATCATTAACATAATATTCACGATGCACATCAAAACCAACCGCTTGCAATAGATCCGCAACGACAGACCCATAAGCTGCACCGCGTCCATGACCAACGTGCAGTGGACCGGTTGGGTTAGCAGAAACAAATTCAACCTGAACCTTTTTACCAGCGCCAACTTTACTTAAGCCATAGTCATTACCTTGAGTATGAATCTGACTAACAATTTGATACTGGGAATTTGGATTAATAAAAAAGTTAATAAATCCAGGGCCAGCTAATTCAACTTTAGTAACCGCATCATCTTTAGGTAAGGCTGCAATAATTTTTAAGGCAAGTTCCCTAGGGTTTAATTGGGCGGGCTTAGCTAATATTAACGCTAAATTAGATGCAAAATCGCCATGCAGAGCATCACGAGTGCGATCTATTGTGATATTAGGATTTAGATCTGAACTAAGAACTCCCTCATCTTTAAGAGATTTAATAGCGTGTTGAATCAGGGACTCTATTTTTTGTTTCATTGCTGCACTGCGAAGTTAAATCGGATAAATAGTATTACATTATCCATTAAATTGTCCGGATTATCCATTCAAACAATATCAATATAAATCCACAGGGTCTACATCGAGTGACCAGCGGATTTTTTTAGCCTGTTTAAGTTGAGTCAATGCCGGCATTAAGGTCTTTAAAAATGCTTGTAATTCATCGCGTCGAGTATTCTGAAACAGCATTTGGTATCGATATTGTCCGGCTCGTTTAGCCATAGGCGCAGCTACTGGCCCTAAGACTAAGGTATGACCAGACTTAATCTTTTGGAGTAATTCCTTTAGCGCCTGAAAAAATAATTTGGGTGCTTCTGGTTCTAAGGCTTGCACTCTGAGTAAGGCCTGATAACTATAGGGTGGTAATGAGGCCGCTTTGCGCTCATTTAATACAGTCTTAGCAAAACTGTTATAACCCTCCGTAATCAATGTGGTTAATAATGGATGGTCGGGTTGACGAGTTTGCATAATTACCGTGCCTGGTTTTTCTGCTCGTCCAGCTCGACCGGATACTTGCACAATCATCTGTGCAAGTTTTTCTGAGGCATGAAAATCAATACTAAATAAGCCACTGTCCACATCAAGAATAGCGACTAAGGTAACATTAGGAAAATGATGGCCTTTCGCTAACATTTGGGTGCCCAAAATAATATCGACCGCTCCCGCATTTATCTGCTGCAAATAGTCTTCTAACACGCCTTTACGTTGTGTCGTATCCCTATCCAGCCGGACGGTTACTTTATCTTTAAACAAATCGGCCAAGACTCTTTCGACTCGCTCAGTGCCTAAACCTAAAGGGGTTAATTGTTTACACTGACAATCAGGACATTGTTTAAGTAATAATTGTTCTTGCTCGCAATGATGACAACGCAAACGCTGCTCATCAAAATGAATGACTAAATTAGCATCACAATTTAAACACCGAGCTACCCAGCCACAGCCATGACAAATTAAAGTGGGTGCAAATCCTCTTCTATTTAAAAACAGCAACACTTGTTCGTTTTTTGCTAAGGTCTTATGCATTTCTGCAATCAATGCTTCAGATAAACCTTCTTGTATGGTTTTATTTCTAATATCTAGTAATTGTAGAACGGGTTCAATTGAGTTTCCGGCCCGTTCGGGTAAATGTAATAATTCATAACGTTGCCTTTGGGCGTTATGCAGACTTTCTAAAGAAGGTGTCGCTGAGCCTAATAACACCGGAATGGCTAGTAGTTTTGCTCGCACTAATGCTACATCTCGTGCAGAAAATCGAAAACCTTCTTGTTGCTTAAAAGAACCATCATGTTCTTCATCCAGAATGATCAAGCCAGGTCGTTTTAAAGGCGTAAACAAAGCCGAGCGGGTGCCCAGCATAATGGCACACTTTCCCGTTTGCATCTGCAACCACGCTATTTGGCGTTGTTTATCCGTGAGTTTAGAATGAGATATGGCTATATTAACGGCAAAACGATGTCTAAATCGCTCTTCCAGTTGCGGCGTTAACGTGATTTCTGGTACTAATACGAGTACCTGTAGGCCTTGCTCTAAAACGGCTTGAATAATCTGCAAATAAACTTCGGTCTTACCACTGCCAGTGACGCCTTCTAACAAAAAGGCTTTAAAATGATTCAGGTTATTACACACATTATCAATAGCCGCTTGTTGCTGAGGATTACACGTTAAGGCCGGATTTCTGAGGATTTGTTTTATAGCATCAGCACTCGTATTAACGTCACTCTGCGTTAACAATTGTTTGGTGATTAATGCCTTAAGAGCAGGCTGCCAATGTGGATTCCATGCGGTTAATTCTGTTTCTGATAGCTTAGCAACTCCATTCTGAAATTTATCTAACAGCTCTTTTTGTTTGAGGCTGCGTTTAAGCACGGCAGAATCTATTGATTTGCCTAATTCCGTTAAGCAATATTGCTTTTCAACTTTTAGATCGGCTGACTTACCTTGTCTTAACGCAGTAGGGAAGGCGGTACTGATGACTTCTCCTATGGGGTGATGATAATAGTCACTTGCCCATTGCAATAGACGCAAGTCTTTAGTTGATAATAACGACTGCTGATCTAAAACACGTATTACCGACTTTAATTTGGTGATATCTACAGTGCTTTGTTGAGTGATTTCTAGTAAATAAGCTATCTTTTTAGCGTTGCCGAAAGGCACTTCTAAACGTACACCGAGTTCTAAAGACTCTACAGCAATGTCAGCGGGGGCTAGATAATCAAATACTCGATAAATTGGAACGGGAATGGCGACTTTAAAGATCATCTTTTTTAAAGTAACAGCGTAGCAATAGCTGACTTAGCATTACACTGTGCTATGGCTTCTGCTAACTGTGATTCATTCAATTTATGTTTGATAGCTTGATTACCGTTGAAGTCAAACACTTGATAATCCTTTTTGGCAAAAGTAACGATTTGGCACTTCTTGAATGGCATATTTTCAAATGGCATTGTTGCTGGATTTAGGCTTAATGGTGCTGTCCCTTCCAAGCTGGGAGCATAAATCAAAAATTCACCTTTCATTGCGAGTACCGCACGATATTGATTTGCAGTGGTTAAATATAAGTACCCCACTTCAACCTCTTTTTCTTTTAATCTCATCTTTTTAAATACCTTGGTTTATTTTGTTTAAATTGAGCGTATGCCCGAGTCCTTATTCAGTCAATGATTGTTGGCACTAACAGGCGTTCATGGAGTTGAAAAAGCCTAACAAATATGAGTTGTTAGAAAATAACAATATTTATTATTCTCATAACTGATGTTACGCAGACTTTAGTTTCTGTAATTCTTCATACGCTATCTGGTTAGCCTTGATGAATAGCTTGGTTCGTAGTGCAAAATGATTGGTCTTGTGTTTTATTTTTAAACATTCCAGCTTGAACACCGCATAAATCGACATGAAGACATGGTTGTTCTGAGTAGTGACTGTGCGGGTTGGTGACTTCGCCAAGCCCGCATTGGATTTTAATGACTTGTGAAACTGTTCGACTCTCCACCGTTTTTGGTAGATCGTAGCGACTTGTTCGCCAGTGCACGTTAAGTCGCTGCAGATCACTACAATAAGCCAATGCTGCCGTCTTTGTTTGTAAAGACTCGGCGAACTAAAAGCACTTTCTGAGGGAAACCTTTCAGCCAACCGCGCACCGCCTGCTGGTCGGTCAATTCCAACTGACTCATTCGTACAAAGCGTCCTTCTTTTTTGTCTTGTTCTGTTAAAGCCACCAAGCGGTTATCCTTGAGGGCAGCAATAAAATGCTTGTCCTTTTCCAGGATGAACTCAAAGCTTTCCTTGCTGGCAAACCAACGGTCCATCAATACATAACGAAACTTAATGGCACTCATCAAGCATTTGCCCTCAAAGGTCTTTGGAAGTAAATACTCGCGATGACAAAAATCGTGTCATCTGGTCATGGCTTATATCTCTTTCTATCATGGACGACAATCCAGTAGCGGTTGCGAATCCGTTATTGCATATAAGGTAGTCTGTGTAGAGTTCTAATTTTATTTTTTCCATCCTAGAATAATACACTTTTTCAGGGGGTGCTGCGTAACTCCGCACAGCCTAATTAATCAACTGAACTTTAATCGAAAACCCAATGAAGCTTATAGCGTTTATTTAGAACCACGTGTTGATCCTGTGACTGGTAAAGCTTATGAATTAGCTTTTGATACCGTGATGCTCGATCCTTATACAGGCGATCAGATTTTGATAGAAAATCGGAGCCGACATTCCGCACCCCATGCTATTCAGAATTAGCATATAAGAGAATATAACGCTCACCGAGTAAGTTAAGCAGTTGATGATGGTAAGCGTTGCAGTTCAGTACGATGCTTCGAACATTGTCGCAGACCAACAGATGGATGCCAGTGAAAAACTGAAATACCCAGCGTGCAGTTGGCTTTTCCGTCTTTTTTCCAAGTTGGTTAGGAAACGATTGTTTCTGCTGTTCGAGCTTTTGTCGAATCAGGTACTCCAACGCTCCGTAAACTAAAAGGCAGAGCGTCATGATCATCATCAATGCCATGATACGCTTGGGCCTTTTGTGGTTGACACTCAAGAGGGCAGGGTTCGGGCGCTGGGCACGCGTTTCAGTGTTAGTCAACAGGCTGATTACAGTCAAGTCGCAGTGTTTGCCGATAAGGTTGAAATTCAACCATCTTTTCCAAACGCGTTAAAACAAATAGTACGCACTGGTCAGGAAACTCGGTTTATTTCGACTCGTGTTGAGCTTATCCAACAAAATAAGCTTGACTGACCACACTGGAGTGAAGGCGTTATTATTGCTGATAACATTCCACTCAGTGAGTTTTTATTGCAATTAAATAGATATCGAAAGGGTTATGTGACCTGTGCGCCAGAAATTGCTGATATGCGCATTATTGGCTCCTTCCTTCTCAAAGATACCGACAGAATACTGGCTTCACTCGAAACCAACTTGCCAGTTAAGTTATCGAACCCGTTTCCGTTTTGGGTTAAAGTTCTGCCGCGTTAAGCTAACTGGATTATCTGATTAAGTCGGTCACATACCTGAATGAATAAACTATTCGATAAGGATTTAAGAGGATGAGCTTTGGCTTTTCGTAAACGCCAATCGAATGATTTAGGTTGATGACAGAGAACATAGCTGGGTAGTTCTGCTTTGCGGCCACCACCCTTGCCAACTACCACTGCGAATGGATTATCAGCATTGTATTCTGCCGTTGTCATGGGTAAGCCAATAACTAATGACGTTTTTTCGTTAAAGATGCGCGGAGAAAGCACCAGAAACGGATGGATATTACGAATTTCCTGTCCTACTTGTGGATTGCAGTCAATCCAGATAATATCTTGGCGATCAGGTACCCAAGCAAGCTCTTCTTTAGAGCTTACCAACGTTCCGCTCCAATGGTTTCACTGTTAGTCATAACTTCTCCGCCGTGACGAGCGGGATCGAAACATGCCAAGCGTTGCTCCAGTGAGAGAGGTGCGTCGTTAACAGGTCTGATGACCACTTGATCGTTTTCTACAGAAATCCGAACACGCTGATCAACATGCAAATGCGCTTCACGGGCAATTGCGGCAGGTAATCGAACGCCCAGGTTATTACCCCATTGCTTGATGTCAAGAATTGCTTCAATCATGATAGATCCTTAAATTGTCTAAACGTAAGTATAAACATGGTTAGCGCATAGATCAATAAAATACTTGGGGATAAACCTACTCATTAATTGCAGTCATAATCTATCATGGCTGACAATCCGGTCGCGGTTGCGAATCCGTTATTACATATCAGGTAGTCTGTGTACAATTCTAATTTTATTTTTTCCATCTTGTAATAATACACTTTTTCAAATGTAGCTGCGTAACATCAGCTATTAATATCTATAATCCCGTTCATCCCGGCACGCCGTTTACCAGACCTATTTATCCCCTTTACTCGGCAGACTCTGGCAGCGATCAGTTCGGTGCTTATATTCAGGATCAGATTAAATTGCCTTATAACCTGCATGTGATGGGCGGTATCCGATACCAGAACATTCGCTTGCGTAATAAGACTGTCTATGCCCAGAATTTTGGCGGTGATGTTTCCAATACGCCTTCGTCGGCTGATGCCGTTACCCCTCGCGTAGGTATTCTTTGGCAGCCGAAAAACTGGCTAAGTCTCTATGCCAATTATGTTGAAAGTTTCGGTGCCAACTACGGCAACATATACCCGACAACACCGGTACCTCCGACAAGTGCAGAACAATATGAAGGCGGAATCAAGACCGAGTTTTTTGGCGGACGGCTGCGGGCCACGCTGGCTTACTATGATTTGACCAAAACCAATGTAGCCACTGGCGATCCTGCTCATCCAGGTTTTAGTCTTGTCACTGGTGCGGTACGCAGTCGTGGCCCGGAGCTGGATATTCAAGGGGAAATCCTGCCGGGATGGAATGTTATAGGCACCTATTCTAATACCGATATCCGCGCCCTCAAAACTAATGACACGTATCCTGCTGCCGGTAGCCGCTACTGGGGAGTACCCAGAAATATGGGTAGTTTGTGGAACACCTACGATTTTCAGCAAGAAACATTGCATGGCTTAAAAGTGGGTGGCGGTGTTACCTTGCGTGATTCTCAGTTGGCTTATAACCCTACCGATCCCAACTTTTCCATACCCGGATATGCGACCGTAGACCTGTTGGCTGCTTTTGGCGCTCCACGTACCTTTATGGGTTCGATTAATATTCAGTATTAAAACCAAATGCAGATTAGCACCAGCAATCCTTTTCCATGATTAACCTGATAGGGTGGACAACGCTTTTCTGTCCACCGCTTTTATCGGCAAATGATGAGTAGTTTTTCCTCACTCAAACGTAATATTATAAGTAAGTTTATTTAGATCCTTACACTGGCGAATTATTCGGAGAGCGAAATATCACCAAAGTTTTATCTGGTCGCAAGGGCATTATCTGGTTTTTGTACCGTTTGCACATGACAATGGCGCAGCCTGACAGTCTTGCCGGGTTGGGCACCGGGCTTTCGGTCTATCTATCCGTGTTATTCCAGTCAAAAGTGATCCTGTAGAGGCCTTTCGTGGGTACGGTACGGGTGGCGCCACCGCCAGACTTTTGGCAGAAAGAGCTTTAGATCGGAATGGCAACTTTTATTGCCTTATAAGTAATGCTTATTTTTTATACGCCCCAGAGAGAAGATAAAGGAACTGCGTAGAGCTCATTGCCCAACGGTAGCGTCTCTGTGCCGTCATAAAGTAGCACCCCCATTCTAAAGTGGTCTCCAGCAATATTTGCAAACTTCTTTAAGCCACGCAAGTCGGTGTTTTTGACAGTTGCCGCGGCTTTTACTTCGACGGCCACGAGTTGTCCAGCAGCGTTTTCGATCACGATATCGACTTCAAATTTATCAGCGTCTCTGTAGTACATTAGGCGGTAGTCACCCTCTGCCGTTGTGGTGTGCTTAAGTAATTCTCCGAACACAAAGCTTTCTAATACATTACCAAATCGTGTGCGATCTTTATAAATCTCCTCAATGCTTAAATCAATTAGAGTGGATAGTAATCCTGAGTCAATGAATTGCAATTTTGGTGATTTAACAACACGATTGAGGCGGTTGTGTGACCAAACATCAATGCGTCTGAGCAGATACATTTGCTCAAAGATACCGATATAACGTGAAGCAGTTTTACCGTCTAAATTTACTTGCCCCCCTAATTTACTGTAGTTACACATTTGGCCTGAGGTTTGAGCTAAGGCACGCAGGAATCTAGGTAGTTGTTCAAGCTTTTCAATGCCAGCTATGTCTTGTACATCTCGTTGTATTAAGGCATCAATATACTGCCTAAACCAGACCATGCGTCGTTTTGTTGATGATCGTGAAATGGCCTCAGGGTAACCTCCTCTAAGCGCTCGTTCTACTAGATCATCTCCAATTGAAGGTGATGTGGCTGCTAAAATTCGCCCCGAAAAGGCGTTATCAATCCAGTTAGCTGTGCGAGTTTCTATTTCGCTCTGTGATAAGGGTAATAGTGACAGGGTCTCCATACGGCCCGCTAATGAATCGGCTACGGTTGGTAGCGTCATTAGATTAGCCGAGCCAGTCAGTAGGAAACGTCCTGGTCGACGATCTTCATCAACACTTTTTTTAATGGCAAGTAGTAGCTGCGGTGCGCGTTGAATTTCATCAATGACTGCGTAATCTAGGCTACGAATCAAACCAACAGGATCTTCACGGGCTGATAAGAGTGTTAGTTGATTATCAAGAGTCAGATAACGGAACTTGTGTTCAGCAATCTGGCGCACCAGCGTTGTTTTACCTGATTGACGCGGGCCAGTAATTAAGACGACGGGGGTATCCAGTAAGGCTTCTGCTATACGCGATTTGATTAGGCGTGGATAAAGAGATAATAGGGTCATACAGCTATTTAATCGTAAAATACGGAATTGAATTACGTAAATTTCGGAACTAAAGTACGTATATTATGGATTATAAATAATAGAACCTTTGTGGGCAATGCTTTTTGGCTGGATCAGAAAATTAATTTCTGAAAAACTGATTGGATGCTGGACACTAACGCTGAATAACCATTTCAGTGTCAATAGTTTTATTATTTATAATAAGGCATGACACTACCTAACCCCTTATGTATTATTAACTCAGAATCTATAAATGACAGATATAAAAAAAGTATGTGACCTTTGCAAGTACTGAGAGATCAGCAAGCGGTCAGAATCGACAAAGCCCTAGAGAATGTCAGTGGTGTCTATCAACAACCCTCCTCGTTGGGTGATATCTCCTTTTTCTCAATTAGAGGATTTGGTGGATATGATGGCAATAGTAGTTTTTTATATAGAAATGGAGTTAGAGCAAGTTATGCTGGCGCTGATGCCTCATTTCCAGATATGGCAAACATAGAAAGAATAGACGTCCTTAAAGGCCCTGCATCTATTTTATACGGTCGTGTGGAGCCGGGTGGGATGGTTAATTTAGTGACTAAGCAGCCTTTAGACACCCCCTATTATTCACTGATGTTACGCAGCCCGTAATTTCTGCAACTCTTCATATGCCATCTTGTTAGCCTTTAGGAATAGCTTGGTTCGTAGTGCAAAATGATTGGCCTTATGTTTTATTTTCAAACATTCCAGCTTGAACACGGCATAAATTGACATGAAGACGTGATTGTTCTGGGTAGTGACTGTACGGGTTGGTGACTTTGCTAATCCAGCATTGGATTTTAATGACTTGTGAAACTCCTCGACTTTCCACCGTTTTTGGTAGATCGCGGCGACTTGTTCGCCAGTGCACGTTAAGTCGCTGCAGATCACTACAATAAGCCAGTGCTACCGTCTTTGTTTGTAAAGACTCGGCGAACTAAAAGCACTTCCTGAGGAAAACCTTTCAGCCAACCGCGCACTGCCTGTTGATCGGTCAATTCCAACTGACTGATTCGTACAAAGCGTCCTTCTTTTTTGTCTTGTTCTGTTAAAGCCACCAAGCGGTTATCCTTGAGGGCAGCAATAAAATGCTTGTCCTTCTCTAGGATGAACGCAAAGTTTTCCTTACTGCCAAACCAACTGTCCATCAATACATAACGAAATTTAATGGTGTTCATCAAGCAGATGACTATCATTTGCCTCATGAGTTCATTTTTAGTAACCACGCTGGCACGCTTAACCTTGCGTGTTTCTATGTCACTGAACTGGATAGGTTTGCGTACTACTTCAAAGGCAACCGGAATGGATACGTCTCCACTATAGTAGAGAGCATTCAATAAGTTAATCCCTTTCACTGTACGGCCTTTGCAGTGATCAAAGTGCCAACACATGATCTCATTTTCATCTGTCCAAGCCTTCTCTTGGATGGTGTCATCAAATATTAAATAACCCTCTTCATCCTCTATCTGGCGCACTATCGGTTTAACTTGTTCCCAAAGATCTTTGGAGGTAAATGGGCGTGATGATAAAAATCGTGTCATCTGGTCATGGCTTATATCTCCTTCTATCATGGCTGACAATCCGGTCGCGGTTGCGAATCCGTTATTACATATCAGGTAGTCTGTGTACAATTCTAATTTTATTTTTTCCATCTTGTAATAATACACTTTTTCAAATGTAGCTGCGTAACATCAGTTGGGTCAGATATTCGACTCATTTAGCATTGGAAGAGGCTAGGGTTAGCGTGATGCAGTTTTTTTTGGTAGTATTGATCAACAACAACTCAAAACACTCACCCAATGCAGCTAATTAACGAACAAGAATGGCAAGCCTTACCTGAATCAGCACAAAAAAACGTTTATGATTTCTTTTTATTTATCAAACAACGCTATAATCAATCGACAGATTCAGAACAACAAGCAGAGTTATCCGCTTTTTCAAATCATAGCGCCAACAACATTACTGAATGGTTAGATGAGAAAGAAGATGATGTATGGAAATAAAAGCGGCTGACATTGTATTGTGTGAGTTTTATTTCAGTGATTTAAAAATCAGTAAAAATAGACCCGTATTAGTTTTTAAAGATAATCTACCCTTTGATGATTTTATCGGCATTCCCATCAGTAGCCAAATAGTGCAACTTTATGCAGATGAAATTATCATAAAGTCCACTGACTTTAGTCAAGGCATGTTACCCAAACCCTCCAAATTAATGTTCAGAAAACCATTTATAGTATCAAAAAACTGGTGATTAAAAAATACGGCACTTTGTATTCAATTGCATTTAACCGTTATCAGAAATTATTTTGTGACTATTTTCAGTGTTGTGAATAATTACACTTAGTATTTTCATGGGTGATTGATTTAACTCATGTAGTATATCAACAAATGGTATACAAACGATAAAGCTGTTTACGCTACATACTGCCGCGTTAAGCTAGCTGGATTATCTGATTAAGTCGGTCACAGACCTGAATAAATAAACTATTGGATAACGATTTAAGTGGATGAGCTTTAGCTTTTCGTAAACGCCAATCGAATGATTTGGGTTGATGACAGAGAACATAGCTGCGTAGTTCTGCTTTGCGGCCACCACCCTTACCAACGTTCCGCTCCAATGGTTTCACTGGCAGTCATAATTTCTCCACCGTGACGTGCAGGATCAAAACATGCCAAGCGTTGTTCCAGAAATTGTTTAAACGTGAGTATAAACATGATTAACTCATGGGTCAATTTGTTGAATACCAAACCTCCAATTAGTGGCAAATAACCTATTTTATTTTCCAGTTACCAAGGTTCGTTAAAACTATGTAAAATTTTTTTTTCAATATCGAGTTCCGCTTTTTCTGTTTCGATTGACATAGGTAATGACAACACCATTTTTCTAAAGGGGATAAAAACCGATGTCATTAACCAATCGCAGTAGCACTTTTGACTTACAACCGTCTCGATTACACCAGGTTATACAAGGCATTTTACTCGCCTCCGTACTCACTGTATCTGTGGCAGCCAATGCCGAAAGCACTAACAATACTGGCAGCGTTAAGCGCAGCTACCATATTAGCGGCGGTTCTTTGAGTCAGGCGTTAAGACAGTTTGCGACAAATTCCGGGCTGTTATTTTCAGCGGAAGCCAAGTTAACCGATGGAAAAACCTCAGCAGGACTGGATGGTGAATACACCGTTGAAGAAGGATTTAAAAAACTCCTCGCAGGAACCGGCTTGACTTATACCATCACGGAAGATAACTTGGTGGCAATTAAAATTGCAGAAAATGGAAGTAGTGCAGTAACTTTGCCGACGGTGAAAGTCACAGGGCAAACAGTTTATGATCCAGATAGCCACTTCAATCAAGATTACATTCGCCAATACGCTAACGCTACAACCCGCACCGATACACCTTTGATGGACACGCCTGCATCCATCCAGGTAGTACCCCAGCAAATTCTCAAAGACCAACAAGCCGTCCGATTGGAAGACGCTGTTAAAAATGTGAGCGGTGTGCAAGCTGTATGGACTTCTGGTGGTCAAGGTCAGGATTTTGTTATACGAGGGTTTGGCACTAATTACTCTCGTTTTAGAAATGGTCAGAGAATTGCTTCCTTTAGCACCGATATGGCTAATGTCGAGCAAGTTGATGTTTTAAAAGGGCCAGGAGCAATGTTATTTGGGCGGGTTGAGCCAGGCGGTATGGTAAACGTGGTGACTAAGAAGCCCTTGGCAGATGCCTATTATTCATTGCAGCAACAATTTGGCTCTTATGATTTTTACCGCACAGTTGCGGATGCAACTGGGCCTTTGCTAGACGATAAATCACTCAGTTACAGATTAAACTTTGGGTATACCGATAGCAATTCATTCCGCGATTTCGTTAGTTTGAATCAAAAGTTTTTTGCGCCATCCCTTCATTGGCAGGCTACTGACAAAACGGAATTCAATCTGGCGGTTGAATATACGGATAGAAAGCTGCCTTACGATACCGGCATACCGGCAATCGCGGGGCACGGGGTTTTTAATGTTCCAATAAGCACTAATTATGGTCAACCTGGCAGTCAGTTCAATCAAGATCCGGCCAACAGCACCTTAATGGACTTTAATTGGTCGCATTCCTTCAATGATAACTGGAAGTTACGCAATGGGTTGGTTGCTAACTGGGTTAATACACATCTTCGAGATATCTTGGTGGCAGTTTATCAGCCTTTACTGACACCTGAAAATAATTCATTACAAGTTAGGCGTGGCTCTGAATTCGAAGATAATACGGACAACAGCTATAGCACCTATTTGAATATTACCGGTAAATTTAATACTGGGGTAGTGAAACACAACATTTTGTTTGGTGGGGACTATTTTTCTGATAGTCAAAAACAATCAGGATTTTTCGGTTTCAATGCTGCCAATGCGCCGTCCGGCAGCCCATACGCTATGCCGAGTGATTTTGGTGGTGGAAGCTTCGCATTTAGCCGTGTCAATCTAAACAATCCTGTATATCCAAATCTGGACTTTAATGCCTATGAAAACCAACGGATAAATCATCCTAATGATTTCGTTATCAACAAATACTCCTGGTTTGGAATGTATTTGCAGGATCAGCTCTCATTTTTTGACGATAAACTACAAGTTGTAGGAGGTGGGCGTTACGATTGGACACACTATGGCTATGGTATATCCAATTCTGCAGATTTATTTTCTTCCGATGTCAATGGTAACTGGACAGGTTACATCCCCAGCTTTAGCAATGCCACTCAGAATATGAATAAAAGAAACGATGGCTTTTTCAGTCCAAGAGTAGGTTTGATTTATCGACCAGAATCCTGGATATCGATTTACGGTAATAGAGTTGAAGGTTTTGGGCTCAATACCTACCGATCTGATACCAGTCAACCCCTAAAGCCTGAAACATCCACTCAATATGAGGCCGGTGTCAAAACAGAATTATTGGATGGCAAATTGAACACAAACTTGGCTTATTTCCACATCGGTAAAAATAATGTAGCTGCTTTGATAGGTGATGGCGGTGTTTTTTCCACAATCGGTTCTGCACGTAGCCAGGGTATTGAACTTGATATTGCTGGGAAACTGACTGAATCATTGAGTCTGACAACAAGTTATGCATTTACCGATGCCAAAATAACCAGCGAATTTATTGACTCCAATACGGGTAATAACGATCAAGGTCATCGACTACCGAATGTCGCTGAGCATTCATCAAACACCTGGCTGAAGTACGCATTTCACGAATCGGAATTAAAAGGTTTAAGCATGGGGATTGGAGCGTATATCGCTGGCAAGCGTAATGGGGACAATGCCAACAGTTACCAGTTGCCAGGCTATGTTCGGGTTGATACGTTTGCTGGCTATAGTATGAAGCTTGGTTCCTCAAAACTTACCACGCAATTAAATGTAAATAACATTTTTGATAAAACTTATTTTGTTGCGGGTCAACCCTACAATGGGCTACCAACTTAAGACGGGACAGATGCTAGGCTTAACCGTTCGTCCTGAGCCTATACGGTTAAGCCGCTAACCTTATACTGTACTTCCTTAAGTTGGTAGCCAAAACGACTTAAGTCAGCAACCACAGCAAACTCAGGAGGTCTAAGATGGCAATGCAATTTAACAGTGACGATGAAGGCGGTGAAATGAGTGAAATTAATGTCACGCCGTTAGTGGATGTGATGTTGGTGCTATTAGTAGTTTTTATTGTCACCGCCCCGTTACTGACGCAAGTGGTTAAAGTTAAACTACCCAAGACCGAACAGACTGAACCGACACCGGACAAGCATGTTGCTATTCTGGCAGTGACGGCCACCGGCGAAGCGATGCTGGATGATAAGGCCATTCCCTTAGCTAATTTGGAAGCAGAACTGAAAGCCTTGCAGGAACGTGATCCCGATATCAGTGTGCAATTACAAGCCGACCGGGCAGCGGTGTTTGAATCGGTCGCCAAGGTTATGGCCAGTGCGCAAAGGTCGGGGGTTGGTAAATTATCGTTTGTGACGGTGGTGCAGTAGTAGGAAGAAGCTTCAATTCACTCGTATTCTTCCTAGCTCACTGTTGCTTATTCTGCTCATAAGCACGTTACTGGTTTAACAGTACTTTTTAAATTAAAGTGGGTTTTTTTGATTCTCAAACGTCTTACTAAAGGAACGGTTAGTTTATTTAAAACAATCTAAGCTAATCTTAAAATAATAATCACGAGATTTTTCATGACGCGCCACTTTTGGGTATTAATTCACCGCTATGCGGGGCTTTATATTGCATTCTTTTTAATTGTTGCAGGGTTTACAGGCAGTATCCTAGCCTTTAGTCCTGAGCTTAATAGTTGGCTTAACCCCCCGGCAAAAATTGCTTTGCAAGATAAGCCTAGATTAGATGAATTTACCCTGCATGAAAAAGCCTTGGCTTTGTCTCCACACAGCCTAATTAATCAACTCAACTTTAATCGAAAACCCGATGAGGCTTATAGTGCTTATTTAGAGTCGCGTATTGACCCTGTGACTGGTAAACCGTATGAATTAGCTTTTGATACTGTGATACTCGATCCTTACACGGGTGATCAGATTTCTCTAGAAAATAGAATGATCACTGAGATTTGGCCTATCACCCGAAAGAACTTCATCCCCTTTATTGTTAGGTTGCATTATAAATTGGCATTACCGGGTTCAATTGGCGTTTGGCTTTTTGGTATTGCAGCTTTAGTGTGGACTATAGATTGTTTTGTGAGCGTTTATTTGACCTTTCCTCTGCGAATTAGCACGAGTCGAATAGACGTTCATAACTCAAATTCTCGAGGTTTTTGGTCACGCTGGAAAAAATCCTGGCTGATTAAATGGAGTGGTTCGGCGTTTCGGATTAATTTTGATTTACACCGAGCAGGTGGTTTGTGGGTTTGGTTAATGTTATTAATCTTGGCTTGGTCTAGCGTGGGTTTTAATCTGAATGAACAAGTTTATGCCCCCGTGATGAAGACGCTTTTTAACATGACTGACCCGATGGCTATAGTGCCGAAGTTGGATACGCCTATCCCTGAGCCAACGTTAAGCTGGCAAGACGCACAACGGATTGGCAGAAAAGTTATTGCTCAGCAAGCAACCTTAAACCGCTTTTCTGTTTTAAAAGAAGAGGCGGTGCAATATTCTGCTGACTACGGCGCCTTCTTTTATATAATGCATACAGATCGAGATTTAAATGCCGAAATTGCAAGTACTTGGCTGGTTTTAGATGGCTCTACCGGAAAATATTTAGGGATAAATTTACCGACTGGACAGAATTTCGGTAATACTTTAAATGGCTGGCTTTTTGCCTTACATATGGCATTAATTTGGGGGTTACCTTATAAAATATTCTTAGCATTCGTTGGACTGGTTGTAGTGATGTTATCTATTACTGGAATTTATATTTGGTTAAAAAAGCGTCAATCAAGACAGTTCTCAAATATACGAAAAAGTGGATTGACTTAAAACCTACTCATTAATTGCAGTCATAGCTAGATTTTTAATAGCGGATTTAAGCCTATAAATAATCATCAAATTGTTAGGCTTTATATAACCTTACCGCGTTCAGCATTCAATAACGCAATAACGTCTTTAGTGTTTGGGCGCACGCCTCGCCAAATAAAAAAGGCTTCAGCCGCTTGTTCTACCAACATCCCTAAGCCATCTAAACTTTTTGAAGCTTGGTTTTTCTTCCCCCATTTCACAAAAGTGGTAGGTTCATTGCCATAAGCAAGGTCATAACACACGCCATTCTTACGCAGAATATTTTCTGGTAAGGGTGGTAAATCATTGCTTAAACTGGATGAGGTGGCGTTTATAATAAGATCAAATTGTTGATTTGCTAAGTCATCAAAGCCACAGCCTGTAATTGTACCTTTATGCGTAAATTCGTTAGCTAGATTGATGGCCTTATCAATAGTGCGATTGGCAATAACCAGTGATGCCACGTTTTGCTCAAGAATAGGTAGGATGATGCCTCGACTGGCACCGCCTGCACCTAAAATAAGGACATGAGTATTGCTTAATTTAACCTGATGGTTGTTTATTAAGTCGGTTAATAGCCCCACGCCATCGGTATTATCACCCAGTATTGAACCATCAGCTTGCAGCGCTAAGGTATTGACAGCTTTGCTAAGTTCGGCGCGTTCGGTTTTTATATCGGCAAAACTCCAAGCCAGTTCTTTAAGAGGCAGAGTGCAATTTAAACCTTTACCACCTTGCTCAAAGAAGTCAGATACTGCGCTCTGAAATTGTTCAGCAGGCACTTCTTGATCGTCATAAACTAAAGCTTGCTGGGTTTGTTCGGCAAATAATTTATGAATGCGGGGGGATTTACTGTGCTTGATCGGACTGCCAAAGACCGCGTAATGCTCAATGTTTGTCATTCTTGTAACCACTGTGCGACTGATTTTGCGTAATAAGTTAAGATGCCGTTACTGCCAGCTCGTTTAAAAGCCATTAATGATTCTAAGACAACTTGTCTTTCATCTAACCAACCATTCAGTGCAGCGGCTTTAAGCATGGCGTATTCGCCGCTCACTTGATAAGCAAAGGTCGGTACACCAAATTCATCTTTAACTCGACGAATAATATCAAGATAGGGCATGCCAGGTTTTACCATCACCATGTCTGCACCTTCTTGTAGGTCTAACTGAATTTCTTTTAAGGCTTCATCAGAGTTTGCTGGATCCATTTGGTAGCTGTATTTATTGCTTTTACCTAAATTACCTGCTGATCCGACTGCATCTCTAAAGGGGCCATAAAAGCTAGAAGCATATTTGGCTGAGTAGGCGAGTATTAAGGTGTTGGTATAATTTGCCGTTTCTAGAGCTGATCTTATGGCCCCAATTCGACCATCCATCATATCTGATGGAGCCACCACATCGGCCCCCGCTTCTGCATGGGATACCGCTTGTTTGACCAAGACGGCAATAGTTTCGTCATTTAATACATAGCCATCATGATTAATTAAGCCATCTTGACCGTGGGTGGTAAAGGGGTCTAAGGCTACATCGGTAATAATGCCTAAGTCAGGAATGGCTTGTTTTAAAGCTTTAACACTGCGTTGCACTAAGCCTTTTGGATTGTAAGCTTCTGCTGCATCCAAGGATTTTTTGTCAGCTTCTATGACAGGGAATAGGGCGATTGCCGGAATGCCGAGTTGATAAACTTCGGTGGCTTGAGCAAGCAATAAGTCTAATGAAAAGCGATAAACCCCAGGCATTGAACTTATCTCTTCTTTTTGCTGCGTGCCCTCTGTAACAAACATAGGATAAATAAGGTCATTGACTGATAGAGTGTTTTCACGCATCAAACGTCTTGAAAAGTCGTTATAGCGCATTCTTCTCATGCGTGTGAGAGGAAAATTGATGTTATTATATGTCATCTTATCTTTTCATTAAGTTTAGAGAATCAGCGTTTAGGCTTTGATTATTATTGCTTATTGATTTATTGTATCAAGGATTGCTGACAGGGATATTTGTAAAATTTTTGCAAGCAATTAATAGTTTAATTTTAGAGGGTTTCATGAACGTTAGACGTAACACATTGTGGGTTTTTTTCGCGTTATTATGGATTTTAATGGCGAGTAGTCAAGTTAATGCAGCAGACTTATTACCGCCTCAGCAAGCAATAGAAACTGCTTCTACAAAACTGCAAAATAAGATGCAGGATAAAGATTTCGTTAAAAACTTTTCCAAGGTAAATCAGTTTGTTAATGAAGCCATTTTGCCCAGTACTGATTTTGAGAAAATATCTTCTTTAGTGTTAGGTAAGCTTTGGAAATCAGCGACTCCGCAAGAGCGTGACCGTTTTAAACAAGAATTTCAAACTTTGTTAGTTCGAACCTATTCTAGGGCATTTGTAGAATTTAAAGACTGGACTATTCGGTATTTGCCGATAGAAATGGAAACAGATGCGACCAAAGTTATTGTTAAAACAGAGGTCTTACAACCAGGTATTAAACCAGTAGCGGTAGATTATCGTATGTTGTTGACTGATGGTGATTGGAAAGCTTATGACATTATGATTGAAGGGGTAAGCTTGGTGACTAATTACCGTACAACTTTTACCAGTGAAGTAGAAGCAAAAGGTTCTTTAAGCGCTGTAATAGATAGCTTAGCTAAAAAGAACACTGAAGCCTTAGCTGCAAAAAATTCATAATTATTTATTCTATATCTCAATCGTTTATTTTGAATGATTGATTATTCCCCGTTATACCAAGCCTTGCTTGATGCTAAAGCGGATGCTTGGGTAGATGTATTACCCAAGCAGTTAGCTGAGGCATTTGATCATACCAAACACGGTACTTTTTCTGAATGGCAAGCCATTATTGCTAGTATTCCTGATTACGTTGCATCTCAGCGTTTGTTAGACCAGTCTGTTGTACAAATTGGTGTGGTAGATGATTTGACTGAACCAGAAGTTAACCTGTTAGAAAATAAGCTCAAAGCATTACATCCTTGGCGTAAAGGCCCTTATGAGCTATATGGAGTAGCTATTGATACTGAATGGCGCTCAGATTGGAAGTGGGAGCGGTTAAAGGCGCATTTATCACCTTTAGAGCATCGTTTAGTATTAGATGTCGGGTGTGGAAACGGTTATCACTGTTGGCGCATGTTGGGTGCTGGAGCAAAGATGGTCGTAGGAATTGATCCTATGTTACTTAATATCATGCAATTTCAACTCATTAGAAAATTGCATGGCGAAGCACCCATTTATGTGTTGCCTTTAGGTATTGAAGATATGCCCTATGGCTTAAAAGCCTTTGATACAGTTTTTTCGATGGGGGTGCTGTATCATCGTCGATCCCCGATAGATCACTTATATGAGCTGAGAGATAGTTTACGTGCAGGCGGTGAACTAATTTTAGAAACTTTAGTGATTGATGGGGGCTTAGGTGAGGTATTGTTGCCAGAGGATCGCTATGCCATGATGCGTAATGTTTGGTTCTTACCTACTTGCGATACTTTAGTGAGTTGGATGGCACGTTGTGGGTTTAAAAATATTCGCGTGGTTGATGTGACGATTACCACGACAGCAGAACAGCGTAGTACAGAATGGATGCGCTTTCAGTCACTTAAAGATTTTCTTAATCCAGAAGATTCGACCTTAACTTATGAAGGGCTACCTGCACCGAAACGAGCTATTATTGTTGCTAATTCCCCATAGTTTGGGTTTATGCTGTTTATGGCTGATTTTGTAAAAGCATTAAAAATAGTTAAGTGTTTTAATTCAAGGTATTAAGCATTTATTGACTTGTATTTGCAATTTTATACTGAAAATAAAATTGAAATTCCAGGATTTTTTACTAGACTCTATATTGGGCGTCTGCTCAAAGCTATTAAAAACCTTTTATTAGCTTCTTACTATTCTAGGAAAAAATCATGAAAAATCTAATGCTATTGTTATTGTTTTTATTTTCTACAAACCTGCTTGCCAGCCCCGTTAATATTAATACAGCTGATTCAAAGGCGATTGCCGATGCTTTAAATGGTATTGGTATTAAAAAAGCCGATGCAATTGTTAAATACCGTACTGAAAATGGCGCGTTTGCAACAATTGAAGATTTGACTAAGGTTAGCGGTATCGGCCAAAAGACTTTAGATAAAAACAAGGGTGATATTTTGTTGTCGGACACACCTACAGAGGCACCTGCAGCCGTGGTAGAACCAAAAACCGAAGTAGAATCAAAGCCTGTTGTTGAGTCTACTAAGGCAAACAAATCAAAATAGAACGCTTGAATTCTTGGTCAAGCATTCTTCTGATTGAGAAATAAGCTCTATTTAAGATGAATGAGTTTATTTGTAGGGGAGAATATTTAGCGAATAATCTTCTCTGCAGGTATTCTTTGTAAATACTAGTTTTATTCCTTAAGACCCATAGCGTGACGACTTAGTAAATGTTTTACACTAGGGATATGGTCTAGCAAAGTAAGGCCAATATTTCTGATAAGTGCCAATGCTATCCATTCATTAGAAAATATTTTGACTACTGTATCGGTAAAACCGATGGTTCTATCATGATCTTTATTCCGTGAATGAGCATAACTACTTAAAAACTCTTTAGCACCAATATCTGCGTTGAGTGCTGCTTGATGAGTTAGTTTTTCAGCTAAACTCACTACATCTCTGAGGCCTAAATTAAAACCCTGTCCGGCCACCGGATGTAATTGATGTACCGCATTACCAATAATCACCGCTCGATCCGCCAGCATTTTTTCAGCTCGAATTAAGGACAGCGGAAAAGCTCTTCTGGGTGCAGCTAAACTAAATTGGCCCAGCTTATAACCAAAACAGTGTTGTAATTCAGCTATAAAGTCCGCTTCATTGCCTAGCATTAAGGCTTCTGCATCTTCTGTTGTTCTCGTCCAAACTACTGCGCTTTGGTTTTTAGCCATGGGTAATAAGGCAAGCGGGCCCGAAGCGGTGAAGCGTTCAAAAGCGGTGTTGTTATGCGGTAACGATAAATTAACTGTGGTGACTAATGCTGTTTGACCATAATCTACGGATTGCTGAGGAATATCCAGCAATTGTCTAACCGATGAGTAGCCGCCATCAGCGCCAACTAATAATTTTGCGGATAAATTTAGATTCTCGTTACCTTGTTTTAAAGTGACATGGATTTGTTGTTCCCCAGACATCAAGCCTACGACTCTAGCAGGTGAAATAACTTCTATACCTGCATCATCAACTAGCTGACTGATATGACCTTCTAAGTCACGAGCGCTAATAACATAACCTAAAGCGTCTACATTTTCTTTTTCTGCGGATAAACGAGTTTTACCAAAATGCCCTCGATCAGAAATGTGTATGTGTTTAATAGCGGTAGCTGCATGACTTATACCCTGCCAAGCATTGATTGCATCAAGCATAAGCACTGTGCCTGCGGCTAAAGCTAAAGCCCGATCTCCAGAAGGGGCGGATTGTAATTGCTCGCGGGTGCTGGCTTCAATAATCGCTATTTTTAATCCGCTATTGGCCAATTTTAAAGCCAAACAGTTGCCTGCTAAGCCGCCACCTACAATGAGTAAATCATAATCCTGTTGCATTATAGCCCCTGCATTAATGCTTCAATTTCTTGAATCGATTTGGGTGCGCCGCCAGTTAAAACTTCGTGACCAGTAGCGGTCACTAAAACATCATCTTCAATGCGTATGCCTATGCCGCGCCATTGAGCATCAACGGTTTTGCAATTGGCTGGAATATATAAGCCAGGCTCTACGGTTAATACCATGCCGGGTTTTAATACTCGCCATTCTTGCTTGATTTTATAATCCCCAACATCATGTACATCCATGCCTAGCCAATGCCCAATGCGATGCATATAAAACTGTTTATATTTTTCATCTTTAATGAGTTTATTAATTTTGCCTTTTAATAACCCTAACTCCACTAATCCTTTTGTTAACACTTCTACGGAGGCATCATGAGCTTGGTTCCAAAATAATCCCGGTTTAATCTGTTCCAAAGCGGCGAATTGCGCATCTAAAACGAGTTGATAGAGAAGCTTTTGTGGCTCAGAGAACTTTCCTGATACTGGAAATGTGCGAGTAATATCCGCAGCATAATGATCACACTCTGCACCCGCATCAATGAGTAATAAATCGCCATTTTTCAATTTATCAGTGTTTTCTGTGTAATGCAGTGTGCAAGCATTTTTACCCCCAGCAACAATGGAGGGGTAAGCTACATTTCGTAAACCATTTTGATTAAAATGATAAATAAGCTCAGCTTCAATTTGATATTCATAAAGTCCGGGTTTACAGGCTTGCATAGCTTTAACATGACCCGCAGCAGAAATTTCAGCTACTGTACGCATTAATTTGAGTTCATTAGGACTTTTAAATAAGCGCATTTCATGCACAATAAGCTCTAAGGAGACTAATTCACTGGGAGCTACAAGCCCCGATCTTGATTGACTGCGAATATGATTGATCCATTCAAGCAAATTAGTATCTAGTTCTAAATTACGACCCATGGGGTAATAAACTTTGGTCTTATTTTCTAAGAAACCCGGTAAGATTTCGTCTAAATCATTAATAGGGAAGGCATCGTCCGCATCATAATGTTGGGTGGCACCTTCTAAGCCAGCATGAGCGCCTTCCCATAATGCTTTTGTTTCATCGAACTCTCGGCAAAATAATATGTATTCACCTTGCTCTCGACCTGGAATAAAAACGGCTAAGGCATCAGGTTCATTAAAGCCTGTTAAATAAAAAAAATCGCTGTCTTGTCTAAATGGGTAATCGACATCTCTATTGCGGGTACGCATAGAGGCACTACTGATTAACCCAATATTACCGACGCCAATATGGTTTATAAGTTGTTTACGGCGTTTTTTAAATTCACTTTGCTTCATGTTTTGGGTCACCGTTAGGCATTAAAGTTGTTGCTGGTGGGTATTAATTCTGCTCTTAATAAAAATACGGCTGATCGTAAATATTCGGTCAGTTCTACGAAAGCGGCTTCATCTTCTTCACCTTCCACCTGCGTGTCTAGTTTGGTAAATTCTGAGATGTCTTTTAGAATTTCTAACACATCTTCTGAATAATGCTTGTTTGAGGATATTGCCCCCATGCTATATAAAAATCCTCGACACCAATTTTTTAAGGCTTCGGTTTGGGTGCTTAAGTCATGATCATCATCGGGTAAAAATAGATCATACTCATAATCATCACTGCTTAATAGTCTTTGGGTTTCATCAAATAAGTGTACTAAAGTGGAGTCGTCAGTATTGGTTGAACTCGTGCTGTTCGCTTTAAGTTCATTAAGCCATGATGCGCTGTCTGCGTGTTCGTTGATACATAGCATACCGGTTGCCATGCCATGAGCTTCTGCGGCTGACAGTTCTGGGTCAAATTCTAAAATTATTGCGTTACACGCGTTATAAGCCATAATAATTGTACTATCACTAAAATAAAAATGACGCTTATGCTACCATTGATCATAAAAATGGTTAATATTTGTTCGCTTTTATTAACATAAACATGATGTAATCTTTTAGCAGTTTATCATCACTTATTAAAAATACCGTATTACTTGCAACAATTATAGTGACTACTATGACTGAAATTTATTTGCCTATAGAAATTGAAGACTTTGAATATAAACTTGATAAGTTTATTGAGCGGTATCGAGATCTTAAAAATGAAAATACCACTTTAAAACTGAAACAAGAATTGTTAGAGCGCGATAATTATCAATTACTTGAAAAAGTCGAAGAAGCAAAGCAGCGTTTAGAGGCGATGATTACCCGATTAAAAGCAATGGAGAATGGTTAATGACTAAGAAATCTCAGCCCGTTACCCTGATTATAATGGGTAAAGAATATAAAATTGTTTGTGAAGAAAATGAACAAGATGACTTGCTTCATTCAGCCCATCAATTAGATATACAGATGCGTAAAATGCGTGACTCTGGAAAAATTGCCGCACCGGATAGAATCGCTGTGATGGCGGCACTAAATTTGGCTCATGAGCTGCAAATGATAAAATCTCAGAATGATTTACTGAATATTCGTTTAAGCGAATGTTTGGTTAAATTGAATCAAAAAATAGAAAACGTTTTAGAAAATTAGCAAAGCCAGCTAAAATACACGCCTGTATCTTCTGCGGCGTTTGAGGGTGTGCTGGGTGTTTCCTGAACCTGCTTTTACCCCGGGTGCAAAATCCGTTATTGGTGTGCATGCCCGTATTATTCGGGAAGCCTTATTTATCGGTTACGCTCCCACTTGAACCGACGGTTCAAGGACGAAAGCACATTGCGGCGTGCGCGGGGATACGCTTATCGTGTTCTATTCTGTTTTTCTCGCTGTTTTAGGCAATTAAGTGGACTATTTAACAGTTTTATCTTCTTTAGGTGGCGGTGTTCTTATTGGACTGGCTGCTGCTATGTTGCTGTATTTTAATCATCGAGTCGCAGGTATTTCCGGTATTGTGGCTGGTTTACTTCCGCAGTGGCAAACTGATAGTGTTTGGCGATTGGCCTTTTTAATTGGTTTAATGGTGAGTGCATCATTATGGTTTTTAATGGATGGGTCTATTCCTATTCAGCTTGATGCTTCCTATGGCATTTTAGCCTTATCAGGCTTGTTGGTCGGTTATGGGACTCTTTTAGGGAGTGGATGTACGAGTGGTCATGGGATTTGTGGTTTAGCACGCTTATCAAAGCGATCCATGGTGGCTACACTGTGTTTTATGCTGACAGCCGCTTTAACCGTCTATGTGGTGCGCCATGTCTTATAAGCAATCTCCTGCATTTTTAATTTTTAGTGCTTTTTTGAGTGGCTTAGTGTTTGGCTTTGGTTTAATCGTCGCTCAAATGACTAATCCAGCTAAAGTATTAGGTTTTTTAGATGTGGCCGGTAAATGGGATCCTTCGTTAGCATTTGTCATGATCGGCGCTTTAGTCACTTTAGGTGTTTTACAGTTTTTTATTAAACGTAGTTGTCAACATAACTTAGATAAAGTAATAACACATGTGCCGGTACATTCTAAACTTGATGTCAAATTAGTGATGGGATCATCGATATTTGGCATAGGTTGGGGGCTTTCAGGTCTGTGTCCTGGGCCAAGTTTAGTCGGTCTTACATCTGGTTTATCAGGGATATTGGTATTTGTAAGTGCTATGTTCGCTGGATTTATAGGTTTTAAGCTAGTTCATCAAAAAGCCAAGCATTAATCTAGCTCTGTTATCGGTTAATACTTAGAGAGTTGATTAAGTGGAATTATTAAATTAAAGGACTTTACATTCTTTACCTTTTAGGCAAAAGGTTTGCTGCTTATTAAGCGGTCGATATTTAATTGTTATGTCATTATTATCTGACATAATATTCTTAATAAAACAATTCGTTTTTAATTGAGCCGTGTTAGCAGATGGCTATCTGATCAAAATAATACCTAATAGCCTAATAATTACCGTATGTCATTTTACAAATTCATTTTTTTCTTGGTTTTATTAAGTTTTATAGGCCTTAGTAGTGTTCAAGCAGATAATACTGAAGCTTCTGATAAAAGTGATGACGATGAGTTTTCGGTGATGAATACCTTATCAGCACATAATTTGCATAATATTAAAGACGAGCGCTGGAATATTTATTCACAAGCCACCTACATCAGTAGTGTTAAAGATGCTTTTCCAGCCGCTTATACTAACTTAAATGGCACACCTAATTCTTTAACACCTACTGCAGAACGAAGCTTTACCGCTACTGCTACCTTTTATTTGGGGCTTAAAGCGTGGCAGGGGGGTGAGTTTTATGTAGCACCGGAAATGATTTCTGAGTTACCACTGTCGGGATTGAGAGGGTTAGCTGGGGCGATACAAAACTTTGAATTGCAGAAAAATGGCTCTGAAAATGCTACTTGGTATTTACCCAGGGCACTTTACAGGCAGACCATTGCTTTAGGCGGCACTTCAGTTCAAATGCAATCGGGTGCTATGCAATTAGGTGGATCAACTACGAGTCGGCGGTTTGTGTTTACGGGAGGTAACTTTAGTATTTTGGATATTTTTGATAAAAATACTTATGCCGCTAACTTACGCCAACAGTTTTTTAACATGGCTTTTATGACAAATGCCGCTTATGACTTCGCTGCTGATGCCAGAGGATACACCACAGGTTTTGCGGGTGAGATTTATTTTGATGATTGGGCTTTTAGGTTCGCGCGTATTGCAGGCCCTATGGATCCAAATCAGTTACCCGTAAATTTTGATTTGTTAAATTTTTACGGTGATCAAATAGAGTTAGAGCATCAACATCTGTTGTATGGACAACCGGGGGCTGTGCGACTTTTAGGCTATAGAAATCGTGAGAATATGGGTAGTTGGACGGATGCTATAGCCGCTTTTAAGAGTGATCCAAATATGAATGCAACTACGTGTACTGGTTTTTCTTATGGATCAGGGAATTCTGGAGCGCCTGATTTGTGTTGGGCAAGAAAGCCAAATATTAAGATGGGTATTGGTATTAATATGGAACAAAAAGTCACAGAAGATTTTGGGTTGTTCTTTAGAGGCATGTATTCAGACGGTAAAACGGAAGTATATTCTTATACGTCTTCTGATCGCTCACTATCATTTGGCGCTCAGATAAAAGGTCTGCGTTGGGGTAGAGTTAAAGATTCAGTGGGAATTGGCTATGCAGAAAGTTGGATTTCCAAAGATCATATCGCTTATTTAAATAGGGGGGGTATTGATGGCTTTATCGGTGATGGTAAGATTAATTATCGATCGGAAAAGGTCATGGATATTTATTATCAATTCCATGCATTTCAATCTACATGGTTGTCTTTAGATTATCAGTATATAGCTAATCCAGCTTATAATGCGGATCGTGGGCCTGTTGATATCTACGGTGGTCGTGTGCATTTTGAATTTTAATAATTGCCTTCTTTGCCCGCTATGAGTAATTCCTCAATAAAATGTTTACTGTATTGCGGTAAGTAATTGTGCTTTAAATAAGCAATCTTGGTGCTTGAGCTAGAAATTAAATGCGATAAGTCTCTGGCAACTAGATCTTTATCAGCCAAGGGATCATAAGCCATGCCAGCGATGATTCCAACTCCTAAGCCTAAACGCACATAGGTTTTAATAACATCCGTATCTGATGCAGCCAAAATAATATCTAATTTTAACTGAGCTTGGTTAAAAGCATTTTCAATATTTGTGCGACCGGTATAGCCAAAACTATAGGTTAATATTGGATATTGCGAGATTCGCTCTAAAGTAATAGATTCTTTTGCTAGAGGATGATCTTGTGGAACAATGATTGAGTGATACCAGCGATAACAAGTTTCAAGAATTAAATCTGGAACTAAATCTACTCGCTCGGTACAAATGGCTACATCGGCTTGCCGATTGTGGAGTTGATCAATCAGTTGTTCTGGTGATGCCTGCACCATATAAATATTAACGTCAGGATATTTGTCTCTAAAACGTGCAATCGGTTTAGGTAAAAAATATTTGGCCTGAGTGTGGGTTGTGGCGATATGTAACGTGCCTTTATTGCTATCTAAAAAGTCAGCGGCTATTTGTTGAATATTGGCTTTTGCTCTGTTCATAGTGGCTACTTCATCCATAATACTTAGGCATAAAGCAGTCATTCCGACCAGTTTTTTGCCTTGGCGTTCAAATAATGGCGAACCTAATTCTGCTTCGAACAATTGTAATTGTCTACTGACCGCTGATTGTACGATATGCATTTTTTCTGCGGCTTTGGATAGATTTAAATTAGTTTCTTGCAAAACTCGCAATAATTCAATTTGACTTAAGTTCATAGTTCTTATTTTTAGACAAACGGGTTTGAATATATATTCATGAGATTAATCAAACCAATGCGCTTGACGAATTTTTAATTTAACTACATCACCAATTCTTAATGCTAACTCTTTAAATTGCTCTTTGGGCATTTCAGCAAAGACAGGTTTCTTTGAGTTACTAATATCATTTTTTACTAATTCCAGACGAATGAGTGCGCCCAAATGTTGCCAGTCTTTTAATACGGCAGTAGCGTCCTGAAGATTGTCGGATTTTTCAATCAAAATATCATGAGGTCGAACATGGGCGATTCTACCTGTGCTGTTGACATTAATGATGCCGGCAGTTTTTAACCAATCATTATCGTGTTCATTTAAATCAAAAACATTTGTTTGACCTATGAATCTGGATACGAAGGCATTCGCTGGATGATCATAGATTTCACTGGGAGAGCCTTGTTGTTCAATTTGACCTTGATTGAGCACAACAACTTGGCTAGCCACTTCCATCGCTTCTTCTTGATCGTGTGTCACAAAAATACTGGTGACATTAAGGTCGTGATGCAAGTTTCTAAGCCAGAGTCTTAAGTCTTTACGTACACTTGCGTCTAATGCACCAAAAGGTTCATCCAATAATAATACTGAAGGCTCTACGGCTAAAGCCCGCGCTAGGGCGATACGCTGTCTTTGTCCGCCAGACAACTGATCTGGATATCGACTATGTAACCAATCCAGTTGAACCAACTCTAGCAATGCATGTACTTTTTTATTAATCACCTCATTGCTAGGTCTGCTGTGGCGAGGTTTTACGCGTAAACCAAAGGCGACATTTTCAAATACGGTCATGTGGCGGAATAACGCATAGTGTTGAAATACAAAACCGATGCCTCTTTGGCTGACATTCTGCTGGGTTTTATCTTCACCATTAATGATGACTTTGCCTTTGTCAGTGTATTCTAAGCCTGCAATTATTCTTAGAAGGGTAGTTTTCCCACAGCCAGAAGGGCCTAATAAGGCGACTAATTCACCTTCTGGTACTTCTAAGTTAATATGATGTAAGGCGGCAAATGTGCCAAAATTTTTACTGATATCAGAAAGTAAAATACTCATGGTAAAGTCTCAATAGGTCTTAATAATCTCAAAGCTTTGAACTTTGTGGACGTCTGTTAGTGATTTTAATAACAATTCTTGATGCGTTGCTGTGTGAGGTTTGTCTATCGTGTTGTTTGTTTCCATTCAAGCACTGTTTTTAAAATTAACGTCACAATCGCTAAACCTGCAAGAATTGAGGCACTCGCAAATGCCCCAATAACATCGTAGTCGTTGTAACTTACTTCAACATGAAGGGGTAATGTGTTTGTTAAGCCGCGAATATGCCCAGAAACAACCGATACAGCACCAAACTCGCCCATTGCCCTAGCATTACAAAGTAATACGCCATACAACAAAGCCCATTTGATGTTGGGGAGTGTCACTGAGAAAAAAGTTTTCCAACCACCCGCTCCTAAAGAAAGCGCCGCCTCTTCTTCTTGATGGCCCATTTCTTGCATTAACGGGATCAGTTGTCTAGCAACAAATGGAAAAGTAATAAATACTGTCGCTAAGATGATGCCAGGGGCGGCAAAGATGATTTTTATATCATGCGCCATTAACCATTCACCAAACCAGCCTTGCGCTCCAAATAATAATACAAATATCAAGCCTGAAATAACAGGTGATACCGAAAAGGGTAAATCGATTAAGGTGGTTAATAAACTTTTACCCGGAAAGTCGAAGCGGGTAATTGTCCATGCCGCCGTAACTCCAAAAAGGGTATTAAGTGGTACAGTAACTATAGCAACCAGCAGTGTCAGCTTGATGGCTGATAAGGTATCTGGTTGTGATAAAGCTGAAAAATAGGCTGTTATACCTTTGGAAAAGGCTTGAAAAATAACCAAGCCCAATGGCACACAAATAAATAAGCTGATAAAGCCGATTGATATGGTAATAAGCAGCCATCTAACCCATAAAGGATCTTGTATGCTGATATTTTTACTTATTTTTTTGGTATGCTGAATTGGATGAATTTGCGTAGTCATTAATAATATCCTTTATAGTTGACCAGAGCGCTTACGTGCCCAATGTTGTAATAAATTAATAATAAATAATAATAAAAAAGAAATAACTAACATTGTTAAGGCGATTGCGGTTGCCCCTGGGATATCGAATTGCTCTAATTTAATGACGATTAAAAGTGGCACGATTTCGGAAACATAGGGTATGTTTCCGGCAATAAAGATAACGGAACCGTATTCACCAACGCCTCTTGCAAACGAAAGTGCGAAGCCGGTGAGTAAGGCAGGAAATACATTAGGGAAAATGATTTTTGTAAAGACTTGCCAACGGCTAGCACCTAAACTTGACCCTGCTTCTTCCATGCTGGTTTCGAACTCTAAAAGTACGGGTTCGACCGTACGAACTACAAATGGAATGCTGATAAATATTAGTGCAACTACAATGCCCAAAGGTTTAAAGGCGACTTGTATGCCAAAGGTCGTTAATAAAAATTTTCCGAGCAGACCGCTAGGTTGAAATAGGGTGGCTAAGACAATCCCCGCTACTGCTGTGGGCAATGCAAAGGGTAAGTCAATTAGAGCGTGAAAGATATTTTTACCAAAAAAAGAATATCTTACTAATACCCATGCAGTAATAAATCCAAAGACTGTTGCTACTGAGGCTGCGATGAGGGATGCCAAAAAACTAACTTGAAATGAAGATAATATGCGTTTACTGGAAATGATTTGTAGATAATCATGCCAATTAAGTTTAAAGCTTTCAAAAACTAATGTGCTTAGCGGGATTAATACTATCAATCCTAAATATAACAAAGTATATCCTAGGGATGGACGAAATCCTGGCATAACACTGCGTTGCGACACTCTTGTACTCCTTTTTTGATTGAATAATTTGAATCTGAAATTTACACCGGAATATAAATAAAGGTGGGGAAATAATTTCCCCACCTTTTAATTCTTAATGATTATTTATTTCCCTGCACCGTATATTTGGTCAAACACCCCATCATCTGCAAAGAATTTGTTTTGTGCGACATTCCAACCCCCGAATAGATCAATTTTGAATAATTCTAAAGGTTTAAATTGTTTGGCGTATTTAGCGGCAATTTCAGGATCAGTAGGACGGTAATAATTTTTGCCTATTATCTCTTGACCTTCTTTACTGTACAAGTATTTAAGATATTCAGTAGCCGCTTCTGTAGTGCCGTGCTTACGGGCAACGTCTTCGACAACGGTAACGGGAGGTTCGGTTAATACGCTTAAAGACGGTGTCACAATTTCATATTTATCTTTGCCAAACTCGTCGAGAACCATGTAAGCTTCATTTTCCCAAGTAATGAGTACATCACCAATTTCACGTTCTACAAAACTAGTCGTTGAGCCTCTAGCACCTGTATCCAGAACGGCTGCATTTTTATATAACTGGGTCACGAAATTTTTTGCCGCAGCTTCATCATTGTTGTTGTGCTTAAGTGCGTAACCCCAAGCCGCCAAAAAGTTCCAGCGTGCGCCACCTGAAGTTTTAGGATTAGGCGTTACAATACTGACGTTTGGTTTAACGATATCATTCCAATCTTTAATACCTAATGGATTGCCTTTACGAACTATAAATACAATAGTTGAAGTATACGGGCAACTGTTGTTAGGTAATAATGTTTGCCAGTTTTCTGGAATTAATTTACGTTTTTGATAAAGTTGATCTACGTCATAAGCAATCGCTAAAGTCACCACATCAGCTTCTAAGCCTTCTAATACTGCGCGCGCTTGTTTACCACCACCACCATGTGATTGATTAACTGTTACGTCATCCCCTGTTTTTGCTTTCCAATATTTAGCAAAGACTGGGTTGTATTCTTTATAAAGTTCTCTGGTTGGGTCATAAGACACATTCAATAGATTGACTTCTTTAGCTTGAATAGACGTAGTCACCGCAAGCGACAATGCTGTAGCAAAGATTAGTTTTAAAAATTTTGTTTTCATATAAAACTCCTGGTTAGTTATTAGAATGCTAGTTGGAAACGAGTTCCTAAAATTTGTTCAGTTGGACGATTTGTTATGTGACTAGAATCTTTGCCTGCACCACCAATAAAAGACACATTTTCGTAATCAAATCTAATCAGTGCATTTTTATTTAAGAACCAATTGGCACCTAAAGTAAATGCTGATGCTTTACTGACCGATTTAGATCTATCAAGTATTGAGAAAGTATTGCTATCAACGGTAAGTTCACTCCAACGTCCAGCTATTTGTAATGCCCCCCAACTCCCTTTAAATGGATCAAATATCCGCATGGGTTTCACTCCACCAAAGGTATTATCTTCTCCTGTAACCACATAGGAAGCTTGTATTTGGTAAGCTGTGTTTGTTTGTGAAACGTTGTTGAATTTGTTCTGCACATTACTGCCGTTTAGCGTTTGGGTAGACTCTACATATTCACCCATTAAACCAAAGGGACCGCTATACCAAAAAGCTTGTGGATAAATTCGATAGGAATTGCCGTTAGCAGTAACAAAGCCTTTGGTATTTGGAGAAATACTGTTCTTATCTATTTGAGTATAGTCAACTATCGTAGATTGACCTAACAAGGTCTTCTGAGAATTAATTGCTTGATTATTGGGGTGTGAGTATGAGCCTGCTAGACCTAATCCAAAGCCTTCTAACCAAGCATAGCCTGAATGTTGAAATGGTTGGGCAAAGACACGACCGTCAAACTCTTTATCATTAGCATAAGAAGATGATGTAATAGTCGTTGTAGTTGTAGTTCCATTTGAGATGGATGAACTTGAACCTGTTACGTTATTGTTGGTTGGCACACCGCTACCTGCAGCGTTACCAGAATCACCTGTACCTTCTGAAATCCCCACCTGATAAGTGAAGGCATTTTTAACATCAATAGGCCCTGGATTTCTTTCAGCTTTATAACCTGATGCTCCGAATCCGCCATGAAGTTGAATACCGGCATCGCGGTTAGGTGCTAAATTAGTAGGAAAACCGCGTTCTAAGAACGCAGTATCGGCATCACCTTGTAAACGCTCAAGACTGATTGAGGGTTTGAATTTTCCGACTAATAAGCTAGCAGCTGGATGATAGTTGTAATCTAAATAAGCGTCAGGTAGTAAGTTGGAAGTACTACTGGTTTGGGCAAAATCCGCCATGATTTTAAAATACAAATCGCTGTAAACATAACCGTCTAACGTTATCCGAGCTTGTCTAAGTGAAACTGAATCAGGTCCCGCTGGGTTTGTGGTTACTGATGTCCCAGTCCAAGCATTATCTAGAAATGCTTTATAATCCGTTTGTAACGTACCGCCAATTCGTAATTGATGTCTTTTATCAGTGGACGTAACTTTAAAACCCTCTGCACCGGCTTCAAAATTGGGTATTTTACTTAAGGCGCCAGTGGTCACTTCATCTTGTACTTCTAACTTGCGCTGTAAGGTATTTACTTTACGATTTATTTTGTCAACCTCCGCTTGAGTGACAGTACTTGGAGGCGATGGAACGGAAGCTGGATCACTAACGGGTTTATTTGCTAATGAGGCGGCTTTATCAAGTAATTCTAAGCGCCGTTCAAGTTGATCCATTTTAGCTAAACGAGTTTCTAAGTCACGAATGCGCTTTTCTAGGGCGGCGGTGTCATGAGCCTCAGCGTGCGAAGCTCCTAATAATATAAGGTTGATGATGCTTGCTAAGGCGGTTTTTTGTAATTGATTCATGTTGTGTACTTTTTTACTCTTGTCCAGTTGTCCGGTATGACCGCATTTTTACTTTTTATGTCTCGCCTTTGGTGAGGTAGAGATTTGAAAATACTTAATTATTTTGCTTCAAAGCGTATTTTCTCTTTTCGTTCAATTTGTACAATTTTTCCGTCATGAATTATGATTTCTAATGATCCAAATCGAATACTTTGTAAAATTGAGGTGATTTGGTTAATCACTTCAAGCTTTAC
>CAIQNQ010000246.1 GCA_903873165.1 uncultured Methylococcaceae bacterium | reverse complement strand
TGGCTGCTTCAGCGGCTTCCTGCATCGCTTTAAGTTCAGAAATATCACTAATAGCGATGTAGAAAATAGCTTGGTTGGTGTTTGTCTCAGTCAGCATTTGGTTAATGGACACCCAAATGGTTTCACTGCAGGCTTTTAGCAGCCTGACTTCACAATGATTCGAGATATTAAGCTCTTGTAGTTTTTTACAATGCAAGTAATAAGTGTCTTGGTCATCAGGATGGATAAAGTCAGTGAGTTTTTGACCCAATAAATGTTCGCCCTGCATGGATAGTAACTGGGTGGTATATAGATTGTGTTTTAAAATAACGTTTTCGGCATTTATGGTGCAATAGCCGACGGGTGCGTGATCATAGAGATCTTTATAGAGTTCTTTAAAACGGAATTGGGCGTCTTCTAATTCGGTTTGAATTAACAACAATTCTTCATTTTGTAACTCAAGTTCAAGTTGATTTTCTTGTAATTTGTGCAGGTTATCAATAGCGGTGGAGCTAGATTCATTTACCCCTTCGGTCATTGATTTTTTACAAAGTTCATCTGCTTTAAGGATTAACTCACGAATATTGTTAAAAGCTTTACTATCGCTGGGTAGTTTATGCATAATTATTGGCTTGGCTTGGCTTACCATGATGGGTAAGCACTATTTCAGCAGTAATTATAAGATTAATTGCTACGCTTATCATTGAAGTTCTTCTGATGGACTGTAGCAGATTAATGAGGTATGTCAATTTGTTTTCACGCAGAAGGCTAAAATCATAAGTGAATGCCGCGAAGAGTAACCACATTTGATCCCAGAGTAATTATTCAGACCTGTCCCCCCTCTTTGGCAAAGAGGGGTTAGGGGAGATTGGATAAAGACATCCCAGTTGCTTTTATAATTTATTCTTGTATAAACTTTGTTTGCATACAGTGGGCTACCCACTTAAGAGAGGAATTTATCATGAAAGTGTTAACGGCATTAGGTGTTTTAATTTTTGTGTTTTTATTGATGTTATCGAACTGTACTAAGAGTTGTTCGCCTGCTATGTTTTCGGCAGTCCTGTTTCCAATTATTTTGCTGGTGCTGTTTATCGGCTATCGATTGTTTTCTAAAAGCCCTAATGAATGATGAGTGCCGTGTTTGATGTGCAAGTCATCACTAAGCCCACGGGATGAGACGTTTGTATGCGAAGCAAGGCTTTAAAGAATTACCCCGTTCGAGATGTTAATTACCCTGAGCGCAGTTATTGGTTGTTGCCGTTAAAGTAACTTAAAAGCTTGTTGGGTTAAGGGGGATTATCCCATGCCAGATTAAGCCCCATTTTGGGTTAGGTTCGTGGTGAAAAATCCGGTTTCTTAGGCGTCGGATTCGCTCAAATCGCGCTGATACGTTTTTTCTGGTTCTTTCATGACGTGGCATATAAGGAAAACAAGGTTTTAACAGTTTTGGGAAAAGCACTTGTTCATATCGGCGATCCATCAAAGCCGTCCAAAAGCCAAAATTTAGTTCTGCGACAACTCGGCCCGCTTCAATTTGTTTGCGCATACCAAGCAACGTTTTCTTAACTTTGATTATGGTATCTTTATCCTTAATATTGATGATTTTATCGTCGTCATACCAATTTAATTGGCCTGAATCCTGGCTAATGGCTTTATGTATGCTATTGCGAAGAACAACTTCAAGAATTTGTAAAGATGGATATAGGCTTTCGCTTAGGGCTATATTCCACGCATAATGAGTAAATAGTTCGGCATTCCTTTTATCAGCCAGTCGATCACGATAAGCGCCTATTCGCTCATTGGATAATGCTAAAAGCAGTCTAGCTGCAAAATCATCTTGCATATTTTTCGTATTTTTCCTATTATGAACCTACAGTCCCCGAGCTATTCCTCTCCCAACCTTGAGTTGGTGATGAACTTGGGGTTTGTCTTCTTTCAAAATTGTACATCACAAGTTTAAAATCACTGGCATTTTTATGCAGTTCAGATATCTGTTGTGGTATTTCTACGAGTAATATTTACGAGATGCTAAGCAATCATGAAGTAAATATTAGTAAGTTGATCGGGCAAATGAGGCAAGTAAGTTATCCCCAGAAACTGTGGATAACTCTGTGTATAAATTAATTCTTGAGCAACTAACTGACTAATTTCACTTAAATTTAGTTAGATTGTCTACTATTTAGTCTATCCTGTAACGCCATATAATATCAATGACTTGCAATAAATTCATGAATAATAATGCCTTAGATTTAGCTTAATATAGGGCTATCACATTATTAGCGAATGAAATGTTTTATTTGTGGGTAAGTGTTACGTTTATATTGCATGTGGGGGTTACTAAATCAAGCGAATTCCGGCTTTATCATCAATGGTAATCAGTTTTTGTTTATACAACGAACCTATTGCTTGTTTATAGACTTTTTTACTGACCCCAAAAGTGGCATAAATAGCTTCTGGTGGGCTTTTATCACTTAGCATTAACACACCATCGTTTTGGTGCAGTTTTTGTAGAATCTTATCGGTTAAGGTCAGCACTTTGCCGTAACCCGGTTCTTGTAGCACTAAATCTATTTTGCCGTCTTCTTCTCGTATTTGTTTGACGTAAGCGTCTAGTTTTTGACCCTTTCTGACGGGTTGGTAAAGTTCATTGTGATAAAGCATGCCCCAGTATTGATTGTTAATAATGGCTTTAACACCTAGGTCGGTTTTGTCAGCAATAATAACGGCTACTTTTTGACCGACGACTAAATCTTCTGCGGTATCTTCTATGTAGCGATCAATTTTGGTCGTAGCAGCTAGTCTGTTTTTCTCATCTAAAAAAACTTTGACTAAGTAAGATCGACCGACTTCCATTTCATGATGTTGTTCACTAAAAGGTACCAATAGGTCTTTGGGTAAACCCCAATCTAAAAAAGCCCCGGTGTAATTAAGTGACACGACTTTTAGCCAGGCGATGTCATCTAGTAAAGCCAAGGGTATTTTACTGGTGGCGGCTAAATGACCTTCGCTATCGGCATAGACAAAAACATCCATGCTATCACCAATTTCTAGGTGTTCGGGCGGTTTTTTATCGGCTAACAAGACTTTAGCTGAGACGCCGTTATCCAAATAGATATCAGCGCCTTGCTTTTTAACGACCTTTAAGGTGTTTATTTTTCCTATAGTTAACATGATGTACTCAACTGGTAATCAGAAAACGCACCGCATCTAAGCGAAGTTGTGCGGCTTGTATGTTCTCATGCGCGAGCATCGTCATATCTTTTAGGTGTTCAATTTCTTCGGTTTTAATGGTTGGATTGACTTTTTGTAAACGGGCTAAGCGTTTAATTTCTGCTGATAAAGCCGTTAACATTGTGTTAGTAGCAGAATCAATTAAGGTCTGCATATCGGCTTTCGCACGGGTTTCGGCCGCCTCGATAAGTTTAGTTATCGGTAGGCGTTGATTATTTAAAAAGGCAATGATTTGTTGTTTATCAAAGTTCTTACCAATATCTAATAAATCTTCATGCTCATACGTATCGGTTAAATCTTTTTGGGTTTGATTAATGAGGACGCGCAAGGGTGTGGGCGGTAAGAATCGACCAATTTGCAATTCTGCTGGGGCACTGCATTCAACGATGAATAAACATTCAATTAAGAATTGTCCGGCTTTTAAGTCTTCATGATGCACGACGCTAATCGCTGCATTGCCGGTTTCACTGGATAAGACTAAATCCATAGCCGAAGTGACTAAAGGATGTTCCCACGTTAAAAACTGTATTTCTTCTCGTGCAAGGGCAATATGGCGATTAATAGTGATGGTCATGCCATCTTCTGGCAAGTTAGGGAAGTGCGAGACTCTAAGGTGATCACTGGGTTTAATGATGAAACATTCATCTGAATGAAATTCAGTGTCTACACCATAACTCTCAAATAAAGTGTCCATGTATGTCCAAAGAGCATCTTCATGTTCATAAGCGTTAATTTGAGCAATGAGTGCATCAGAGGATTCTTTACGGCAAGAGTTAAGCTCTAAGAGTTGATCTCGTCCATTATGTAACTGTGCTTCAATTTCTTTGCTCAGTTTTTGGGTGTTAGTAATAAGCGTTGCAAAATTATCATTATTGATTAAAGCGGCTTCAATATCATTGTGCAGTGCATCGGCTACGGCTTGAGCAGCGGAGTTATTACTGCGGAAAGCGTTAAGACCTTCGTCATACCATTGATACAGGCGTTGTTGGACACTGTTTTCAATATAAGGAATGTGAATTTGTATCACATGTTTTTGGCCAATACGATCTAAACGTCCGATACGTTGTTGTAATAAGTCGGGATTAGTCGGTAAGTCCCATAAGATAAGATGATGTACAAACTGGAAGTTTCTGCCTTCACTACCAATTTCAGAGCAAATCAATAAGCGTGCGGTGCTGTCTTCGTCTGCAAAGTAAGCAGCCGCTCGATCCCGTTCAATAATTGACATGCCTTCATGAAATACCGCAGAAGCAATGCCCGCCCGATTTTTGAGGGTTTGTTCTAAATCAATGGCGGTTTGAGCGTGTTTGCAGATTAATAAGGCTTTTTGGCCTTTAAGTGACGGACCGATTTGGGTTGATTTGGCAAAACTAAGCCTCTCTACTAACCACGCATAACGGGGGTCTTGTTGTAAGTCGGTGTCGTTTGCTGTGCCTTCAAGTGGATATGCATAGCGCTCACGCTCAGGAAAACCTTGCACCGTTTGTCGGGAGTTTCTGAATAAAATCCGCCCAGTCCCGTGATGGTCTAACAAAATATTGATTAAAGAAGCTCTTGCGGTGGCAGACTTTTCTGGATCATTTAAATTACTTAATAAACCACTGACGTTATCGGCCTTTAATAATGTGGTTAAGGTTTCTTGATCAGCCGTTGTTAATGATTGATCAGCTAATAAGAGTTTAGCGGCGTCAGCCACTGGCTCGAATAGACGCTCTTCTTCTTCAAAGGCCGCAAAACTATAGAATCGATCTGGGTCTAGGAGTCTTAGGCGGGCAAAGTGACTTTCTTTACCTAATTGTTCAGGCGTTGCTGTCAATAAGATTAGGCCTGGAGTTTGTAAACCTAAGGCTTCGACAAATTGGTATTCTGGACTGGCACTTGCTTCGCTCCATTCTAAATGGTGGGCTTCATCAACGACTATCATATCCCAGCCAGCTTCTAGGGCTTGTTTTTGGCGCTTAGGGTAGCTAGAAAAAAGACCTTGGCTGCACAGGATTAATTGTTCAGTTAAGAATGGATTGTAATCTTTATCTTCATCATCATCTTGTTCGTGCGGCTCATCCATACTGTCGAGTTCTGGATCATTGGCACAGCGGGCTTCATCAAACACACTAAACCGTAAGTTAAAGCGTCTAAGCATTTCTACGAGCCATTGGTGCACTAAGCTTTCTGGAACGATAATTAAAACCCGTTTACTGAGACCATTGAGTAATCGATGATGCAATATTAAGCCGGCTTCAATGGTTTTACCTAAACCGACTTCATCCGCCAACATGATTCTGGGTGCAGAACGATTTGCCGCTTCATGGGCGATATAAAGCTGATGGGGAATTAAGGAGGTGCGCCCGCCCATTAAACCTTTAACGGGAGATTGTTGGTGTTGTTGCAATCTTAACCACGTTTCATAACGCAATTGAAACCAACTGTTAGGGTCAATTTGGCCAGTAAATAACCGGTCTTGGGGCTTATTGAATTGGATGTGATGATTCAGTTCAATTTCTTCTAATTGCACCTCTTCACCAAACTCGTCCATACCCATATAGGTAATTAAACCGTCTTTTGTAGATAGGGCAGTAATAATAAATTCTTCTTCATCAATTGACTGAATAGTATCGCCTACAGTAAAGCTAACACGTGTTAATGGGGCGTTATCAATTGCGTAAATACGCTGTTCATCACTGGCTAAAAAGCGGACGGTGACGCGTTTAAAACTTACATCGGTAATAAGTCCTAAACCAAGTTCCGACTCGGTGTTACTGATCCAGCGTTGACCGGGAATAAAATCTATCATTTATTACATTGCCATTATGTCTAAAAATAAGCTCATTATAAGCCGTTCGGGATATTGTTTGCGGGATTTGTGCCGACTTACTTTAGGAGATAGCCCTGTTAGGGTTAGTAATCCATTCGCTCCAAGAGCCTGCATAGAGTTTAGAGCCTGTTAAGCCAGCGTATTCCATTGCCAGTAGGTTATGACAGGCAGTAACCCCCGAGCCACAATAATGTACGGTCTGTTCTGGTGTTATTGATCCAAGTAATGGTTTGAATTGGCGTTTAAGTTCATCTGGAGATAAAAACAGGCCCTCAGTATTGATGTTTAATGGTAAGGGGCGGTTAATAGCGCCAGGAATGTGACCTGCAACGGGGTCTATGGGTTCTTGTTCGCCTTTGTAGCGCTCTGGCGTTCTGGCATCAATGAGGCGTATTTTCTTACGAGCCAATTCGTTTGCAACTTGCTCCGCGTTTAGCCATAGAGTTGGATTTATATAGGGTCTAAAGAGGGACGATTTTACGGTGGGTAGCTTTGTCGTAATAGGTAAGCTTAGTTTTTGCCAGTGTTTTATACCACCATCAAGAACGGCGACATTATCATGCCCTAAACTGCGTAATAACCACCATAAGCGCCCTGCAAATGCGCCAGCGGCATCATCATAGACAATCACTTGGCTGTGATTACTGACTCCCCAAGCACCTAGTTTTTGTGATAAAACTTTGCAGTTGGGTAAAGGGTGACGGCCTGTATACGAGCGTATTTCAGAAGACAAATCTTTGTTTAGGTCGGCATAGCGGGCATTGGGGATGTGTCCGTGTCGATAAGCAGAATACCCCACTGCACAATCGGCTAAGGAGAATCGGCAATCAATAATTATCCATTTAGGATTATTGATGTTTTGGTGTAGGGTTTGGGCACTTATCAGTGTGTTGTAAGACATGGTTATACCTCTAATATTATTTTGCCAATGTGTTGGCTGCTTTCCATTCTTTGATGGGCTAGGTTTGCGGCTTTAAGTTTAAATGTACTGTCAATAATCGGTTTTATCTGGCCATTATTAAGTAGAGGCCAGACTTTTTCTAGTAAGTTTTTGGCTATGTTGGTTTTGAAAATATCATCTCTGGCTCTTAATGTTGAACCCGTTATCGTTAGCCTTTTTAGCATAATGGGTAATAGGTTACACTCTGATTTTGGGCCATTTTGGATGGCAATCTGAACTAAACGTCCCTCAAAACCTAAGCATTGTAAATTACGCGGGAAATAGTCGCCACCAATCATGTCGAGTATGACATCAATGCCATGATCATTTGTTAGGCGTATTATCTCGGTAACAAAATCTGTACAAACCTTTGCGCTGCATGATGTCAGGTCTATTAACGCCAGCCGCTGCTACTTTGATCAGAACTTGCAGTGGATTAGGGGTAGGAATCTCGCGTTGAGTGAGGCTTAATTCTCCCGCAATTATTTCTATGAGATTCATGATAGGTGTTTCTGACATAACGAGAGTATTGAAAATAGGCGTATCCGGTTATTATATGTCGCAGATATTTTTACAAACAATAGGTCAGTAGGATAAAAAATGATTCGTGCAGGTGTGGTAGGTGGTACGGGATATACCGGTGTTGAGTTACTTAGAATTTTAGTGTTACATCCAGAAGTTGATGTGGCGGTTGTCACCTCAAGAGCTGATGCAGGTACTCGTGTTGATGCGGTCTATCCCAGTTTACGCGGCAGTATTCAGGTGGAGTTTGGTTTACCTGAGCTGGATACATTGGTTACCTGTGATGTGGTATTTTTCGCTACCCCTAATGGGACAGCGATGTTAATGGCAGAAAGCTTAGTGGCGCGTGGTGTAAAGGTGATTGATCTATCGGCCGATTTTAGGTTAAAAGATGCTAAAGAATGGTCAGATTGGTACGGGATGGAACATGCTTGTCCTGATTTA
>CAIQNQ010000245.1 GCA_903873165.1 uncultured Methylococcaceae bacterium | reverse complement strand
TATTTCTTAAAACATCTGGAAGATTTTGACCATATCCCAGCTATTTTAAATGAACCTATCTTTACCAAAGGCTTTGAAATTGCCAGTATTGCGCACCTCAATGCCGACCAATACGATGCTTATATCAAGAGTGTGTTGTCTTATAACGAAGCTAAAGCAGTGTTGGATACCGCCTATCAAGAGGGTAAGGTGGAGGGTAAAACTGAAGGCTTAATGGAGGGTAAGCTTGAGGGAAAGATTGAGGGTCAGTTAGACGAAAAGTTTGAAATAGCGAAATCAATGTTAAGTAAAGGCTTTGACATTAGCCAGATAGCGGATATCACAAAGCTCTCTGAGCAAGATATTAAGACGCTGCTTTTATGATGCGGTTGGCTTAATGGGCAGGTAAACAGTATCACCTTCCACTAAAGATCGTAGTTATCTTGCATAGCTAACCAACTCTCCGGTGATCGCCCTAATGCCTTAGAAAGTCGCAATGCCATTTCTGAGCTAATGCTACTGTTACCATTTAAAATGCGGTTTACGGTAGAAGGTGATACGTTCAATTTTCTGATTAATGGTCATTCAATTCCCTATTTAGACTGTTTACGTTCTGCTTCTGTTTGCGCCACTTTGTCCCGTAAATAAACGGGCATCGCTTGTTCAACGGGTACGGCAAGTCCTTTATGATAATCACGCACACCTAAACGAACGATGGCTGATGCTCTTGGATTTTGTCCAACATCATAACTATGCACATAACCGGCTAATCTACTTTGTAATTCGTTACCATAAACACCCCAACCCGAACCGATTCCCGCGCCTTTAAGTGCAGGAAACTCAATATCCGTCGCTAGGATAACGGCTTCTTTACCAATTAACTCTGCTAAGCCAGCGGCATCTCTTTGATACACGCCCCAAAATATTTCGCCTATACGCGCATCCATAGCAGTAAAGGCTACATTTTCTGTCGCATCAGCAGAGTCAAAATAGTTTTGTGCCACAGCCGCTAAAGTGGACACAGGAACCACTGGCAAATCAGCTCCAAAAGCAATTCCTTGTATAACGCCTGTGGCTATGCGCACCCCAGTAAAGGAGCCTGGCCCACAACTAAAAGCTAAAGCATCTAATTGTTGAGGTCGTAGACCGGCATTTGCCATTAAAGTTTCAATCATCGGCAAAATGAGTTTGGTATGTTCTTTGGGAGTTAACTCAAACTGCTCGGTGATAACGCCATCGATACTTAATGCCGCCGAACACGCATCCGTTGAGGTTTCAACGGCTAATATCTTCATTCAGATTTTTCCTCTTTAAAAAATGCTTCGACATCAGCAATATTTCGGGTGCGACTCATGGCTGGCACACTGTCTAAAAATATTTGTCCATAAGAACGTTTTAATAAACGTGGATCACAGACCATTAACACCCCCCTGTCTGTAACATCCCGTATTAAGCGCCCGACGCCTTGTCTTAATGCAATAACAGCGGTGGGCAATTGATATTCAAAAAATGGATTTCTGCCTTGTTGTTTCATCGCTTCCATTCGGGCTTTTAAAACGGGATCACCGGGTGAAGTAAACGGCAATTTATCGATAATGACGCAAGATAAGGCTTCCCCGCGCACATCCACACCTTCCCAAAAACTGGAAGTGCCTAACAATACTGCATTACCCAGTTCTTTAAATTGATCAAGTAATTGGCCTTTAGGTCGACTACCTTGTACCAATAAAGGGTATTTCAGTTTGTTAGCCAAAATTTCCGCTGCTTCGTTTAAAGCCCGATGACTGGTAAATAAAAAGAATGCTCTACCCTTACTGGCTTTTAAAACAGGGATAGCAAACTCCATGAGTTGCGGAATGCAATCAGGATCATTTGGCTGAGGTAAACCTTTTGGATGATAAAACAAGGATTGCGTAGGGTAATCAAAAGGACTGCCCCAACTCATGCTCTCGGCGTTGCTTAACCCTAAATTATTGGCAAAATGATCAAAGCGATTAGCAATACTTAACGTAGCAGAAGTAAATATCCAAGCGGCTTGATGCTGGTGCATAAACTTTCTAAATTCTGCAGCGATATCCATCGGCGTTAAGCTTAAGGTCACGGTTTTACGATGGGTTTCATACCAGCGTATCCATTTACCGGCTTTATCATCTAAAATTAAATTAAGACTTTCTACCAAGTCTTCAGCCCGTTTGTAGCATGATTCTAACGGTTTGGTTTTAACGGATGCCACTAAGAGTTGCTCAGTTAAACGTCTCATCTGTTCTTTTACCGCCACTAAGCACGCACTAATTTTAGGATTCGTTTCAATATCTTGCCAATCACCGCGTTTAAGCTCGACACCAAACGCTAATCTTAAATCTTTAAGTTCATGTTCTAAATCTTCACAAGCGGTGCGTAAGGCCGGAATATCGGTAGCATCTTTAAAATACTCCATTAAAGTATCTTGCGCTAAGTCACTCAGTTGCTTAGAACCAATCGTAGTACCTAAAAAGTTGGAAGCCGTTTCCGCTAATTGATGCGCTTCATCAATAATGACCACTTCTGCACTGGGTAGTAACTCACCAAATCCGTTATCTCTAATCGACCAATCAGCACATAACAAATGGTGATTAACCACAATCACATCCGCTTCTTGCGCTTTTTGACGGGCTTTGACTAGATAACATTCTGCATAATCTGGGCAATCTTGCCCTAAACAATTATCTTGTGTAGAAGTCGCTTGATACCAAATAGGATCGCCTTCAGTAATACCGGACATTTCGGAAACATCACCAAACTGGGTATTTTTTGCCCACGCATTTATCTTAGCTAAAGAAACCGCTTCTTCTTTGGTAAAGCCAATAGTTGAGGTTAATGCGTTTTTTAAGCGGTAAGTACATAAATAATTTGCCCGACCTTTTAATAAAGCGGCTTTAAAAGGGTGCGTTATCGCCTTGCGAATGACGGGTAAATCTTTATTGAATAACTGATCCTGCAGGTTTTTTGTGCCTGTAGAAATAATCGTTTTCTTTCCTGAAAAAATAGCGGGCACTAAATAAGCAAAGGTTTTACCGGTACCTGTGCCTGCTTCGGCTATTAAATGCGCTTTATTATCGATTGCTTTACTGATGGCTTCAGCCATTTCTACTTGAGCATCTCTAGCTTGATAACCAGAGATGACCGTAGATAAGGCACCGTCATTACTAAAAAACTGTTTGGTTTCTGTCATTTAGTAATACCGGATAATATTGATGTGATGTAATCTGCGAGTAGGTATGGGTTATTAATTAAGTGTAATAACCCATCATTAATGCTAAGAATTAATAAATGATATTTTGCGCTTTTAAAGCGGTATAAATATCTGCTAATGATTGTTGGTCAGTATCAAAAACTAAATCGGCAATGTCAGTAGCGCTATTAAGCGTTAAGGCGATTAAGCCCGCATTTTTAATTGCTGTGATCAACTTAATCTCCGGGATTTCTAATACGGTTACCACATGACCATTATCAAATAATTTTCTTTCTAATTGATAAGCCACGGCCTGGCTAAACACACCTGTTAAAGAAATCGCTGTCGGTGTTTGCCCAAATCTAGCAGCACGTTCTTCAATGCTAACGACTTGTTGATTAATATCGTCACTTGCACCGGTAATCATACCAGCACCCACAGTGCCATTCGTTAAACGATCAATAACGATAAATGCGCCCGTGCCTTTATTCTGTTTATAAGCATCAAAAACAACTGGAGCATTTACTGTCACGATGCAAGAACCAATTTCATTTAATTGTAAGGCATTGGCATCATGATGTTCTAAGGTATTAACATCTATTCGATGCTGAATTAATGACACAGAACCCGATACACTGCGCGTACCTAATTTTATAGTGTATTGACGACCCGGCACTAACGCTTGCTCAGTCATCCAAACAATATTAGCGGTGAATTTATCCGCGACAATCGGTGTTTGCTGTTGATTACCTACCAACACATCACCCCGACTCACATCAATTTCATCTTCTAATGTTAAAGTAACCGCCATAGGTGGATAAGCTTCGGCTAAATCACCATCAAACGTGACAATCGATTTAATCTTACTGCTTTTACCTGAAGGTAATGCCGTGACTACATCACCAGTTTTAAAGACACCAGAAGCTACCGTACCACAGAAACCTCTGAAATCTAAATTAGGTCGATTAACATATTGCACCGGAAAACGGGCGTCTGTTAAGTTATGATCATTTGATATTTCAACGCTATTTAAGGCTTCCATTAAAGGTTGACCTGTGTACCAAGGCATATTCTCACTTGGATTTACCACATTATCACCATCCAATGCTGACATAGGAATGAAGATAATATCGTTTAAATCTAAAGTATCAGTAAAACTTAAATAATCTTGTTTAATCTTATTAAAAGTGTCTTCACTGTAAGCCATCAAATCCATTTTATTGATAGCCACAATAATGTGATGAATACCTAATAAAGACGCAATAAAGCTATGGCGTTTAGTTTGAGTTTGCACGCCATACCGCGCATCAATCAATATAATCGCTAAATCACAAGTGGACGCACCCGTTGCCATGTTACGAGTGTATTGTTCATGACCCGGAGTGTCCGCGATAATAAATTTACGTGTAGAAGTTGAAAAGTAACGATACGCTACATCGATAGTAATGCCTTGTTCACGCTCGGCTTGCAAACCATCAACTAATAAAGCTAAATCAATTTTACCTGCCCCCGTGGTGCCTGATTTAACACTATCAGCTTGTACTGCAGCTAATTGATCTTCATAAATCATTTTTGAATCGTGCAACAAGCGCCCAATTAAGGTACTTTTGCCATCGTCTACGTTACCGCAAGTTAAGAAACGTAATAGTTCTTTGTTTTCGTGCTGTGCTAAGTAAGCATTAATATCGGTACTAATTAAATCTGATTGGTGTGACATGGTTTTCCTAAAAAATATTAGATTTATTGAGCAGTGATTTATGTAATCAATCCATGCTTTTTAGCTCCTGCTTCATTCAGGACAATAACAGAATTAATATCTATGTTCCAGATGCGGGCTGTCTTTTTGAGAGCTTTTTTAAGCTTGTCTTGCATGGGCGGCAATCTTGATTTTTCACATTTTTGAATGGCTAATATCAAAATAAAAATCACATTTGAGAGTTCAGTTTGTTTGAAAAAATCGGATAACTCCAAGTTACTATTATTGTGTCGTTGCAAATAAATACTGATAAATAATGACAGGCTGTTACTAAGTTTTTCTTGTACGTCATTAATATATTCGTCAGTATTTTGTGGAGAGCTAGACTTGGCTTCAATTATTGAAATAGTTGCTTTACCGTTTGCCGTACTGAGCAATAAAAACTCCGCTATCTTTATGCCCTCACCTTGTTTTGCTTTGTCGTTAATTTTTTTGAGAATTGCGCTACTTTCAATTTCAAAACAATGTCCATCAGCATACGGGCCAAACTTCCTTTCAAAGTCATTTTTGGGATTGGTGATCATTTAAATGCCAACCCAACTTCTTCCTCATAAAGCCGAATAGATTCTTCAATAATAGCATTTTCAGGCATTTCATCCAATAAATCCGATTGTTGCCCACCGTCACTCTCATAAGATAGCACTGGAATAGAAAGTTTTTGCTCTTGGGCAATAAGAAACAGCTTTTTCACAACAAAGTAAGAGTGGCTGGCAATAAAAAATTGGATACCGCAACTTGCAAGCATTGCTATGATGTCAATAAACTTTGAAATGGCAACAGGATGCAAGGCAGATTCTAATTCATCAATAAAAACAACCGAATTCCTATCTAGATAGCGATTACCCAATAAGGTGTCTAAAATGGCAATTTTTTTAATACCTTCGGCAGTAACGCCTATAGGAAACTTTTGCTTTCCTCTTTTGAACTGCCAACGCCCTGAAATTTCATCATATTCAACTTTTCCATCGAGCATGTTTTCTAATTGCTGACGCGATTGTGCAAATTCAGGATAATTATTTCCTTTTGCCGTTGGCAGGCGTAATGCCCTCGCTAAATCAAGATAGGTATCATCAAAACCAAATACCTTATCTTGATCACGCGATTTTAAAATAATGTTATGGAGCGATAATACTTCTTTAGCAGGAAGGAATATCGAATTGCTCGCACGTGCGCCAACATTGTTTTCTAAGGTTGAAATAGATTTAGTGGTGTCTTTGCCAAAACTATAATCGAAGATTTTATCATCAAGGGTTAATTCCAGTGATAATGGTGTGTCAGCTTGCTTGCTTACTAAATCACCAATCTTTTCAGGTTGAAACGTCCAGTATAACTTTTCAGCGAGAATTTCAGAGACTTTGCGCTGATCGTCCCCTCGCTTGTACTCTTCTAAAGTCCGCATTGCACTATAGATGGCTTTAAGCAAAAAAGTCTTACCGCTGCCATTATTGCCAACAACCAGATTTATTTTGCCTAATTTCTGCCAATCAAGCTGACCAATAGGGCCGAAATTTTTAAGATCAATTCGAGTTATCATAATATTAGTATTAGCTAAGCCCGATAGAAATCAAGCAATGTAAAACAGATTTCTCTGTAAAGGATGATCTCGCATTAGCTAAGTTAAAAATAACCTTCCCGCTTTTTCTGTTCCATAGAGCCGGATTGATCATGATCAATCAAGCGACCTTGGCGTTCAGACGTCGTGGTTAATAACATTTCTTGAATAATTTCAGGTAATGTCGTCGCTTCAGATTCAACAGCTCCGGTCAAAGGATAACAGCCCAAGGTACGGAAACGGACTTTTTTCATCTCTACTTTTTCATCAGAGCCAATTGGCATACGCTCATCATCCACCATGATTAACATGCCATCACGGTTCACAACAGGGCGTTCTTTAGCAAAATATAAAGGTACGATAGGAATACCTTCTAAATGAATATATTGCCAAATATCTAACTCAGTCCAGTTTGATAAAGGGAATACGCGGATACTCTCACCTTTATCAATCTTGCCGTTATAGATATTCCATAATTCTGGGCGTTGGTTTTTTGGATCCCAACGATGATTTTTATCGCGGAATGAATAGACACGCTCTTTTGCCCGAGATTTTTCTTCATCACGACGCGCACCACCAAAAGCCGCATCAAATTGATATTTATCTAAGGCTTGTTTAAGACCGTCTGTTTTCATTACATCCGTGTGTTTTTTACTACCGTGCGTAAAAGGCCCGATGCCTTGAGCAACACCATCTTGATTAATGTGTACTAATAAATCTAAACCTAAATCCTTAATCATATGGTCTCGAAACGCAATCATTTCCTTAAACTTCCATGTTGTATCAACATGTAGCATAGGGAAAGGTGGTTTACCAGGATAAAAAGCTTTCATCGTTAAATGCAACATAACAGCCGAGTCTTTACCAACTGAATACAACATCACGGGGCGTTCAAATTCAGCGGCTACTTCTCGGATAATATGGATGCTTTCTGCTTCTAGCTCTTTAAGGTGGGTCAGTTTATGATCAGTCATTAATGGTCCGTCAGGGGGTGATAAGCTCGATAATGTTATTGATGATATCAATATTAATAGGCTATTTTAATTTGAACAGCTCTTTAATACCAGACATCAAACCATTAAAAGCCGGATATTTTCGATAGGTAAGTATTTTTAGCTAACTTAAGCAGTATTTCAATCAATTTTTAACCATTTTAACCGATTAGCATTACTGACTACAGTTAGAGATGACATTGCCATGGCGGCTCCGGCAATCATTGGGTTTAATAAAATGCCAAATAATGGATATAACAATCCAGCGGCAACAGGAATACTGATCGTATTATAGAAAAATGCTCCCACCAAGTTTTGCTTAATATTGTTAACAGTATATTTAGATAACTGAATAACTTCAGCAATTTTAGTTAAAGAACCTTGTAGGATCACTATATCAGCACTTTCAATGGCTATATCTGTGCCCGTACCAATGGCTAAACCCACATCGGCTTGCGCCAAGGCAGGCGCATCGTTAATACCATCACCGACCATTCCGACAATTTCACCTTGGTCTTGGAATGCTTTAACGATATTCGCTTTTTCGTGCGGCAAGACCTGAGCTTTAACTTCCGTGATTCCTGCTTGTTGGGCAATTGCATTAGCTGTCGTTAGATTATCACCGGTTACCATAACCACCCGAATCCCTTGACTTATAAAGCGCTGAACAGCACGTGCAGAATCCACTTTGATAGGATCAGCAACCGAAATGATTCCGACAATATGCTTGTTAACCGCTAACAACATAGGAGTCTGACCTTTTGAAGCAAGAGATTCAAGCAATTGCACCGTATCGAGAGTCTTTATATGCTGTGCATCCATTAAGGCTTTATTTCCAAATGCAATAACCTGATTGTTTATGGTGGCTGTTACGCCGAAGCCAGACAGTGCTTCGAATTGCTCTACTTTATCCAACGATAAATTGTTTTTTTCTGCCTCTGCTAAGATAGCTGATGCTAAAGGATGTTCAGAACCTGCTTCAATACTTGCCGCTAACTGTATAATTTTATCAACGGTATAGTTATCATCTAAGACTTCAACTTGAGAAACAACCGGCTTACCTTGCGTCACTGTGCCGGTTTTATCTAAAATCAAACAAGTGATTTTACCTGCTGTTTGTAAAGCATCACCTTTACGTATCAAAATACCTAATTGAGCCGCCCTACCGACCGCGACCATAACAGAAATAGGCGTGGCTAAACCTAAAGCGCAGGGACACGCGATAACCAATACCGTCATAGAGGTCACAAAGGCATAAGAAATTGACGGGGCTGGCCCTAAGAAAAGCCAAACAAAAAAAGTAAATACGGAGATAGCAACCACGATAGGTACAAAAATTCCGGATATTTTATCGGCTAAACGGGCTATTTCTGGCTTGCTACTCTGAGCTTGTTTAACACTTTTTATGATTTGAGCCAAGGCCGTATCTCGACCAATTCGAGTCGCTTTAAAAATAAAACTGCCAGTTAAATTAACCGTACCCGCAATAACCTCAGCACCTACACTCTTTTCAAGAGGCATAGATTCGCCCGTTAACATCGACTCGTCAACAGAAGAGCTGCCGTCTAGTAAAACTCCATCAACAGGTATTTTTTCGCCCGGCCTTATGCGTAATGTTTCAGCTAAGCCGACCTGTTCAATCGGAATGTCAATCTCGGCGCCATCTCTAATCACTCGAGCGGTTCTAGGTTGTAAGCCGATTAACTGCCGTATAGCACTAGAGGTTTTTCCTCTTGCTAAAGTTTCTAAACCCGTACCCAAATTAATAAAGGCTAAAATGACCACAGCGGCTTCAAAGTAAGCGTGTTTTGCTAAACTAGGTAAATAAGCTGAATAATCAATAACAATACAAGAATAAAGCCAAGCAGAACCCGTACCTAATGCGATTAAAGTATCCATATTAGCCTGACCTAAGCGCAAGGATTTAACCGCACCACTATAAAAATGCCAACCTGAATAGATCAGCACTGCTAAGGTTAATAAGGCAACATCAGGCCAAAACCATTTTCCAGTTGCGGAACCCATTTCGGGCAACCAATCCAGCATATCCGTCAGCATTAACAACACACCAAAAGCCCCAGCAACAGCGGCCTTATTCATGAGACTTTTGTATCGACTAAGTTCTAGCTGTTCTTGTGCTTCAGGGTCTTCAAAAGCTTCCATGACTGCGGCATCAAACCCCGCTTCTTTAACTGCCTTAATTAAGAGTTCGGCATCAAGTTGACCCCGAATTAAAGCGGAATTATCAGCAAAGTTAACATTAACAGAACTGACACCTGCCATGGTTGATAAAGCGCCTTCTATGGCACTAACACACCCAGCGCAACGCATTCCTGAGATAGAAAGTTGAATTTCTTCAGCTGATGTATTAGTACTCATGATTTTGCCTTAATGTTGGGTATAGCGACTGAAATTAACTTACAGTGAAGCCTGCGTCAGTGACTACTTTTATGAGATGATTAAGATCAGCAATTTGATCGTCGAATTGCACCGTGACTTGGTTAGCCTTGTGATCAGCTACTACAGAAAGCACCCCTGCAATAGGCGATAATTTACCCACCACATTGGCTTCGCAACCGCCACACTTCATACCTGAAACACTTAATATTTTATTTTCGATCATATAAATTCTCCATTGAGCACGCGTAACACTTTACAACATATTCGACTAATCACCAGCAAATATGATACAACTTGTGCAGTTAAAATTGTCTGGTATATTTGAATACGCAGATATCGTAAAAATTAATCACCTAAACACTCAATTACTGCTATCAATAAACCTATGCAATTAAATACCATTACTAATCAAACTATCGCGCTTGCCGGTATTGCCCAAGCTGCTGCATTAGTGCAACAACTAGCCACAAAAGGCAGTTGTGATGCTAAAGCATTTGAATCCAGTATAGCGAGTATTTTAAAGATTGATTCTGATAGCGTCATTGATGTCTATGGAAGTTTGGATGATTTACAATTAGGCATTAAACAACTCAATACTCAAATGTCTAATTTTAGAGTAGTTAACCCTGAACAAGCACGCTATTCAGCGGCATTGGTGTTTCTGGAAAACCAACTTTCAAGTCGTACAGATTTACTCAATACCATCCATATTGGTGTCGTCAGAGCGCAATCTCAAACCGAACATTTTGGGGCTTTACATGAAAATGTCTTAGCAAACTTAAGCGAAGTTTATCAAAAGACGGTGAGTACTTTACAGCCTAGAATCATGGTGAACGGTAATCCTGATTTTCTGGCTAGACCAGAAATAGCCAATAAAATTAGAGCCTGTTTATTAGCCGGTATTCGCTCTACTATTTTATGGCGTCAATGTGGCGGCACTCGCTGGAAATTTCTGTTCTATCGCAAAAAAATACAAGCAGAACTACAAGAGTTATTAAAGCAAATCTAATTATTAACCATGTCCGCTCTGATAGAAGTCGACCAGCTCAGTCGATATTTTGGAAAAACAGCTGCTGTTAATAATATAAGTTTTAATTTAGAAAAAGGTGAAGTTCTGGGGTTTTTAGGTATTAATGGTGCAGGCAAAACTACGACGATGCAAATGTTGAGTGGCTGTCTTGAACCTAGCAAAGGTACCCTTAAAATCGCTGGTTTTGATATGCTTACAGCGCCCTTATTAGCCAAGCGCCAGATAGGTTATTTACCAGACACGCCTCCCCTTTATAAAGACCAGACCGTTACAGAGTTTTTGACTTATTGCGCTCAATTACATGCCGTTCCTAAACAAAATATCACAGCGGCACTGGATAATACTTTAGAGCGCTGTGGCTTGACCAAAGTAGCGACACGTCTCATTAATAATTTATCAAAAGGTTTTCAGCAGCGCGTTGGCATTGCTCAAGCGATTATTCATAATCCCAGTATTATTATTCTCGACGAGCCAACGGTTGGACTAGATCCCATTCAAATCAAAGAAATCCGCTGTTTAATTAAAGAACTTGGTCAAGATCATGGCGTGATACTTTCTACGCATATTTTGTCTGAAGTAGAAGAAACGTGTACGCAGGTACAAATTATTCATAAAGGCCAATTAGTCGTTAAAGAAAGTCTTTTAAACTTAGCGCAATTGTATAAACAAAATTGTTTAATGATTAAAACAAACCAGCCTGTTAATCTTGATTTACTGTCAAATATTCCCGGTGTTTACGACATTGTGACTATGCCAGAGCATATATATCACATTGAATACGATCCAAATCTTGATCCCAGTCAGACTGTCACAGAAATAATTATTAGTCATGGCTGGGGATTACAAGAAATGACGCCTGTTAAAACAACGCTAGAAGATTGGTTTGTAAAATATACTTCAAATCCCGACCTGATCCAATGATAACAACGATTGCCAGTCACGAATTTAAGAGCCATTTTAAATCACCTATGGCTTGGACTTTGTTAGCAGTTTTGCAAATTATTATTGCTTATATATTTCTGACCCAAGTTGAAACCTTCATCTTGATGCAAGCCAAATTAGAAAATATTCAGGGAGCACCCGGTTTAACCGACATTATCATCACGCCTTTATTTAGCAATGCCGGCATCATTCTATTATTAGTAACTCCCCTTTTAACCATGCGAGTTATTTGTGAAGAACGCCGTAATAAAACCCTCAATTTATTACTCTCTGCTCCAATATCAAACACCGAGATTATTCTAGGAAAATTTATAGGCACCTTGGGGCTGTTATGGGTCATGGTGTTATTGATTGCCTTAATACCACTCGCTTTATTACTGGGAGGGGATTTAGACCTCGGTAAATATTTCGCCAATGTACTTGGTTTAAGTTTATTAGTCGCGGCTTTTACAGCTACTGGCGTTTTTATGTCAACCATCGTCAATCATCCCACAGTGGCGGCAATGGGGACATTTGGCAGTTTATTAATACTCTGGCTGTTTAATATATCTAAGACTATTAGCGATCAACCCAATCAATTAATAGAATATCTATCGTTGTTGAATCATTTTCAAAACATTCAATCAGGCTTAATTGATACGAATGATCTTGGCTACTTTGTGGTGTTTATCAGCCTATTTATTGTGCTATCGATTCGTTACCTTTCTGATCAACAGTTACGTCTTAAAAAGACTTTGTTAACAATTATTATGGTTACTGTACTCGCTAATATGGCATGGTTAAGTAATATTTATACCTATCAGATAGATGCAACGTATAACGCAAGTAATACTTTATCGGTAAATACCCAAAAACTCTTAGATGCTTTACCCGATCCGGTCACTATCACTACTTATATTGAGAAGGGTCAATCCATAAGATCTCAAATCGCTCAATTAGTCGATCGTTACCAACATCAGAAAAAAAACATCACGCTAACGTTTATCGATCCTAAAGATAAAGATCTTAAAATTACCCCTGATAGTATTGTGACGGTTGAGTACCAAGGTCGTCATGAAAACTTAGCTTATGTAGATGAAGCTATGCTGAGCCAAGCGCTGTTTAAATTAGGCAATAACCAAGCTAATAAAATAGACATCCCTATTAAAAACGCTCAGGATAAATTTCTGCAATTAACTGAGACGCAAATTACCCTTCTTAATTATCTGTATTTATTATGCTTGCCTTTTATTCTATTGCTCACCGGCATTATTATTTGGCAAAAACGCAAATCCAAATAACAAATCGCGGATTCAACTCCGAAGTGCAATTCCAGTAATCATGCAGCCTCACGCAACTTGTCACTAAAAAATACGTCGTGAGGGGTTTTATAGCCTAACGTTTTACGAGGCCGATGGTTAAGTTTATCCATCACTAAATTCACCTGCTCAGAGGATATATTCTCAAAGCTACTGCCTTTAGTAAAGTATTGCCGAATTAATCCATTAGTATTCTCATTTAACCCACGTTCCCATG
>CAIQNQ010000244.1 GCA_903873165.1 uncultured Methylococcaceae bacterium | reverse complement strand
AGAGTTAGTAAAAAAAGCCGCTAAATATCCCAATGGCCTGACTAAAACAGTCTTTGAATTACAAACTGTTGATTGGAAAAACTCCAAAAAAATACCCATGGAGACTTTTCTAGGCCAAGTCGGTTTATTACAAAAACTAGGGGTTAAGCATATCGGCTACTACCCCGATAATGTCTTTGATAATCATCCTGCCTTAAAAGACTTACAAGAAAAATTTACCGTACCGGATATTCCTTAGATAAATCCTACAGAATAATTAAATAACAGTAGCCCATAAATAATGACTTTTAATTTGCAATTCTTAACTGAGCAATTCCCAACCTATTGGCACACAGTGCAGAAATTATGGATGCCTATTGATACCAATATCGAAGGTTTTATTTATTACTATCCCTTATTCATGGCCTACGTCTGGATGTTTGGCGCAATTATTTTTTATATTCGCTTTGAATGGCACAATCAGGGTAATGCCGAACATTTACCCGAATTAAACGAGTATCCACCAGTATCAATACTTATCCCTTGTTATAACGAAGGGGCCAATGTTCGTGAAACCATTGATATATTGTTACATCAGAAATATCCACACTACGAGATTATCGCCATTAACGATGGCAGTAAAGACAACACCCTGGAAATATTACAAGAACTTGCAGAACAACACCCAAAATTGCGTATTGTTAATCTACATACCAATCAAGGCAAAGCCATGGGATTGCGTGCTGGGGCTTTAATAGCGAATAGTGAAATCTTAATTTGTATTGATGGTGATGCGCTTTTAGCGCCCGAAGCGTGTGCATGGATGGTGAAGCATTTTCTAGATAATCCTAAAGTCGGTGCTGTTACTGGCAACCCACGTATCCGAAACCGCTCTACTCTCTTAGGCCGCATTCAAGTCGGTGAGTTTTCAGCCATAGTCGGAATGATTAAAAGAGCGCAGCGCTCTTATGGTCAAATATTTACGGTGTCTGGTGTAATAGCCGGATTCCGCAAATCTGCCTTACACCAAGTGGGTTATTGGAGTAATGACATGGTAACAGAAGACATCGATATTAGCTGGAAGCTACAACTGGCGGGCTGGTCAATCTACTTTGAACCCAATGCCTTATGCTGGGTATTAATGCCAGAAACCTTAGAAGGTCTTTGGAAACAAAGAGCGCGTTGGGCCCAAGGCGGTACTGAAGTGTTATTGCGTTATTTTAATAAACTATTCCGTTGGTCTTCACGCGGAATGTGGCTGTTATATTGCGAATGTTTAATCAGCGTAATTTGGGCCTTCTTAATACTTGTGCATCTGCTTTTTGCGCCTTTAGAATTACTAACAGAATCCACCCGTCAATCACTACATGATTTAAGCCCCAGTTGGACGAGTATGCTATTAAGCCTGACTTGTCTTATCCAATTTGGCGTCAGTTTATTTATCGATTCAAAATACGAAGCTAAAACGGGAGGCGTTGCAAAATATTATTACTGGATGGTTTGGTACCCTATTGTGTACTGGCTTATGAATGTAGGCACCACCATCTTTGGCTCCATTAAAGCCATCCGTAAAAAGCGCGGTCAACGTGCAGTTTGGGTCACCGTTGATAGAGGTCTGCGTCAACTATGAAAACCTACATCATCAACACACCTCAGTTACAAAGTATCCAAAAACGCCTCGGTGGATTTTTTGCTTGGTTAATATGTTGGGCTATGTGGATTTATTTATTAACGCCCTTAGTCACCTTAACCAGTTGGATGCTAGGTGACAAAAAACTCATCAATGAAATGCGCTGGTTCGGGGGTTATAAAAGTTTATTAGAACTACTACAAATATATGGCATGAGCTTATTAGTGATGGCTGGTCTTTGGCTAATATGGATAATTTATAGAATATTGTTAACGCGCTCAGTAAAACCTAGTCGGATTAACACCGTTTCTGACTCCAATATCTGCGAATTTTATCAAGTAAAAAACTCCGAATTACAAAGTTGCCGTAAGGCTCAGCAAATAACCGTGTTTTATGATGACCACGGTCACATTGTTGAATTGAAAAACCATATTGGTTGAAAACATGATTAACTTGTGTATATGCTCATCTCATTGCACTTAAATTCCACCCAATATTGGGGGATTTAAACCTAACTTCGGGTTATTTGCACCAACAATAGGCATCCTATTTAAATCCTCTCAACCCGAGTCACGTTCAGCCCTAAACACCCCACAATTAAAGTGCCTATAACAATCATTAATTTATCAAGGCATTGTCAAATACTTACCGCATCTAGTTATGTATACAAGTACTTTGGCTTATTAAATGCTTAAGTTTTATTAACTCTCCAGATTTGTAGACATTACTGAATGATCTAACAAATCGCTCTTAGGTAAAAATATTAATGAGGTCAAAAACTCCCATGGTTTTTAAGATTGATGCGACGATTGAGCACATAGCCCACTGGCTGCCGGCTCAAGGCCCGCTAAAAGATTTTATTCATCACAACACCCTACATTCTGTACAACATCACCCTTTTCATGAAGGTGTGGCTATTGCCGCTAAAATCTTTGGTGCACGCAGCTATCTGGCGCTCAGTTATTATCAAAACTTATACCAAGAAGGCCGAATTAAACAAAACGCCCTCACTTGGGCGCTAGAACATGCCGGATGTGACCCAGAAATCAAAGAAAGATTAAAAATCAGTTTGTTTGATGAAGATCCAACGGGGCATTACCCACCCGTTTCATTAGCTAATCAAGGCATTAGAGCTTCTTGGTTAAACCAGCTAGAATTTGATCTTAACTCCCAAGTTCATCCCATTTTATTTAGACTGTTAAGCAATTTTCTTGATCAAGGCATTAGCCAATGGAGCTTACCTAAAAAAGCTGAAAAATTCTGGTCATGTATTACCCGCTTAGCTCAAAACAGCCTTATTCCGCTGTATCCTTTAAATGAACCTTTTGTGCATAGCTTGTTAAACTTGACGCCTGATCAGGTCATAACAATATGTTTAGAAAAAATAGTCGGTGATGAGACGCTATACAAACAGTATTTATTAGAAATGCTCTTAGGGCATCCGGGTTGGTCTGGTATGGTGAGCGTTATTGAACAAAATCCCAAAGCATTACTTGCTTATCGTGATATATCACTTAAAGAACTCATAGCGGTGGAACTCTGTTTAGAACTGGCTTTTTTACATAAGAAAAAAGGGGCAGAATTTACCGCTATCTCGCAAGTATCCCATCCAGACAGCACGCCGTTACTTAATGAAGGCTCTTTAAGTCCTAAAATTCCGTTACGCTTAAAAGTGTGGCATGAAGCCTTGGAGTGGTCTTTACACAGTGAATTATTACTTGCTCTTAAAACCAGTCAACCCGTCACCTCTAAAATCACCGCACCTACGGCACAGGCGTTGTTCTGTATTGATGATAGAGAGTGCTCGATAAGACGAAATTTAGAAGAAGTCAATCCTAATATAGAAACCTTTGGTGCTGCTGGTTTTTTTGGTATCGATTTCTTTTATCAAGGTTTAGACGATGCTTACCCAGTCGCCCAATGTCCTAACATTATTACCCCTAAACATTTAATTAAGGAATCTACAGACAAGCCCTTGCCAGTAGCCAATCCGCAATTAAAACACATTACCCACATGCACTTTACGGCGCACTCTATGTTAAGAGGTTGGTTTTACACCCAAACCTTAGGCATCGGCTATGCAGCAAGAATGGCATGGGATGTATTTAGACCGGGTTCTAAAGTCCCTAAAATAAGAGCATTAAGTGAAGTGGACAGCCATTCTCAATTACATTTACTAAGAGAATCCGATGAACCCACGCCAGAAGGTCATTTATTAGGTTTTTCTTTAATTGAAATGGCTGATAAATTAACGGGGCTACTCCGCAACATTGGTTTAACGGATCACTTTGCACCTTTAGTGGTGGTAGTTGCGCATGGTTCAAGCAGTGTTAATAATCCACATTTTGCCGCTTATGATTGCGGCGCTTGTTCTGGTAAACCAGGTGCCCCCAATGCACGCGCCTTTGCCTGGATGGCAAACCATGCCCCTGTTAGAGAAATTTTACGCGAACGCGGCATCACTATTCCTGAAAGCACGCGCTTTGTTGCCGCCTTGCACAACACCAGTCGGGATGAGATTACCTATTTTGATCTGCATTTATTAGAAGAGCACCCTGCCCCAGGCTTGGCGGCATTTCAAGCGGCTATGACAGAAGCCTTGGACAGAAATGCAGCCGAACGTTGTCGATGGTTTGAACTAGCACCCCAAAAAGCTGGGAATATGATTGCGCATAATCATGTCAGAGAACGCGCCACCTCTATTTTTGAACCCAGACCAGAATATAACCATTCTAATAATCTTTACGCTATAGTCGGTAGACGCCGATTAACCCGCGATTTATTTATGGATCGCCGAGCCTTCTTACATTCTTATGACCCACAAACCGATGCAGAAGGCGAAATTATGGCCAAGATTCTTGGAGCTGTTATTCCAGTCTGTGGCGGCATAAACTTGGAATATTTATTCTCTCGCATTGATAACTCAGTGTATGGCGCAGGCACTAAATTGCCCCATAATGTCATTGGTTTACTGGGCGTTGCAAATGGCGTTGAAGGTGATTTAAGAACCGGCCTCCCCCATCAAATGATAGAAGTTCACCAACCCGCTCGCTTGTTAATTGTGATAGAACAAACAACGGATATAGTCGATAAAACCATTAGCAAGTTAGGCGCATTATCAGAATGGTTAGATAACGAATGGGTAAGACTTGCCAGTTGCCATCCAGATACACATGAACTACATCTTTATTCGGTTAAAGGCTGGGAAGCCGTCACACTGCCCGATACAGGTAAAGCCCCTACGGCAGAAACTTCTGCTCAAATCTTAGCAGGCAAAACCACCACGATACCCGTCTATCAATTTACCAGGAGTCAAGCATGAATGGACTCATTTTAACTAGCCTAGGCTTACCCCTATTAGCTTTTATAGTGATCTTTGTATCAGAAAAAAATGAACACAAAATAGCTAACATTAGCTTTTGGTTTACTCATGCTATGGGAGTCAGCATTATTAGTTTGTTAGCGCTTTGGGCATTTACGGGATTTGCTGCTCATGAATTTGAATGGTTTACCCTATATCAAACCGCAGACTATCATTTCCCTATCATTTTTTATCTGGATAAAATCGGCGTCGTTTATCTATTTTGTGTCTGGGCTATATTCTCAATTATTGTTAAATATTGCCGCGTATATTTACACCGAGAAGAGGGCTACAAACGCTTCTTTATGACCATCTTTAGTTTTGCTTTTGGGCTAAACATGGTGATATTGTCTGGCACTATTGATATTTTATTTGCTGGCTGGGAAATTGTCGGCATTTCTTCATTTTTACTGATCGCTTTTTACCGCTACCGGGTACAACCCGTGCGCAATGCCTTACGTGCTTATACCATTTATCGCTTTTGTGATATTGGATTATTACTCGGTGCGTGGATGAGTCATTTGCTGTTTCATGAGAGCCAACATTTTAGCGAACTTGCCGACCTATTCAATAACCCGGCTATGCCACCTGCGGGTTATGCTTCGTTGTGGTTAGTGTCTACCTTAGTATTAATTGCCGCGTCGGGTAAATCCGCACAATTTCCATTCTGTTTTTGGCTACCCCGAGCGATGGAAGGGCCAACGCCCTCAAGTGCTATCTTTTATGGCGCATTATCCGTTCACTTAGGGGTATTTTTATTATTTAGAACCGAACCTATTTGGTCGTATTACTATTTAACCCGCTTAAGTGTGTTTAATATTGGCTTATTAACGGTAATTGTCGCCAGTTTGTCAGAAAAAACTCAATCGAATATCAAAGGCAAAATAGCCTACGCGTCGATAACGCAAGTAGGCTTTATGTTTATGGAGTTAGCCTTAGGCTTAAATGACTTAGTTTTGGTGCATATCTTTGGCAATGCGTTTTTACGTTGTTATCAACTATTAGTCTCCCCTTCTATTGTGGTACACATGTTAAGGGTAGAAGGCTCGACTGATAGTGACTTTTACATACAAGACAACCACCCACGTTTCAAATTTTTACCCGATTCATTAAAGAAAGTATTACCTGAAGTCTTACAAAACACCTTGTATGTATTTTCTTTACAAGAAGGTAATTTAGAATTACTTGTGCGTTCTGTCCTCTGGACGCCATTAAAATCAGTTGGACTTCGGATCAACAACACCTCTCTGATTTTAAAGTTAATCTATGGCTGCTCTAGCATTGTCTTATTTGGCTTGGTTATTCTGGTTACCCGAGTGGGTTATGAATACATAGCTATCCCCGTATCAATTTTAATGGTACTGACCTCATTAAGTGCCTTTAGTATTAAACATAACCCGATTGGCGTTTGGAATGCAATCGGTTTAAGCTCCATCTTAGCGGGTGTCGCTATTTGGTTCTTAAACCCAGAGGCACTATTTGATGTGGGCATATTTGCCAGTGGCATTATTCCAGCCTGGGCTTTGGGTATCGTAGTATTAAGAAAACTACTTAAAAATGATAACTTTGCGGCTACACCCTTTGCTTATCGAGCCTTTTCTGAAACACAACCCACCCTATCCTTATTATTATTCTTAAGCTTTTTAGGGCTGGTAGGGTTTCCCATTTCTCCAGCTTTTTTAGGAGAAGATTTATTGCTACATCATGCGAGTAGCCAAGGCCCTTGGTTTGCCCTACCTATCACTATCGCCTTTGTAATCAATGGTATTAGTGCTGCCAGAGTATTCCAAAGACTCTGCATGGGCAGAGCCAATGAACTGAATATAATGGATGATAAGCTTTAAGAAAATGCTCTTATCGCTGCGATACCTTGGGCACCTGCCGCTTGAGCAATCTCTAAGTCAGCTTCTGTTAAACCACCTAAGGCATAGACCGGAATATTGACTTGGGAGACTAACTCCGCAAACTCTTGCCAGCCCATCGGCTCTTTATCAGGGTGCGTTAAGGTCGGCAAGACCGGAGCCAATACTACAAAATCAATACCAATACGCTGGGCATGGCGTAATTCTGTTAGATTATGACAAGAAGCACTGACCCAGTATTCATTTTCGGAAACATCGTATTCAGATACTGGGCGACTGCCAATAGCCATTAAATCTGTACTGGTTAAATGTAAACCATGCACCGAAAAATCATCGACATTCTTAACAGCAGAATTGAGTAATAGCAATACTCCCCAAGCATTGCAGACCGGATAAGCAGTTTCTAAAAAATCCTGAATAACCGCCGTGGGAGTATTTTTTAAACGCAATTGGATCAGTTTTATATGACGTTCTAATAAGCACTCTAACCTGGCTAATAAGGTAGCCACATCTTCTGCATCATCTAAAATTGCATAACGATCTGGTAATAACGCTGCTTTAATAATAGTTTGATTCGCCGCCGGAAAGGTATGACTATTCAACTCTTCGGGTGTTACCCATTTAAAATCTTGACCTTCACACGCTTTCGCAGTCCCTGAAAAGTCAGTCACTAAAAACACATGCAATTGCACAGTCAAATCAGCGTAATTATGCTTAATATTAATCAAAGGCGTAGCACTATTAATCGTAATATCGAGTTCTTCTTTAAACTCTCTTATTAAGGCTTGCTCAGCGCTTTCAGATTCATCTAGCTTGCCACCGGGAAACTCCCACAGGCCACCTTGATGGACGCCTGACTTTCTTAACGAAATAAGAATCTGACCGTCAGCATTTTTCAATACCCCAACGGAAACGTGTAAAACAGCAGTATCCTTCATAAATGCAGCTTACGTTCTGTATTCAGCATTAATTTTTACATAATCATAAGACAGATCACAGGTCAGGACTTCTTGCACCGCTTCGCCGCGACCTAATTTTACGGTCACCGTAATTTCTTCTTTATCCATTACGGCTTGACCCGCTTCTTCTGTGTAATCATCAGCTCGACCACCATTTCTAACGATGCACACATCATCCAAGAAAAGTTGCACATGTTCTAAGACCATATTCTCAACTCCTGCCCTACCGACTGCAGCAAGAATACGTCCCCAATTAGGATCACTGGCAAAGAAAGCGGTTTTAACTAAAGGTGAATGTGCGATGGTTTTACCGACACGAACGGCTTCTGCATCATTTAAAGCTTCTTCCACTTTAATACGTATTAATTTAGTGGCGCCCTCTCCATCCCTTACAATGGCTTCCGCTAGTTGTTTACAGACCGTCATAATGGCATCCGCAAAAATCGGGTAATTTTCTGAATCGGCTAATATTTCTGGGGCAGCAGAGCAACCACTTGCCATTAAGATACACGCATCATTGGTTGAAGTATCGCCATCGACGGTAATGCGATTAAACGACTGTTCCACCGCTAAGGCTAAACAGGCTTGTAAAAGAGCTTGGCTGATTTTGGCATCCGTCGCTATAAAACCTAACATAGTCGCCATATTAGGCTGAATCATCCCTGCACCTTTTGAGATACCATTAATGGTAATCGTTTCACCGGCTATGGTAATGACTTTAGAAACGCCTTTAGGAAAGGTATCCGTCGTCATAATAGCGTGCGCGGCTTTATCCCAGTTATCAATGGCTAAATTATGAATGGCTTGTGGTAAAGCGAGCGTCATTTTATCAACGGGTAAAGGTTGTCCAATGACACCCGTAGAAAACGGTAGCACTTGTTCTGGCAAACCACCAGTGACCTTTGCAAGCTCCAGACACGATTGCAAAGCATCTTGCATACCCTGCTCACCCGTTCCCGCATTGGCATTACCCGAGTTTATTAATAACCAACGTGGATTATGGGCCAAATTAGCTTTTGCTACGTGAACAGGCGCGGCACAAAAGGCATTCTGGGTAAACACACCGGCACAAGTGGCACCTTCCGCCAATTGAAACACTAAAATATCATCTCTAACAGTTTGCTTAATTCCAGCATTACTTGTCCCTAGCGTTATTCCATTGACATTATGCATGATTGGAAAATCGCATTGTCCTACAGCCATCTGTTATCCCTCGTTTTGTTTAAAAAATAATACGACATTGCTAATGTTTCTGACGCGTTTCTTCATAATCCTGATTTGTTTTTTTAATGCGGTCATTAATAACCCGTCTGCACTTAAAGCAAACGGTAAAATTAGTTCAACTTCTACACATTCACTCAGATAATGAATTCTAAAGTCTTCAATATGACTCTTAAAGTCGGGCAAATACTTATCCAAGATTAGTTTCACTTCATTACGTGTCAAGGGTTTGTGTTTTTCAAAGAAGGCTTCATCATCTTCTGGATCTATATGAACTAATACGTCCATCACATCATCAAAACGACTAATCACCTCATCCCTAACGATATCCCCAATAGTGTGGCCTTCTGAAACCGTAATCCGTGAATCAACCACAATATGAGCATCGATTAAGGCGTCTTCCCCCATTTGGCGACTACGCAACAAATGGATACCTTCAACACCATCAATATCCATAATAACATTGCGAATTTCTGTCACTAGTTTAGGTGGTAATGAAGTATCGACTAATTCTTTAATACTTTCCAAGATCAAATTCAAACCAATTTTAGCGACCATTAAAGCCACCACAATGGCAGCAATAGCATCCGCTAAAGGATAGCCCAACATCACTGCGCCAATACCAAACAAAACAACTAGAGAAGAAATGGCATCACTACGTTGGTGCCAAGCGTTAGCCATTAAAAGTTTAGAACGCGTTTTTCTGGCGATACGCTTAGTATAGTGATACAACCACTCATTTATTATGATTGATAAGGAAGCAACCGCTATACCTAAAGAATTTGGAGTTGGCAACGCTTCTTGATTTGTGATGCGCGTCATCACTTCCCAAGAAATCCCGCCACCAATAATAATTAAACTTAAGCCTAAAATTACAGTGGCTATGGTTTCAAAGCGACGATGACCATAAGGATGCTCATAATCTGCTTCACGACTGCCCAATCGAACCGCGACTATCACTAAAAAGTCGCTTAATAAATCAGATAAAGAATGAATACCATCAGCTATTAACGCCGCTGATTGTCCCCAAACACCAAAGCCAATTTTGAGCGAAGTCTGCAAGACATTAATAGCAGCACCGACATAACTGGCTTTCGCTTTTAACTTATTTAACTTCACTACATCGAGCACTTCTGTCACTTTGCACCTACTTCAATAATAATGATGTATTCGTGATTACCCGAACTGGTGTCTAGTACTTGATGACCATTGATACGGCACCATGCGGGGATATCGTGCATAACGCCTGGATCAGTACAGATTATTTCTAATTGATCGCCCGGATTAAGTTGCTTAACTTTATCTTGCGTCCTAATCACCGGTAATGGGCATAATAGACGTCTAGCATTTAATGTTTCTCTGATGGCTTGCATAATTAATCGTTTAAACGTGCCATTCGTTAAGAACTTCTGCTTTTGAAAATGGCTTCACTTGTATTGTTCTTTCAGAACCGTCTTTCTGAGTAATGGTTATGTCCACTTGGTCTTCATCTCGACCTTGAGCATAACGCGCCACAACTCTGGCGGCAAAAAACAAATCTTCCGCTGACAGTTCACCGTCAATTAAGCTTAATGGCCCAGGATGGCTAGAGCAATGCATACTAATAAAGTCTTTTTTATAACCTTGTAAAAAACGTCCTTCACCTTCTTCTCTGGCAACAATCAGTTTAAAGTTGGGTTTTGGTCTGATATGTCGGCCCACTTTTAATAACATGATGTCATCTAATTCGTAATCTTTATCGCCTTGGGCTTTCCATAAATCCACGAGTTTTGCCGAATAATATTTATCCGTTAAGAAGCAACACCCACCCGCTGGTTGCGAGTAATCATCAATACCAAATTGCTTAGCCATTTCAATTTGTGGCTTACGTGAACGCCCAGTAATATCATGTAACTTTTCTCTGTCTACCCAACCTTCAAGTTCAGGCTTAGTTGCTGGTAAATTTTTAGCGCACATAGGACGGAGTAATAAATCATCAGCGCCCGATTGTTTAGCGACGATGGGCATTTTTGATTTTGTTTGGGACATCGGTCTTTGACCTATCACCTCGCCAGTGATGATAAAGTCAAAGTCATTTTCTTCAATCCATTGTTTGGCTTTATTGACCATAAAAATCTTACAATCCAAACACGGATTCATGTGAGTCCCGTAGCCATGTTTTGGGTTGATGAGCACTTTTTTATACTCTTCAATCACATCCACGATATGCAGTTTAATACCTAATTGCTCGGCAACCCATAAGGCATTATTTCGATTGGGCTTGGCATTATCTTTCTCGCGAATCGCATGGGTATGACCTTCAACACAAAAGCCGGTAAAAAAGTTAATTCCTTCGACATGCACACCTTGTTCCATGACTATTTTCGCGGCCAACATTGAATCAAGACCACCTGAAATTAGCGCAACGGCTTTTCTTTGCTTACTCATAACACCTTTAGGATTAAAAACGGATATTGCTGTAAAAATACATTAATTTCATAGCAACTTGATTAGTATTATAACTCGCGGACTCAACAAGTGCATTCAATGCGTAATGTATTACAAGCGGAAAGGGTTATAGCGAGTTTATCTTATCCATGCCTATGCGCGTTTTATGACAAGATTAGTCTTTTTTAGCTTTGATTATGCATGGCTGAACGTTGTGTAATCTAAATTAAAGCACGTATTGTTTTTACCATATTCTGCCAGCAATTCCCAATTTAAAACCATATATTTTTCTAGGTATTTTTCTTCTGCCCATCCAGCATAAATGCCATGAAATGTTCCCAGCTATCAAACGGAATAACTTGAAGTAAAGTTCGCACTTGTTCAAAAAAGGTGCGT
>CAIQNQ010000243.1 GCA_903873165.1 uncultured Methylococcaceae bacterium | reverse complement strand
TAGCAAAATAACCGCAGTACCCATAATAGTTAAAAACGCGACGATTAAGCGACTGACGGTCGTACCTATAAAACTATCAATGGTATCTAAATCTTTAACTAAATGACTCACCACACTACCAGAACCTAAACTCTCGTATTCAGACATAGAAATAGTCTGTAGATGATTAATTAAATTTTTTCTGATCCGAAAGATAATCTCTTTAGAGATTAAGGAGAATTGTCTGGCCTGAATAATATTAAAAATACTGGCAATCAGCCTTAACAAAAGGCTGACCACCAAAATGACGGTAATGTATAAAACAGGTAACTGCCATTCTATAGGTGACCAACGATTAATAAACGCCGTCACCATGCCTGGTTTATTTAGTAAAACCTCATCGACCAATAAGGGCATTAACAACGGTACCGGCACACTGGCGATAGTGGCTAAAATGGCAATGAGGTGAGAATAAATGAGGGTTTTCTTGTGCTCTAAAGCAATTTTATAAATGCCTTTCCAAGTATAAATCGGTTTAATTGGGTCTGAATGCACAAAAAACTTAGAATCTTAGGGTTATATTTTGTTGAATTATAACACTTTATAGAATGGCTTTTAAGGGACTTTTTAGCTATCGCCGAGTTCATAGAACATTAACTTATAAGAGTTAAGGCCATTTTTACTTTATCTAAAATCGTTTTTTGAGATAAGCATGTAAATAAACACAGGCGATCACATTCAGTTGTTTCTTGTCGTCTCAACTTTGCAATATCACTTTCCCATATTTCACGGGCATTTTGTTCGTTTACATTACCAATTGGCGAGTAATACCAACAGACTTCAACATCACCATTGGGTCTAATAAAGTAATTACGTAAACCAACCCTACACGCTCCAGCAGACTCTGGTGCTTTTTCTTCACGAAAATGAGCAGGCCACAAATTCAAAGTCATGATGCTATTGAGAATTGGTGAACCCGCTTGCTTTTGACTAATTAAACTCTCTACAACAACTTCTAGTTCTTTTATTCTTTCTTCATTAATCCAAAGTTCGTCATACGTTTCTGGCGTCCATCGATCTAAAGGTTGAAAATTTACAGCTGTAGCTCCCAACTCTGATGCCCAGTCAGGAAAATCAGTAATAACATGTAAATTAGCAGCATGAACTGTAGGCTTAAGAATTATCGGAAACGAAAGACCTTGATCATTTCGATAGGTAATTAATTTTTTTAACTGTTTGGTAATTCTCTCAAAAGAACCTACAATACCTCGAGAAAAATCATGAACCTCAGCAACATGAGAGTCGATAGAAATATTAATATTAAATGGGCGTGCTGCAACGAGCCTTTTTATAATAGAATCTGTTAAGGCAGATCCGTTGGTAGTTACCCCCCATTTAAGTTCGTTTTGATAACAAAATTCTATAAGATCAATAAAGCCTTCTTTTAAAAAGGGTTCGCCGCCAGAAAACTCAATATGATAAGGGCCGATGTATTCTTTTAAACTCATTAAAGCATTTTTCCAATCTTCGATTGAAATTTCATTCATATAAGAAGGCATGCGCCAAAATTCACAATAACGGCATTTATAATTACAGTATTCATTGACTATTCCATAAACCACTATAGGTTTAGTTTTATCAATTCCAGTCTTTAAATATAAAGATTCCATGAAATTATTATGCGCATGTTTAAATCCAACCTTTACTAAATCACGTTTATTCATTATTTTAAATTTCTATAGGTTGAATTAAAATTCGTTAAAGTCATAAAATTCAGGTATCGTTCAATAGTATCAAAGCGATAGCTATTAACCTGAATAGACATTATTTTGAAAAATACTGGAATTGATTAACAAAAAAGCAATACGTTGGTCTCATCGTTTTTCATCTAATATTTGACGATAAAAACCGATGGCTATTTTTATTTTAGCAGCCCAACTATAATTGTTTTCAACACGGTGACGTCCTTCTTGACCTCGTGCCCTCCACTGCTCAGGATGTTCACGAAGATCTACGAAAGTAGCAACTAAGCCATTTATAACATCAGCTTCACCTGTAGCTGGTAATTTTATGCCAACACCGTCATCAACTATTTCTGCTGGCCCACCAAAATCAATAGCAATCACAGGACGACCAACCGCCATAGCTTCCAGTAATACAGCACCACCTGACTCTTTAACTGAAGGCAGGCAAAAGACATGTCCGAGGCGTATAAGTTGAGAGACCTCGTTTAAAGATAAGTTACCTCTAAAATTAACTTGTTCAGCAAGTTGTAAATCTGCTGTGACCGCTTCTAATTTAGTACGCTCAGGTCCATCACCTACCACAGTCAATTGCACAGGAAAATCTAGCTCTTTTATCGCTTTCAGTAACATAGTAACGCCTTTAACAGGTATCAATCTCCCAACAAAGACAATATGTAATGGATTGGTATCAGTCGGAAATGGCGGATACGGCGCAACAGAAAATAAATCTAAGTCGACACCGTTCTCAAGCAAAAACCTACATTTTTGTTGGTATCGTTTAGAAATTGCCGCAATAGTTGCCTGAGTTGCTGTGAAGATAATAGAGGCGTGACGTGTTGAACCAATTATGACATCAAATATTCGCCCTAAATTACGTATCGGATAAAACCATCCTGATTCGGCCCGCATGATTTCTGGAAAAGCTGTGGGTGACCGCATCCCTCCATTCCAAGGTCCCAAAACTAAAGGAATATTAAGTTTATACAAATGTGTCGCTACAAATGGTGAAACAGGCGTAACAACGTGAACAATATCCCAACCAACACATTCTTTTAATTTACGCTGAACTTGACGCAGAGCAACCCAGTCATAAACAAAAAAATCTAATGAAGCAATTAAAAACCTAGATTGCCCACTATGAGGGAAACAACGTGTAGCAAAGCGATATAATGGCATTGAGAACCATTCTGTATCGATAAAAATGATATTAGAGTCAAATAAAGGTGCTCCTGCGGCTTCTAATGCAGGACGGTTACGTATATGAGTCAACAACGTAACATGACAATCTTCGCTTAAACGGCTATACCATTCCCAACCGATCTGTGAAACCGACCCCATCTCTATTCCACATTGATACGCAGAAAGTAATATACGAATTTTCTGACTTGTACTCATAAATTAGTTTTGATTAGTTAGTAACAAACACAAATTAACTTGATGTAGTTATCAAATTACAGCTTAAAGTCTGGCGACAACTATTTTAAAATAAGAAAATCTAATTAGTGTTATTGAATCCTTTGAATATAAAAAGATCCAGGTTCTTTATCTTGAGTTAAAAGCGGGCATACTTTTTTTAATGATTCAAAATAATTATGGTGCAAATAATTTAATGAGCCAATAATCTTCCAAGAAGTGTTATTTGACAAGAATGCCTCCAATAAATACTGTTCATTCCAAAATCGGATATCCTCTTTTATCCATTTATCTAAATAGTTCCTTGGAGAAAAAATATCATGTATATGAACAATTACACCTTTTTTTAGTGATGGGAGTATTTGTAAGAATTCAAATAGTACATCACCGCCAGGTCTTATGATGTGAGATGAATCTATAAACAGTATGTCACCCTCTTCTAATTCAGAAAAAAACTTAAGCTCAATATCCTCAACTTTTTTTCTAATAATTGTTACTCCTGTTTTTTCCAGCCATGGCATCTCGTAGGGTTCTATGCAAACATGTTTACATTTATATTCTGGATTATCTTCTTCATTTTTCAATAAGGCATTTATTGCCATGAGAGTTGAGTTGCCACTGCCAATTTCAAATATTTTATTTGGTTTTTTTGACCGTATCAGTTGATACCAATATTCAGCATCTCCAAATCCAAATGCGCTATTATTTAAATAAAATTGTGGGATATCTGAATTTTGTTTTTCAATTGGAATATTTTTAAGTTCTTCGGAAAAAACAAACTCCGTGAGCTTACTCAATTGTTCTTTAATATTCCAATCAATGCCAGGCAGACTTCTTTCTTCAGAGAAAGAGTGATTTGTTTCGCTGAAATCGAATTGCGGTTCATAGTAATGATTTGTAACAGGAAAAACGCCTACTTTCAAAAGAGCCTTTTTAGATAAAGGTAATCTATGAAAACCAATGTATCTGACTCTTTTCATAATATGAGCAGAAATAAACACAAATGGAACCCAAAAAAACTCTGTTTTAACTAAAAATCGATCTATAAATTGTCTCATTTCTATTCCTTACCAGTGTATTTCTTCTTTTGCCCAACTTATAGCCGACATTCCGCACCCCTTGGGCATCTTATTGATATTCAATCATATATTTTTTTGCTAAATAGCAACATAATTTTCAATTAATTGATTTTGAATGCTTATTTTTTGAGGGTGCGGAATGTCGGTTATAGATACCATTTATTGATTGAAATAATACCTATAACTTTAAATTAATAATGTTTCTTTTCGCATCAGTACATTTCAACTCAAATCAGATGCACAAATTGTTCGATATGATATCACTAACAGCAAGGTGATTTATGACTTTAATATTACAAACCGGTGTGTACAGTGTGTAAAATAGTTGGGTACGGGTAAGAGCTATCGGCACTAACGGCTCTGGAGTTCGGACAGATCCGATAAATACTATTGTTGTGTAAATAAATTTATATAGTAATTATGAAATCCAGATGCATTAAGCCTTTGGCTTTTTTGTGTGATAATCCACGAGTTACGTGTCAATCTTTGTTAATAATTCTTTTATCGTAATAAATACGTCTTTAAACATGTCCTTGGTTAAACGATTAGTTTGGACGTTATAACGACTGGTATGATATGAATCAACTAAAACATGTCCGCAGGATAATGGGTGTGTTGTGTTGTGAGCAAATTTAAGCGTAGATTGCTTTAAATTAAAGGCTTTTAATACTGCAAGATGGGCAATTGAACCTAACGCTAAAATAACAGCATTTTCTGCTAATGTTGTTAATTCTGCCGCCAGATAATGGTTGCATTGATTAATTTCAATTCCTGTGGGCTTATTCTGAGGCGGCAAACATTTAACGGCGTTAGTAATTCGACAACCCGTTAATACAAGTCCATCACCTAAAAACTCTGAATTAATTTGATTACTAAAACCAAACTCATAGAGTGCCTCATAAAGCAGAATCCCGGCATAATCTTGTGTAAAAGGTCTACCCGTAGCGTTAGCACCATGCAAGCCAGGTGCTAAACCAACGATCAATAAGTGTGGGTTATCATCACCAAAGGGTGACACGGGGCGACAATAATAATGCGGATATTGTTGTTTAACGTCATCCAAAAAACAGGCCAATCGGGGACAAGCTCGACACTCGTCATCAAATATTGCTTTTGAATACATAACTTATTCTCTGACGGGCTTTTTATCCAACTTTCTTTGTAATGTACGTCGGTGCATGTTTAATGCTCGAGCGGCACTCGATATATTACCGTCATGATGCATCAATACTTTTTGTAAGTGCTCCCACTCTAAGCGTTTTACAGAAAGCGGATTTTCGCTTATTTCTACCGATGAATCCCCAATGTTTTTATGCAAGGCGCTGACAATTTCATCTGCATTGGCGGGTTTAGTCAAATAATGTACAGCCCCTAATTTAATAGCTTCAACGGCTGTTGCGATACTAGCAAACCCAGTCAGCATAACTATTTGGGTATTATCATCTAGGCTGATTAATGTTTTTACTAATTCAAGCCCTGATTCATGACCAATACGTAAATCAATCACTGCATACTCAGGTATATGTTTTTCTGCTTGATAGATGCCATCTTTTACGTTGTTGGCAATGATCACTTCATAGGCTCTTTTTTCAAGTGCTGACTTTAAAACACTGCAAAATGTTTCATCATCATCCACTAACAACAACCTTGGATTATCATTTTCATTACTCGTCATTTATAGTCTCAGTGTTTAATAAAGGTAGGGTAATTTCAACAATGGCACCACCGGATTCACAATTGAATAGTTTAATGACACCTCCTAAGCGATTAATAGTAGAGTAGGTTAAGAACAAGCCTACACCTAAGCCGCGTTTTTTACTCACTACGGGCTGCTTACCACCTGACTCTACGATATCCGCTGGAAAACCTAGTCCAAAATCTCGAATCTTAATAGTGATAAAGTCTAAATCCCAACTCGCATGAAACTCTACTCCCAGCTCTATCGGAGAAGCTTCCGCCGCATTATTAAGGATATTGATTAAAGAATGAGTCAAGGTGAGTTCTGCAATTATTTTAGCGTCAAGAGCTACGTCAGGATCAAGAAAATAACTCAGCTTAACGCCGGGTAAATGGGTGCGCCACTGATTAATAACATCTTCAAGATAATCAATTAAACCGATGACACCCCCTGATTCTGCACGCATTTCACCAGCGGTTGCTGACATGACAGATAAGGCTTCTTTACATCTTGTTATTTGATCCTGAATAATCCGCATCTTATCGAATAATTCAGGATAACGATGACTAGGATAGTCTCGTTCTAACTCATGAGAAACGATAGCGATTGTGCCTAAGGGGGTACCCATATCATGCGCGGCACTCGCCGCTAAAGTCCCTAGAGCAACGACTCGTTCATCACGTAAGGCATTTTCTCTTGCCTTAGATAAACTTCTTTCTTGGACACGCAAAGTTCTGGCTAATTCGACGACAAAAAAGCCCACTAAGCCCGCACTAAATACAAATCCAAACCACATACCAAACATGTGTAAACTGAAATAGCTTTTATCATTCATTTCGTGCATGTGTTGGAACATTTGATAACTTTCCATATTAGCCATCATCATTGATGGGTCAGGAATATGCGGCTCTACAGAAGGTAGTGGAATATTAAACGCAATTAACATAGTATACAATGAAGTAGTTAATATAACCATGTACCAAGCATAAGCTTGCGGTAACATAATAGCGGTAATAATAACAGGTAGTAAGAACACCCAGGTAATGGGATTAGATGCACCACCGGTTAAATATAGCAGGGCGGCAATCGAAAAAACATCAATACATATTTGGGTAAATATTTCCATTTCCGAAACAACCTCATCGGATTGCATACGCATCGAAGTATACACATTGATAGCCCCTGCGGATAACACCACCAACCATAATTGTTGTTCCGGTAGACGAATTCCAAGGCCATGAACGGTTAATAATATGAGTATTACTTCACAAAATATCATTAAGTTTCTAAGTATAAATAACCATTTGAGATTCTGACGAACTGAAACTTGGGACTTAGGATCAATATGTGAAAGCATTAATTAGCCACTACTGAAATGCTATTCAACTTAATTGATTTTCGTAATTTATTAGCATACGACTGGGCATTGTCTCTATTCTTAAATCCATTTATTTTTAATTGATACCAGGTACCTTTACTGGTGTGGAATGGGTCAATTTTAACGGGAATACCTTGAGCAATTAATTTTGAAGTTCTATTCTTGGCTTCAGTTTCATTTTTAAAAGCAAGCACATTGACCGACCAAGGGGCTAATACTGTTTCTTTTTTAGTGGTTACTTTAGTTTCATGATCTTTGATCGTTGTTACTAGTTTACTCTTTGATTTCTTGGTCAATTGCTTAATGGAAGATTTATTATTTTGCTCAGGTGTTTTATTTTGTTCAGCTGGTTTGTTTAATTTCTCTGTGAACTCAGACCTTTTTTTTTCTGGAAGCATAGTCGTCTTCTTATCTAAAACAATTGGAGACACTTGCGCAACCTGTTTTAAGTCATGTGCTGTTTGGGTGTTTTGAGCTTGATGTGGTAAGTTGGGTACTGCAATTTGATTATTGGGGAGTGCTGATTCAGGTAAACCTGGGTTAGGGTTATTGACAATTTTTTTCTCTTGTAACTGAGTGACATCTTCTTCTAGTATTGCAGTTAATAATTGTAATTTAGACACATCACCTGATAATAGAAAAACCTTAATCGATAATCCTAGCAAGATCAGTCCTATAACCCCCAATATCACATTATTTAGCCAACTCCCTTTAGATACTTTTATAACGGGTGGAATATAAGGTTTAATAGGTTGAGTTTTTTCACTTACCGATGTTATAAAAGCTTTATCAGCCAACAGCGTTTCTTTGATTAAACGCAATGCCGCCGCATTGTCATCAGGATGTAAGTCAGGTTTAGATTTTGGAGGAATTTCTGGTTTAGGCTCAAGTGTTTTTATGTCAATACTTTCATTATTATCTGCACTCATAATCGTTGTTTCTTCAGACACTGTTTTTTTATTTAAAACCTTGTTGTCATGCTCAAGCTTTGGGTTTTCAGCCTGAACTTCCTGCGGGTCATAAATTAATTGTTTGTCATTGCTCACTAAATCGTCAACAGGTTCAATTTTAAACTGGGCAGAGTTTTCTAAATCATCATTTAAATTAATATCCTCAATGACTTTTTCATCGCCTAAGGCGTATTTTTTCTCATCAAAATGTTGAGTTTGATGATCAACCAACAAACTATCAACTAAAGTATCATCATTTATATCGTCATCTTCCAAAAAATGATCTATTGGAACGGGTGCAATATCCGAGTCATCTAAATTAACGGCTAAGTCGGCCAAGACAATTTCATCTTCAGCTAATTTACTGTCAGCAAAACGATTTTTTACTACATATTTTGGCTTTTTGGTCATATATGAAATACTCTGATGATAAAAAGGAAATAAAAGAACATGACTAAATAAAAATATATCGTATTTTAAGCAGATAATGTGTAATGTTCATAATCTTTTAGTAATTATGATGTTAAAATCAATAAAAATACAATTAAAAGTCGCCGATGCAACTAATCATATCTGTTTTAAATAATAATCTAAACAATCTTATGGGTGAAATACTCCCTGTTATAAGGGATTGCAACTGCAACATTGTAGAAATTAGATCATCACAACTCTCACATGCCGCTGCCGGTTATATTCTTATCCAAGGCAACTGGAACCAAATAGCCAAAGTTGAAAGTACGCTAGAACACATTGAAAAACGCTTGGATATAAAAATTCAATCGCTTCGACCCGACATTAAAGATAAAGAAAAAACGCATAATTGTATCCCTTACTCTTTAGAAACCATTTCTCTTGATAAAGAAAGTGTCGTTGAATCCATCACGACGTTTTTATTTGATCGAGAAGTATTGATTGAAGAAATTACGGGTAGCTCATACCAAGCCCCGTATATTCAATCCAGTGTATTTTCTACAAAATTCATTATCTTAGTTCCACCCCAACTAGGATTATTATCCTTACGAGAAGAATTTTTAGATTTTTGCGATCAATTGAATATAGATGCTATTCTTGAACCTATAAAACGCTAATAATATTATGACTCAAATTACACATGGACATGTAGTACCTGATTTCGAAATCGCAGCGACTGGTGATAAAACTATCCGCCTGAGTGAATTAAAAACTCATAATGTAGTGCTTTATTTTTACCCTAAAGATAGCACGCCTGGATGCACGCAAGAAGGTTTAGCCTTCAGAGACGCGAAAGAGACTTTTAGTGAATTAGATACTCTTATATTTGGAATATCACGGGATTCTTTGCGTAGTCACGAAAACTTCAAAACCAAACAAAGTTTTAACTTTGATCTATTATCAGATTCTGATGAACAACTCTGCCAGCTTTTTGACGTCATCAAGATGAAAAATATGTATGGTAAAGAAGTTCGTGGCATAGAGCGCAGCACTTTTATTATCGATAAAAACGGTGTGCTTATTAAGGAATGGCGTAAGGTTAAAGTAAAAAACCATGTTGAAGAGGTACTTGAGTTTTTAAAATCATTGTAAGCCATACTTCTAGCTAGTTTACCTTATCCCCAAGATCGTTTAAATCTAAGGGATAAAGTAACCAACTAACTCAAACGTGAATAGCCAACATATTATCTAAGGCTAACTTAGCTAACCTAGCCTGCTCTTCTGGCACAATGATGCGATTAATCACATGACCTGCCGCCAAGTTTTCTAATACCCAAGTCAAATGTTGCGGGTCTGTCCTGAACATTGTTGAACACATACACAAGGTCGGTGACATAAAATGCACGTTCTTGCCCTGCCCTTTACATTCTTCATGCAGACGATTCACTAAATTTAGCTCTGTCGCGACCAACCAACGTGTATTTGGCTCTGCTGCTCGTACTGTCTTTAATATATATTCAGTTGATCCCACATACTCCGCTTTCTCACAGACTTCAAAACAAGCTTCAGGGTGAGAAATGACTTTAGTTTCGGGATAACGCTCTAAAAAGTTATCAATTTGTTCAGGTTTAAAGACTTGATGCACAGAACAATAGCCATTCCAGAGAATGATCTTAGCATTCTTAATTTGCTCTACTGTTAAACCACCTTGTGGCTTATTAAAATCCCAAGTGACCATTTCTTCCAAAGGAATGCCCATGCGATAACCGGTATTACGACCTAAATGCTGATCAGGGAAAAATAAGACTTTTGAGCGTCTAGCAAAACTCCATTCTAAGATTTTTTGAGCATTGGATGAGGTACATACAATACCCTCATGCTCACCACAAAAAGCTTTTAAATCAGCAGCAGAATTAATATAAGTGACAGGGGTCACTTCGTTTTCTACATCAATTATTTTAGAGAGTTCCTGCCAACATTTTTGGACTTTAAGCAAATTGGCCATATCAGCCATTGAACAACCCGCCGCTAAATCAGGCAAGATAGCAATCTGCTCGGGTCGCGACAATATATCAGCCACTTCCGCCATAAAATGCACGCCGCAAAATACAATATATTCAGCTTCTGATTGCGCCGCATCTCTAGAAAGTTTTAAAGAGTCTCCCGAATAATCAGCATGTTTAAACACTTCATCTCGTTGATAGTGATGTCCCAATACCACACAGCGTTTACCCAATTTTGCTTTAGCCGCGATTATACGGGCATCACATTCTTCATCATCAAGTAAGGCATAGTCTTGGATAAGAAAAGGTGTTGAGGTCATTTATTTACCAGTAAAAAATTTAGAAAGATTACACTCATATTATGACCGTAATACGTAGATTTCTGTAGTATTGAAAACATAAACATTAAGATTACCTATTTGAAAATATCGCTAAGCTAACGAAGTGATAACAGAAGGTAATTTTTTGGGCGCTTTTATACGCAGTTGTTTATTAACATTCTCACGACCAAACACCACCACAATATCCCGCACGGCTACATCCATTTCTTTTGCCAAAAAACGCACCATATAATCAGTTGCTTTTCCGTCTTTGGGTTCAGCAGTGACACTTATTTTTAGTTGTGTGCCCTTCACTTTACCTATAGCATCCATTTTAGCCGCAGGCGTACCCAAAACATTAAGAATTAAAACATCCTCTTCCCAAGCAAAAAAAGACGTCATTTGCTTAGCTTGTGCTGATAATTTTGCTTGGGATTCTTTTTTGGCCTTTTTTGCCATCGTATTGTAAAGGTATGCGGGGCAAGCACCGTGCTTGCCCCTCAATAATGAGTAGACTTAGTCTTGTTTAACTTTTTCTTTGCCAGCTGGCTTAATTAACCGAATACCCAACTCTTTTAATTGCTCATCAGTGACCACAGCAGGAGCGCTCACTAATGGACACGCAGCTGATTGAGTTTTAGGGAAAGCAATCACATCACGAATAGAAGTAGAGCCAGTCATCAACATAACTAGACGGTCTAAACCAAACGCTAAACCACCGTGTGGAGGCGCACCGTATTTTAAGGCGTCTAACAAGAAGCCGAATTTCTCTCTGGCTTCATCTTCACCAATGCCTAAAATTTCAAACACGGTTTGTTGCATAGAAGTACGGTTGATACGAATAGAACCACCGCCGACTTCAGTACCGTTTAAGACTAAATCATAAGCGCGTGATAATGCCGCACCTGGATTTGCGATTAATTCTTCAACTGAACAACTAGGCGCTGTAAAGGGGTGATGAATCGCATTAAATCGACCGGCTTTTTCGTCCCAATCAAACATTGGGAAGTCAACCACCCAAACGGGTTTCCATTCACCTTGTAGCATATTTAAATCATGACCCAACTTAACGCGTAACGCGCCCATTGCTTCATTAACGATACTGGCTTTATCAGCACCAAAGAAAATTAAATCGCCATTTTGAGCGCCCGTTTTAGCTAGAACACTATCCCACACTTCTTTAGGAGCAAATTTAACAATCGGTGATTGCAAACCATCCAAACCAGCGGCTAAATCATTTACTTTGATATACGCCAAGCCTTTTGCACCATAAATACTCACGTATTTAGTTAAATCATCAATATCTTTACGACTTAAATCGCCCGCATTAGGGACACGCATTGCGACCACACGACCCTTAGGATCATTTGCAGGTGCAGAGAATACTTTAAAGTCAACATCCTTCATGTCGTCAGCAATATCAACTAACTCTAAAGGAATACGTAGATCAGGACGATCAATACCGTAACGAGAAATGGCTTCTTGATAACTCATGCGTGGGAATTCAGCATCTAATTCCACATTAATCACTTTCGCGAATAATTGTCGAATCATCTCTTCCATGATGTTCATGATTTCATGCTCGTTCATGAAAGAAGTCTCGATATCAAGCTGCGTAAATTCAGGTTGTCTATCCGCTCGTAAATCTTCATCACGGAAACAACGCACTACTTGATAGTAGCGATCGAAACCGGCAATCATCAACATTTGTTTATACAACTGCGGTGATTGTGGCAACGCAAAAAAAGAATTTTCGTGGGTACGACTCGGTACGATGTAATCGCGGGCACCTTCTGGGGTCGCTTTAGTCAAATAAGGTGTTTCAATCTCAAAAAACTCATTATCATCTAAGAAATTTCTTAAAATACGCGTCACATCCCGACGCACTTTCATTTTTTCTTGCATCGCAACGCGACGCAAATCTACATAGCGGTAGCGTAAACGGAGTTCTTCGTTAACTTCTATTTCGCTTTCAATCGGGAACGGTGGCGTTTCTGATTCATTTAAAACTTCAATGTCTTTCGCTAAAATTTCAATAGCACCTGACACCATATTTTTATTAACTGTGCCTTCAGGTCGATCACGCACAAGACCTGTAATTCTTAAAACGTACTCACTTCGCACGTGTTCAGCAGTTGCAAAAGTAGCTTCGACATCTGGATCAACAACCACTTGAACCAAACCGGCGCGGTCTCTAAGATCAATAAAAATGACGCCACCATGATCACGACGTCTATGAACCCAACCGCATATAGATACAGTTTCACCTAACTGCTGTGTATTTAATTCTCCGCACTTGTGAGTACGCATAGATATTCCCTGTTTATTTAAAAATTTGTTTTATTATTGAAGCGCATTTCGCTGAGCTTAATGGCTTTTACAACCACCGGTTGTAGGACAACTGTGAGCTTTTGATGAACTAGCGGCAGACTCACCCGCTACGTTTTTCTTGGTACCACTTTTAAAATCTGTTTCATACCAGCCGTTACCTTTTAATCTAAAACCAGCGGCTGATATTTTTTTCGTTAATTCCGGCTTAGAGCAAGCAGGACAAATAACGATAGGGTCAGCACCTAACTTTTGTAAGGCCTCATGTTCATGTCCACAAGACTGACATTGATATTCGTATATTGGCATTTACCACTCCGAGAACAAAAAAATAATAACTACTATAAGGACTGTATTTAATTTTTCCAAGTACTTACTATAGAATAGTCGACTATTTTACAGATTCAGGGCCAACAATGAAAACAATAACCATAACAAAACCTGATGATTGGCATATTCATGTTCGAAACGGTGCCGTTTTAAAGACCGTTTTACCACATACGGCTAAGCAATTTGCCCGGGCCATCATCATGCCCAACCTTAAACCACCCGTAACAACAGTGGCGCAAGCCTTAGCGTATCGAGACGAAATTTTACAAACTCTGCCTTTAAGGTCAAGTTTTACCCCGTTAATGACTTTGTACTTAACCGCGCAAACTGAACTATCAGAAATTAAAAAAGCCGCTGAATCAGAATACATTCACGCGTTTAAACTCTATCCTGCCGGAGCAACCACCAACTCTGATTCAGGTGTTGCAGATATTAGCGCTATCTACCCGTTATTAGCAGAACTAGAAAAATATGCTATTCCATTACTAATTCATGGGGAAGTCACCGACCCAGCGTGTGATATTTTCGATAGAGAACAGGTCTTTGTTGATAGCACTCTCACCGAAATTACCTACAAATTTCCGGGTTTGCGCATAGTGTTAGAACATGTAACCACAACAGAAGCCGTAGAATTTGTCTTGGCGGCGGGTGCAAACGTGGCGGCAACTATTACCCCTCAACATCTTTTATATAACCGTAATGCCTTATTAGCCGGTGGTGTACGCCCGCATTACTACTGCTTACCTATTTTAAAAAGAGAAAGTCATCGACAGTCTTTAGTAAAAGCCGCCACCAGTGGTAACCCTAAATTCTTTTTAGGAACTGACAGCGCTCCGCATTTAACCCATACCAAAGAAAACGCTTGCGGCTGTGCGGGTTGTTACAGTGCTCATGCCGCCATAGAACTTTATGCGGACGCTTTTGAGCAAGCCAATGCCTTAGATAAATTAGAGGGTTTTGCCAGTTTTTTTGGTGCTGATTTTTATCGTTTACCTCGAAATACAGATACAATAAGCCTCACGAAAACTAGCTGGAGAGTGCCGTTTTATTATGGTGAAGACACAATCAGCATCACCCCATTAAAAGCCGGCGAAGAGATCAATTGGAAAATATGTTAAAAACTCAGGAGATGGAAGCACCTGTCTTTCAGTTAAACCAGCGTTTTAGAGGCTATCTGCCCGTTATTGTAGATATTGAAACCGCTGGTTTTAATGCTAAAAAGCATGCCTTATTAGAAATAGCTGCTGTTATAGTTGAATACAATGCCGAGCAAGACCTCATCATAACCGAACGCTACACCACCCATGTAGTACCATTTAAAAATGCAGAATTAGATCCCTCAGCACTTAAGTTTAACGGCATAGATCCTTATCACCCATTTAGAATGGCTGTGGAAGAAAAAGCCGCCTTAGATTTAATCTTTAAACCGATACGTGCCGCCGTTAAACGCAATGATTGTACGCGAGCTATTTTAGTGGGTCATAATCCGGCCTTTGATATTGCGTTTTTAAATGCTGCGATACAACGCACGCTTATAAAACGCAGTCCGTTTCATCCCTTTAGTACTTTTGATACTGCCACGTTAGGTGGATTGGCTTATCAACAAACTGTGTTAGCCAAAATTGCTCAAACAGCTGGGCTAGAGTGGGATAATGCAAAAGCCCACTCAGCTTTATATGATGCAGAGATGACAGCAGAAATATTCTGTAAGATCATTAATCGTTGGAAGAAATTAGAAGAATGCGGCTTGATCTGATAGGTATTAATCGTTCTTGTAAATATCTTTTTCTTTTGCTGAATCATTAATAATCAAATCAATCTTTTGATCGCCTAAATTCTTTCGTAACTCTGATAACAAGGTGAGTTTCTTCTCAAATACTGATTGTTTATCATCAACTTCTAAATACAAATCAATATCCCCACCCTTTTTAGTATCATCTACTCGGGAACCAAATAAATAGACTTTGGCGTTTTCTCCAAAAACGAAAGCGACGCAATGCTTAATGATTATAATTTGTTCTTTTGCTAATCTCATATTCGCTTTAAAGGAAATATAAATACAGTGACACCAGTTAAATCTAACGAAGCATGTCACGCACTATTCGTGACAAGTCTCAAGCAGTTTGCCACACGCCGTAAAATCATTATATGGCGTGTCGGAGTTTCAGCGACATACGGTAAAATCATAATATGACGTGTCATTATTAAATAAAGTATTTAAGAGAATCAATCAAGAGTAAATCTATCACACATAAATTACTTAAACATTTTAATCGGTAAAAGAAGCTTAGAAGTTTACAAAAAATGACTATTTATTGAGTCGATTTTTAGGTTTCTGCGAAAGCAGAAAACAAGCACTTACAACAAAAAAACATTAGTTACACACAAATTCATGAATTTAGGTTCTCTTAATGTAATTTAGCTAAAACACCCTAAAATAAAGGCATTATCAATCATAACTTTATCATAAACCATTGATTTATAATATCATTAAAGAATAGACCAAATATTAGACAATCTAACTTAATTTAAGCGAAATTAGGCATTTAGTTGTGCTCACAGAGATTAATCCACAGAGTTATCCACAGCTTTTGGGGATAACTTGCTAACGACTCATGGCTATACACCTAAATGCTTGCTACCACAAAAACTTCTTCAAATAAAAAGCCACATTAACCAAGCCGATCATTACTGGCACTTCAATTAACGGCCCTATGACGGCGGTAAAGGCTTCGCCGCTGTTAATGCCAAATACCGCAATGGCGACTGCGATAGCCAGTTCAAAATTATTACTGGCGGCGGTAAACGCTAAGGTGGTGGTTTTCTCGTAATTAGCACCTGCCGCTTTGCCCATTAAGAAGCTCAGCATGAACATAATCACAAAATAGATCAACATAGGAATGGCAATATGCACGACGTCTAAAGGCAATTGCACGATCAACTTTCCCTTTAGAGAAAACATCACCATAATGGTAAACAGTAAGGCGATTAAGGTCAGTGGACTAATTTTGGGAATAAAATATTGTTGATACCAGTCATTATCTTTAACCCGAATCAACACAAACCTTGTTAAAAATCCAGCGATAAAAGGAATGCCTAAATAAATAAACACGCTTTTAGCAATATCGATAATAGTGATATCGACTAACACAGCATTAAAACCAAATAGCGGTGGCAATAGGGTGACAAACACCCAAGCATACGCACTGAAGAACACTACCTGAAACACGCTATTAAACGCCACCAAGCCAGCCGCGTATTGCTTATCACCTTTGGCTAAGTCATTCCACACGATCACCATGGCAATACACCGCGCTAAGCCAATCAAGATTAACCCCGTCATATAAGCAGGCGAATCGTGTAAAAATACTAAGGCCAAGGTAAACATTAACACGGGGCCAATAATCCAGTTTTGGATTAAAGACAGGGTTAATAAGTGCCAATCCCTAAAAACATCTCCCAACTCTTCATAATGCACTTTAGCTAAAGGCGGATACATCATGATAATTAAGCCAATGGCGATTGGAATATTCGTCGTGCCCACTGACACACAGGTATTTAACGAGTTAACTTGTTCAGGAAATAGATAGCCTAAGCCAATGCCAATAGCCATAGCGATAAATATCCACAGCGTTAAATATCTATCCAGAAAGCCTAAGCGGGTTTTGTGACTCATAATAACTCCGGTAAATTTTGATTTGTTGCCAGTTCATGTAAGCGTTCTACACCGATTGGCTCATTTTTCAATACAGGCACGAGGGCATAGCGTTGAGCATGGGTATGGGCAACGGCGGTAATTTCTGCTAATTCGTTTTCAGCACGGCGCTGTAATAAGGCTGACTGAACGGGTACGGCTGCAACGCTGTTATTGATGATCCAGGCCCAAGGTTCAATGCCAGCTCTACGCAAATCTGCTTGTAAATTTGCAGCCTCTAAAACAGGCGTGGTTTCCGCTAAAGTGACTAATAACACTTTGGTTTGCTTTGGGTCTTGTAATTGCATCATCGGCGTTAAATAATGCCCTGCTTTACCCATAGTTTGTCGATTGACTTCTCGATCATAAGCACCTGTGGCATCCAGTAATAACAACGTATGACCGGTAGGTGCAGTATCCATCACCACAAACTGTTTACCCGCTTCTTGAATAATCCTTGAAAAAGCTTGAAACACGGCAATTTCTTCTGTGCAAGGGGAGCGTAAATCTTCTTCTAACAATGCCCTGCCCTTTGCATCAAGATTTGCCCCTTGAGTTTCTAATACACTTTTTTGATAGCGTAGGGTTTCTGCGTGGGGATCAATTCGACTGACAGTAAGATTGTCTAAACTGCCATTCAAAGTTTCAGATAGATGAGCCGCAGGATCAGATGTGCTTAATAACACCGGAAAACCCCGTAAAGCCAGTTCTACCGCTACAGCAGCGGCTAAGGTGGTTTTACCTACACCACCTTTACCCATTAACATGACTAAGCCATGTTCATCTTTGGCAATGTCATCAACGAGTGTCGATAAACTAGGCGCTGCTAGGGCTTGCCACTTTGTTGTAGAGCAATCCGCAGCTAATGCAGTGTCCGTTGCAAATAATTGTCTTAAGGCGGCTAAACCTACCAGATTAAATGACTTAAGCTCAATGCGATCAGCCGGTAATAATTTGAGAATGGCAGACATATTTGCCAGTGCCTGTTGTTCTCGCTCATAAAGTGCCATCGCCAAGGCATCTTGACCCACGGCTTGCTGAGGCAAAATACCGTTAATCACCAAGTATTGCTCAGATAGACCAATGAGGGCTAACTCTTCATGAGTTCTTAAAACCTCGCGTAACGTAGCCTGCTGGGCACGCGCCACTAATACCAAGCGGGTGCGGTGCGGATCGGCTAACGCATCAACCGCTGCCTTATACTGACTACGTTGTTTTTCTAAGCCTGCTAAAGGCCCTAAACAAGAAGCATCCCCTTTCCCCTCTTCCAGAAAGCCAGTCCATGCCCCCGGTAATTGTAATAAGCGAATAGTATGGCCAGTAGGCGCTGTGTCAAAAACAATATGCTCGAAACCGTCTGTTAAAGCGGAATCGACCAGTAATGAAGTAAATTCATCAAAGGCCGCAATTTCAGTCGTGCAAGCACCCGATAATTGTTCTTCTATCGTTTTAAGTACGGACTCAGGTAATATCCCTCGCACCGGATCTATAATCCGATTTCTATAGACTTGAGCAGCCGCCTGAGGATCAATTTCTAAGGCCGATAAATGCGGTACTTTGGGAATAGCGGTTATGGTATTGCCAATTGCAATGCCAAAGACTTGGCCCACATTGGAGGCGGGGTCAGTACTGACTAGCAACACTTTTTTACCAGCATCCGCCAACTGAATGGCAGTAGCACAAGCGACCGACGTTTTGCCTACCCCACCTTTACCGGTAAAAAATAAAAACCGCGGTGGATGCTTAAGAAAATCAGGAGTCGTCATGCGTTACGCCATCTATAGTGATAATTAAGAGCAAGTGGTATTACCACCGCAACAAGCTGATTTAGCGGGTTCAGCAATTAACGGAATACCTGTCCATTTAGACAGTTCAAAACGATTAGGATAACGACCCGCTAAGGCCACTTCCCCATCAACCAAAATCAACGGTAACGCATCTGCACCAGACCGCTCTAAAAAAGCTTTAACGACAGGGTTTTCTGCAAATACCAGCGGTTGCTGAGCTAAATTAAAGCGCTCAATTTGGGCACCTTGTTCTTTTGCCCAATCCACATCAGCCGAAAAGCCGACTAATTGCTGATCAACATCAACACCACACACGCCAGTGCTGCAACACAAAGCAGGATCAAAGACTTGAATACTTTTCATAACGTAATTCCTTAAGACTTAAGGTAACAAAGGGCCAATACGATCTAGTTCGGCTTTTAAGCGAGCGCGGTCGTGCTTTATTTCTTCCAGTGGTAATGCGAGAAATTGCTCAATTCGGTACCGTAAAATACCAAACGCTGTTTCAAAAGCCGCTTTGATTTCTGCTTCAGTACCTTTAAAATGCGCAGGATCTTCTACACCCCAATGACTACGAATCGCTGAACCCAAATAAACGGGACACGTTTCATTAGCCGCATTACCGCAAACACTAATGACAATATCGGGTATCAATGGCAAATCATTCCATGATTTGCTGAAATAACCTTCAATAGATATGCCTTTCTCTATCAATAACTCTACAGCACCATTATTTAGTCGCCCTAAAGGTTTACTACCCGCACTAAGCCCGTGCCAACCTGCTGGGGCCAGATGATTAAACAGTGCCTCTCCCATTAAAGAGCGACAAGAATTACCCGTACATAAAAAAAGTACATTCATAGTATGTTTCCTATTATATTTTAATTAATTCGAACAACATTCAGGTACTAACTGCGCGTCAAAACACAGCTCAGCTTGCCCTGTACAACATTCAGCGGTGAGATAGGCAATCAGCTCTTGCATCAGCTCAAGATTAGCTCGATAACGTTGATATCGACCTTCTTGCACAACCGTAATTAAATTGGACTGTGTTAAGGCTTTAAGATGAAATGATAAATTAGTCGCTGGCAATTCTAATGCCAGGGCTATTTCACCTGCCACCAAACCCTCTGGCGCATTTTTTACCAGTAACCTAAAAACATCTAATCTCACACCCGAAGCAAGAGATTCAAATAAAGTAGTAGCAATCTGTTTTTCCATATTTTAACTATTCAACAATTATTGAAGTGTTAAAATATATCATTAATGGAGAGCTACTGACAAGCAGAATAATTTATTTTTACAAGTTCTATTTATGCAAAGTCACGTAACAAATATCGTAGAACTTTGCAAAATATGCGCCATTATCCGGCATAATAGCCAGCTACTTTGATCATTAAACACCCCTTATGGACATTATTTTTAAAGAATACTGCAAAGTAATTTGGCAGAAAAAATTTTACTTCTGCATGGCTTTATTCGCTTTGGCCTGCTCTATTACCTTAGATCTCACCGCGCCTATCTACTATAAAAATATTGCGAATGGCTTGGCGTTACCTTATTCAGAAGCCACACTCAGCCTACTCTTAGATAACTTTAAGACGATTGTTTTTATCTATACAGGGGTATGGTTCTCTTGGCGTCTTTTAGAAATTGCCATTGTGCCTTTAGATGGAGGTGGCATAAATTTACTAGAAAAACGCTGCTTTGATGTCTTAAAAAAGCAGAAGCATATATTCTTTGAGAATCGATTCTCAGGCAGCCTAATTAAACAAGCCAATCGCTTCTCACGGTCATTCGAGACTATCATGGACTGGTTTTTGTTCCAGTTCTTTATGAACATCTTGGCCGTCATCATTTCATTTACAATCTTTTATCAACAAGAACCTAAGTTTGCGCTGTACTTTTTAGGCTGGGTGTTTATCTTTATCACGTGGAATATTGTGTACTCGCTTTGGAAAATGCGTTTTGATAAAGCCGTAGCAGAAGCTGACTCCACCGTGGGCGGTGTGCTATCTGATGCGATTAGTAATATATTTATCGTTAAAAGCTTTGCAATGGAACAATGCGAGCAATTAAGAGTGAATCAAGCCTCTGATGAGGTGTATCGTAAAAAGAAAATCGCCTGGTTTTTTACCTTTTTATCTTTTGCAATCCAAGGCATCATGACCTTTGGTATTGAATTATTGCTGGTCTATCTAATGATCGTTAAATGGCAAACCGGCCACTTTGAAATCGGGACGTTTGTATTATTTCAATCGATCATGATTATCCTCATTCAACGGCTTTGGGAGTTTGGTCGTAACATAAGAAATTTATTTGCCGCTTTAGCCGATGCGTCAGAGATGGCTGAAGTCTTTAGACAAGTTGATTTAGAAATTGACAGCCCCAGCGCCTTACCACACCCCATTAAGCACGGCGCTATTGATTTTACCAAACTAGATTTTAGTTATTATGAACAAAAGGCCCATCAGCAGCAGCCTAAGTTATTTGAAGACTTTTCTTTACACATCAAAGCGGGTGAGAAAATTGCTTTAGTGGGGCAATCAGGCTCGGGTAAATCTTCGCTAACCAAGCTGCTGTTTCGATTTTTAGAGCCACAAGCGGGTAGTATTCGCTTTGATGGTATTAATGCAAAAGACTTTACGCTACAGGCACTGCGTCAGCAAATATCGATGGTGCCTCAGCAACCAGATTTATTTCATCGCAGTATTAAAGATAATATAACCTTGGGGAATGCTGTTTCTGACAGCGATTTAATTACCGCCGCTAAACACGCTAACTGTCTTGAATTTATCGACAATCTACCCAACAAATTTGAAACTTTAGTCGGAGAGCGAGGGGTCAAACTATCGGGCGGCGAAAGACAACGCATCGCTATTGCTAGAGCCTTTTTAGAAGATGCGCCTATCATTGTCCTTGACGAAGCAACCAGCGCCTTAGACTCACTCACTGAAAAACAAATCCAATCTGCCATTTTCGAGTTGATTAAAACTAAAACGGCGATCATTATTGCCCATAGACTTTCAACCATTCTTAAAATGGATAGAATCATCGTTTTAGAAGACGGTAAAATTATTGAACAAGGCACACATCAAGAATTATTAGCCAATAAAAATAAATATTACGCGATGTGGCAGCACCAAAGTAACGATTTCTTATTAGAATAAAATGGTTAATTTGTTACAATCGTAGAAATTTATTTTTTATATTTATATCGGAGTAATAACCCAATGGGTAGAGCCTATCAAAACCGCAAAGAGTCAATGGCTAAAACGTCTGACTTTAAGGCGAAAGTTTACAGTAAATATGGTCGTGAAATTTATGTCTGTGCTAAAGCTGGTGGCGTAGATCCTGACGGAAACTTAGCATTACGCGGACTGATAGACCGCGCTAAAAAAGACCAAGTGCCTACACATGTTATCGAAAAAGCGATTGATAAGGCTAAAGGTGGCGGCGGTGAAGATTTTGCACCTGCGCGTTATGAAGGCTTTGGCCCAGGCAATGTTAAAGTGATCGTGGATTGTTTAACTGATAACCCAAACCGCACCTTTGGTGATGTACGCCTCTGTTTTACTAAAACTAAATGTAAAATTGGTACTCAAGGTGTAGTGAGTCACATGTTTGACCACTCAGCCATTTTGGCATTTAAAAATGATAGTGAAGATACCGTCTTAGAAGCGTTATTAGCAGAAGATGTCGATGTATCAGATATTGAAAGTGAAGACGGTAAAATAACCGTATTTACTCCGCACTCAGAATACTTTAAAGCCAAACAAGCGCTATTAGATAGTTTTGGTGAGATAGATTTTGAAGTAGACGAGATTCAGTTTTTACCTAAAGATAGTACGGCTATCAGTGGCGAAGATTTAGAAATGTTTGAGAAATTTTTAGGAATGCTCAATGATTTAGATGATGTCCAAAACATCTACCACGACGCAGACTATTAAGGTTTTAGTAAATTAGGCACATAAAAAAGGTTGCCTTATTAAAGGCAACCTTTTTATACCCTCTAAAATCAATTTCCTATGGGTTTATTATCATTTAAAGCGTACCACCCCAACGTTATTCTATAAACCATCCATATTACGGTTATCAATAGAATAAACATGCCTACCCCCATATAAAAAGTAGCACCTGATAAGGCAAACCCTGCCAGGACTACCCAAGTTGTTTTAATTTGCCAATTAAAATGAGATTCTAACCAAGTACCTTGCGCATCATTACGACCTATAAAATTGATAACGACCCCAACAATTAAGGGTAAACCCGCCAACATAAAGGTTAAGGCTTGGCATAAATATACCGTTGCTACCATTTTCTTAGACATGGCTAAAGGATCTACCACGTCATTTTCACTTTGTATTTCACTCATCATCATTCCTTTATCGTTATTTATTCAAAAAACGTTATTTACAGCTAGAATGATGCGCCTAGAGTGAGTATGCGCGTTCTGCTGCTAGCCAATCATCTAACTCATGACCCGGTTCAAAACCTCTTTCCTCAGCTTTAAAATAAGCCAATTCTGCAATTCTGTCTTCTGCATACGGTAAGCAAATAGTATCTTTTACTTGATCTTCTGGTGAACTTTCATCAATTTTATTAATTTTTGACATGACATTACCTCAAATGTGTTACGAAATGTATGGAATAGTATGCGCGTACTAATCTAACAAACAAAATACGCAGATCATTGAAACACATAAAAACCATAATGTATATGGTGATTAGTAAATAATAAAATTTTAGGTCAAATATAGCCTGTGAATAAGCCTAAAAAATAATATTAGGCAAAATTTTTTACCTGACTTGAAAAAACAATAACCTATAACACGCGCATCAAACCAATGCCATTTGTAAGAAAAATATCGATTGTAATTTATCTTAAACACTATATATTGTGCCTAGGTTTTTAAAAACATCCATATATAGTTTTATTCCGCTAATTATTGTGTACCACCTAACACACTGATTTGCAGTTTAAATTAACATTTTTATACGCAACCCCTCGAGATAAATACCTATGTCAGCACAATTGCATGTCATCACTAATACCGTTACAGAAATCCCATTCCAAGATGCGTCTATGGATATCTGGGATACAAAATATCGCTTAAAAAGTAAAGATGGCATCGCTATTGATAACACAATTGACGAAACTTACCAACGCGTCGCTAGAGCGTTATCAGATGTTGAAACTGACAATAAAAAGGAACAATTTTATATTGAATTTCTATGGGCTTTGCGTCAAGGTGTTATCCCTGCGGGTCGAATCATCTCAAACGCTGGAGCTTTAGAGCATAAACCCGCAACATCCACTATTAACTGCACCGTATCTGGCACTATTGCCGATTCTATGGATGACATTTTAGGAAAAGTCCACGAAGCGGGTCTAACTCTTAAAGCAGGTTGTGGCATCGGTTATGAATTTTCTACTCTACGCCCTAAGGATGCTTATGTATCAGGCGCAGGAGCCTATACTTCTGGCCCCTTATCCTTTATGGATATCTACGACAAAATGTGCTTTACCGTATCGTCTGCGGGTGGACGACGTGGCGCACAAATGGCCACATTTGATATTGGTCATCCTGATGTTATTGAATTTATCCGCGCTAAAAGAGAAAATGGGCGACTAAGGCAGTTTAATTTATCACTCCTGATAACTGCCGAGTTTATGCAAGCAGTTAAAACTGACCAAGCTTGGGCCTTATCTTTTCCTGTGACAGAAAAAGAAGTAAATACAGATAAACTTGACTTACAAGACCGTCAACAAATTATCTGGCGAGATTTACCGATTAAAACGGGTTATATAGTCAATAACGATGGCCTAGTGGCTTGTAAGATCAGTAAAACCATTCCAGCGCGTCGTCTCTGGGACATCATCATGAGTTCAACCTATGATTATGCAGAACCCGGCTTTATCTTAATTGATAAGGTAAATGAAATGAACAACAACTGGTTCTGTGAAAATATACGTGCGACCAATCCTTGTGGCGAACAGCCTTTACCCCCTTACGGTAGTTGTTTATTAGGCTCTGTTAACTTAACGCGTTTCGTTAAAAAACCTTTCACTAAAGACGCTGCTTTTGATTGGGCTAATTACAGTAAAACTATCAAAATTTTTACGCGCATGTTAGACAATGTCGTCGAAATTAATGGCTTACCCTTAGCTCAACAACGCGAAGAAATTATTAATAAACGCCGTCATGGTATGGGCTACTTAGGTTTAGGGTCAACAGTGACCATGCTTGGCATGAAATATGGTGATGCTGCCTCTGTAAAATTCACTGAAGAAGTTACCAAAGTCATGGCAATTGAAGGTTGGAAAGCGGCATTATCTTTAGCAAAAGAAAAAGGCCCTGCACCCATTATGGAGCAACTCTTTACTGTGACTGGTGAAATGCTACATAAACGCCCTGAAATGCTGAAAGATGGTTATAAAATAGGTGATCAAGTAGCGGGTAAAGTATTAATGGCTAAATACAGTCGTTATATGCAACAAATCGCCAAAGAAGAACCTGAATTAGTTGCAGAGCTAATTACTAAAGGCGCCCGCTTTACACACCATAGTTCCATTGCGCCAACGGGGACTATTTCTTTATCACTAGCAAATAATGCCAGTAACGGTATCGAACCCAGCTTTGCGCATCATTATTCACGCAATGTCATTAGAGCCGGTAAAAAATCGAAAGAAAAAATTGATGTTTTCTCCTTTGAGTTATTAGCTTATCGGGAATTGGTCAACAGTAACGCGATGCCCTACACTGATCATCCAAGCCATGCTCTGCCTGACTATTTTATCGCAGCCGATGATGTGACTCCTAAACAACATGTTGATATACAAGCAGCGGCCCAAAAATGGATAGACTCTTCTATCTCTAAAACAGCCAACGTACCGACTGATTTTCCTTATGAAGATTTTAAATCGATTTATGAATATGCGTATGATCAAGGCTTAAAAGGCTGTACTACCTTCCGCTTTAATCCTGAAGTGTTCCAAGGCGTCTTGGTAAAAGAATCTGATTTAGAAAATACCACTTATCAATTTACCTTAGAAGATGGTGAAGTGATTGAGCTAAAAGGTAATGAAGATGTGGAATATGATGGTGAAATTCACAGTGCCGCCAACTTGTTTGATGCCTTAAAAGAAGGCTATTACGGTAAATTTTAAAGAGACAACATCATGACCCAAAAAATCAACAAAAAAATTATCAGCTACAAAGTTATCAATAACGAAGAAAAAAACGCAGTACCTGAAGAAAAAACCCTTGATTTAGAAAGCATGCATGAAAAAGTAGCTAGACCCGAAATATTATTCGGCTCTACTTATAAAATCAAAACCCCGCAATCAGAACATGCTTTGTATATCACAATCAATGACATGATCTTAAATGAAGATACTGAGCACGAAGAACGTCGCCCTTATGAGGTGTTTATTAACTCTAAGAATATGGAGCACTTCCAATGGGTATTAGCCTTAACACGCGTTATATCAGCAGTATTTCGTAAAGGGGGTGACGCGGTATTTTTAGTAGACGAATTAAAATCAGTATTTGATCCCAAAGGTGGCTACTTTAAAAAAGGTGGGGTATTTATGCCCTCATTGGTAGCAGAAATTGGTTGCACTATCGAACAGCACCTTAAAAAGATCGGTATGTTAAAAACACCCGAATTTGATACGCACCAGCAACAATTTTTAAAAGCGAAACGTAAAGAATTTGAAGCCATCCACAGCGACACTTCAATTTTAGATGAATCAGGAAGCTTTCCTGCGAAAGCCCTACTCTGTGCAAAATGCCAAACTAAAGCCTTAGTATTAATGGATGGCTGTATGACTTGCTTAAATTGTGGCGATAGTAAATGCGGTTAATGAAATAATTAAAACTTAAGGCGCTCATCAGAGTGCCTTAATAAACTATAAACAAAACAGCTTTTTACACGCTAAATTTTATGGCTTATTAATAATTTAATCGTAATTATGCAGTCCCCCTCTTTGACAAAGAGGGGCTAGGGGAGATTTTATTAGATAAATCCTCGCTTTGCTCCCCCCATTTTCAAAGGGGGGAGCAAAGCGAGGGAGTCTGAATAATTACACTTAATCAGCTGCAAGTAAAGCCAATAATTCAGCTGTTTTTTCTTGCATTAGACTTTCATTTGCACGCGATTCTACATTCAAACGCACCAATGGTTCAGTGTTTGAACAACGCAAGTTAAACCGCCATTCGCCCATATCCATACTTAAACCATCTGTATAATCAACGTTTAATGCCGATTCTTGATAATGTTGCTTAACTTTTTCTATCGCGGTATCTGCCTGAAGAATAGTTCGATTAATTTCGCCACTAGCAGGAAACTTTAACATACGCTCATCAACTAATTTCGACAAAGACTTACCTGAACGACTAATCAATTCAATGACTAATAACCAAGGAATCATGCCACTATCACAATACGAAAAGTCTCTAAAATAATGATGAGCACTCATCTCACCGCCATACACAGCATCTTCTAAACGCATACGTTCTTTAATAAAGGCATGGCCTGTTTTACTTTGAATCGGCACGCCAGCCATTGAACTGACGATATCCACCGTATTCCAAGTTAAGCGAGGATCGTGCACAATTTTCGCACCCGGATTACTTTTAAGAAATGCTTCTGCCAATAAACCAACAATATAATAGCCTTCGATAAATCGACCTGTCTCATCAAATAAAAAGCACCGATCAAAATCACCATCCCAGGCAATCCCTAAATCGGCTTTATATAGATTAATAGCATTGATGGTACTTTCTCTATTTTCAGGCAGCAAAGGATTAGGAATACCGTTAAGAAAATGTCCATCGGGTTCATGATGGATTTTAATAAACTCCAAAGGCTGCTGCGTTACTTTCTGCAAAGCTATTTCTAAATCATCAATGACATGCCCAGCTGCACCATTACCCGCGTTCACCACAATCTTTAATGGTGTTAACGCTTTAGGGTCAATATAAGTCAATAAATGCGCTGTATAGGCTTCAGCGATTGAAATGTGTTTAAGTTCACCTCTAACAGAGGCTAATTCTGCAAATTGATTAAGTTCAGCTAAGTGCTTAATATCATTTAATCCTGTATCACCACTTACGGGTTTACTATGTTCTCTTACTAACTTCATGCCATTAAAATCTTTTGGATTATGACTTGCGGTAACCATAATTCCGCCATCCATTGCCAGCCCAGCATCCTGATAGGCAAAAGTCGCATAGTAAACTTCTTCGGTACCTGCTAAACCTATATCGTAAACATCCACCCCCGCATCTAGTAAGCCATTGATTAAGGCGGCTGCCAACTCATTACTGGATAAACGCATATCCCGCCCTACTATTACACGCTTAGGCCCAATCTGCTGGGCATAGGCTCTACCAATTCTATAAGCGATGTCCTCATTAAGTTCATCAGGTAATCGACCACGGATATCATAAGCTTTAAAACAACTGAGTATTTGAGTCATAAATATTTAATAGTGAAAATGAATGGATGAATGATAAAACTGTTAAACAGCGGTTTAATTATAACCTGTTAACCCATAATATTTAACAACTGTATAACATCTTAGTAGTTTGTAGGAACTAAGATAAGCATGTAATAATGATCATATATCACTATTTAACAGAATTTTATTACCCAAACACACCTATTAACTATGTATAAAGCTTATATTCTTGCGCTGATCCTATACACTTGCTTAATTTCAGTCAATATCCACGCTAAACCCCATGCTGATTTTAAAGCCCAAACTACGATTATCGATATCAGCAAAGAAGCGGTACAAACTAAAATTGATACTGTAAATAATCGTAAAGGCATAGATGACACCCTTAAATCCAGAATATTATCTATCTATCAATCCGCTCAAGATAATCTCACTAATATTGAAAACTATAAAATCCGTAGTCACGACTTTAATGTTGCCATTAAACAGTCACCTAATTTATTAAAAAACTATCAAAACGAACTGAATCAAATAGTAACGAATCTTGCTAAACAAAAACCAGAAGATTTAACTAAATTATCCTCAGAAGAATTGGAGCAAAAAGAAATCAGCATCAAAGGTAAAATCAGCACCCTAGATGAACAATTAAAAAAACTAGAAAACGAGATTAACCTACAAGAAGCCCGTCCCGCCCATATACGTGAAGAAATTGCCACTGCTAAACAAGACCTAGAATCTACCCAAACCAAAACTACACAGGCAGTCAATAAAACGCTAAGCAAACTAGAAACTGACGCTAATCTAATTTATTTAAAGACGCTAATAGATGCTCGCACTGCTGAATTAAAAATGTTGGATATAGAAGCTATCAGCAATCCTGAGCGCGTTGAATTATTAAAAGCGCAATTTAAAGTATTGGATATGCAAAAGAACGAATTAACGCCAATCATTACCAGCCTTAGCGATTTAATGACCGCGCGTCGAGAAAAAGATACACAGACCATCCAAAATGCCCTTAACCAGGCCGAAAAAGAATTAGCGGGGAAACATCCCCTCATCCAGGCCTTAACACGTGAAAATATTCAAATTACTAGAGAACTACAAAGTGTAAGCTTGAAGATTGACAGTTATACCGACCAAAAAATAAAAATTGACAATGCATCTAAAGAAATTACGACTGAATATAAAGATGCTGATAAAAAGATAAGTTTAGCAGCCATTAGCCCAGAACTCGGTAAAATATTACGTGAGCAACGCCGCAATTTAGACATACAAACTCAAGCAAATTTACAACATGAAACCCTTCAAAACGAAACCGCTTTAGCGAGTCTCAATCAATATAAAACGGAAGAGAGTCTAAAAAAACTCAGTGATTTAGATAATTATCATAAACAATTAATCAGCATTCAAGTCGATCAAGCTATACCGGCTGTTGATCGATTACTTATTCAAGCAGAAGTTCGTGCGCTACTCAACAATCAAAAAGATCTGTTAAATAAGTTGGCAGCTGATGATAGCTCTTTATTAAGAATTTTAGGGGACTTTGATTTTGCTCAGCAACAAATGTTGGCACAGGCCAGCAAATTTACCAACTATTTAGATGAAAACTTACTCTGGGTAAAAAGTTCTGACCCCGTTAATTTAGACACACTCTTTAATTTATTTCATTCAATCCAGTGGTTCGTCTCACCGAGAAATTGGTTAACAATGACAGCCGATATGGGTCATTTATTGGGCGAAAAATCCTTCTTATTCCTATTAGGTCTAGCAGGTATATTAGCACTTAAATTTAGTAAAGATTGGGCACAAAATCAACTCATATTAAACAAAGCTATTTATAAACAAAAACACACTGAACACTTTAGTTTCACTTTACAAACCTTGCTATATAGTTTGCTACTTGTCATACCCTTACCTCTGATCTGTGGTTATTTTGGTTGGTTAATAAATCAAGACCTGCATCTTGATGATTTTAGTCGAGCGGTAGGTGTGGGCTTTAAAAATGCCGCCATCACACTATTATTTCTTAACTATTTTTATCTATTATTTGCCGAAAACGGTGTCGTACAGATACATTTTCAGTGGCAAAAGACCAACTGCCAATTATTACGCAAGGAACTTAAATGGCTAAGATATGTTGCTGTTAGCTCAAGCTTTATCATTACCAGCACTGGCGCAAGTAATAACACGCTATATGGTGATAATTTAGGTAGACTGGCTTTTATCATTAGCATGATGGCAATTGCCGTATTTTGGGGACGTTTACTAAATCCCAAAACGGGTTTATTTCATAAAGAATTAAGTCAGAATAATTACCAATGGTTAAATCAATTGCGCTTTGTTTGGTATCCCGCCATTTACTTTATTCCTATGACTTTAATAACGTTTGCTATATCAGGTTACTACCTCAGTGCATTGCAGTTACAAGGACAGATTATTCAGTCCATGCGGCTCATCTTTGTCGCTATCATGCTGCATCAATTAGTCGTGCGGTGGTTAACACTTATCAACCATCAATTAGCCATCATTAACGCAGAAGAAAAACGCAAAGCAAGTGAGAGTCACGAAAAACCAGCCTCTGCTGCCAATGAAGATCCCATTTTACCCCGTATAGATCCCTTAATTGATATTCCTAAGATCAATGCCCAAACTACCCGCTTATTAAACGTCTTTATTGGCTTGGGCTTAGTCATTGGTTTTTGGGTGATTTGGAAAAACCTACTCCCGGCCTTTTCCTTTTTAGACAATATTGTGCTTTGGCAACATCTAGTCATTAAAGAAGATCAAAAGGTCTATGAACCGATCACCCTAAGTCACTTAATGATAGCTGGGTTATATTTGTTTATCGCCATCGTGTCAGTAAGAAACTTTTCAGGGGTCATGGAAATATTAATATTTAGGCACATTAATATAGAAGCGGGAACCCGTTACGCCTTTAATCAACTCGCTAATTACAGCTTAATCACTATAGGCTTCATCACGATTTCAAACGAACTAGGGGGCAGTTGGTCACAAGTACAGTGGTTAGTTGCGGCACTCAGCGTGGGATTAGGCTTTGGTTTACAAGAGATCTTTGCAAACTTAGTATCGGGGATAATACTATTATTTGAACGCCCTATTCGAGTGAGTGATACTGTCACGATAGGTGCAATTACGGGTAAAGTGAGTCGTATCCAAATGCGGGCGACGACCTTAATTGACTGGGATCAAAAAGAACACGTCGTGCCAAATAAAACCTTTATAACGAGTCAACTGGTCAACTGGACGTTAACTGACACTATTACGCGCTTAGAATTATTTGTCAACATTGCTTATGGCTCAGACCTAGAATTGGCTCACCAAGTTATGTTTGACTGCGTATTATCGATTCCTGAGATACTGAAAGACCCCGCCCCTTGCGTATTGATAGTGGGTTTTGGAGAGAGTTCCGTTAATTTTTCTATTAGAATATTTGTTAATGAAATGGCAAACCGTTTACCAGCAACCCATAATTTGTACATTCGTATTGAAAAAGCCTTACGAGAACATAATATTGAAATGCCCTTCCCTCAGCAGGATATTCATATTAAATCTTTACCTGAATAAAATTACAATTACAACACAATGTCAGCAGCTGTTAAAGACGTAGTACCCACCAACGTAATCGCTAATTGGAAATCCGCCACTTTATCGCCATTTGTATCACCCGATAAAGTGCCGTTAACATAATCTAATTGCCCCGCCAAACACTAAATCATTGCCATCACCACCTAAAAGCTGATCATTACCTGAACCACCCGTTAGACTATCATTGCCTGCGCCACCCTTCAGGGTATCGGTTCCATCACCGCCAGCTAGTTGGTTATCAAAGGCGTTACCTGTTAAGGTGTTATTACTGGCATTACCTGTTAAATCGGCATCTTTGGCTGTGTCATTAAGTACCGCGTTTTCGATACCGACACCTAAGGTATATTTAAAAGTTGAACTGATATAAGAAGCGATATTAACGGTATCCACCACACCCGTGTCTGTACCACTATCGGACACGACGTCACCCGCATTATCGACATAATAGGTATCTGCCCCATTACCGCCATCCATCGTATCGGCACCTTGATTACCATCTAAAACATCGTTACCATTTCCACCCGAGAGTTTGTCATTACCCGTGCCACCATTTAAGGTGTCGTTACCATCACCGCCGTATAACTTATCGTCACCTTGTTCGCCTTCAAGTTGGTCGTTGTCGGCTTCTCCGTATAACACATCATCGCCATAGCCGCCGTATAAGCGGTCGTCGCCGTTACCGCCGTGTAATTCATCACGACCGTCTTTACCGTAAATATCACTGGCACCATTACCACCGATAAGTACATCATTGAGATAGATATCATCTTGCAGTATACGTGGATCTCTATCGCCATATTTTGTGTCTGGCGCATCGTCATCAGAATTAGTGACAATAATATTGGCTATAGGCAAGCCCGTGCCACTGCGCATACCATCATAAGTAAGATCATCAGAAGTCACTTTAGTACTGATGATATAAGCTATATCCCCATCAACTATCTTATCATCCACGCCTTTTAAGGACACTGTTTGCACCTGATTCCAGTTAGTCGGCGTAAACGTAACGGTTTGACTGGGTGTTTGTGTGCTGGTAAACACGCCTTCTGTGGCATCGTTACTGGTTAATGTTAAAAACACATCATGATGGGGAGCCGTTTTTAAGGCTACTCCGAAGGAGGCTGTACCGCCCGCTTCGGTGGTGACTAAATTCGCTGTATTGGTAAAACTTAACCCTGGCTTGGCAGGTATTACATTATTAAATTGTTTATCGACACTGCCATCGGCGTTAAAACGCGCTAATAACAGTTGGTTGTTACCTGTGCTATCAAGCGTATAACCAGCCACGACAATCTTGCCATCGGCTTGCACAGCCACACTATTGGCATAAACCTTACTACCAAAGTTTTCTGTAAGAATGCCGTCAGTACTAAAACTGCTATCTAAACTGCCGTTGGTGTTGTAACGCGCTAAGGCAATACTGCCATTACTGGCATTCCCTGCCACAACAATTTTACCATCCGTCTGTACCGCTAACTGTCTCGGCGTCGCTGTACTGCCAGTGGCTGTTAAAAAATCAGTACTGACGATACCGTTTGTGCCAAAACCAGGATCTAATTCTCCATCAAGTCCATAGCGCACCACACTAAACCCAGTGCTGGTATCTAATTGCAATAATTTTCCATCGGCCTGTGTTGCCACACCCTGTCCAAAGCTATCGGTATCCGTTAAAACCCGTGAAGCCTTGCCGTCTCCATCAAAACTGGTATCTAAGCTGCCATTACTCATGTATTGGCTTTGTACGTAATAACTGATATTGGTGGCAGGATCTACACTGATGCCACTGACTAATAATTTACCCCCGGCTAAGGCGCTGACACTGTAGGCACCGTCATAACCAAAATCGGTGGTTTGGCGACCATCCCCAATAAAAGTAGTATCCAAACTTCCGTTACTGTTATAGCGACTAATGGCAAAATCGACACTGCTCGTATTCACATTATAAGCACTACCCACGACCACTATTTTACCGTCTGCCTGCACTAGCACACTATTAGCCGTGGCGGAGACACCATAAGTGTCCGTCACACTCCCCGAGTACCCTAAGATGGAGGCGGCATTGGTTAAAGCGGCAACTACTTTACTGGAACTCTCAAGCGTTTTTGGGTTAACAGGTGTTGTGGTAAGGGTCATAAGATGAACTCTTTAATCAATTAAAAAAGTTAAGCCATAAATGGCTTGGTCATTTGTTTGTGCATGCATTCCTTAACAGTACCTATGGCTAAGGATGGGGATTATCTGTAAACGGCTAAATCGTAGTATAAAGCCATAGGCCAAAAAAAATCGCCCGCTACGCGGGAAAGAAAAGGGTTAAATAGATGAATAGTTAAAAAGCCCGCACTGCCCGTACCGGGAGTGTAAAGTCCTCAGAGTTGTAGTCCTGGCTGCCACCGTCGAAATTCTGGGTCCACGCGCCGTTAGCATCGTACTCAGTAGAACTCCAGTAGTCGTTATTAGCAAAACCACCAACACCGGTTTTTTGTGCATACAATAAGTTAAGCTCATCCTTAGAGGGTAAGAACCAATCACTGTAACCGTTTAAGGTATAGGCATCCGCCATTTTAGCCGCCGTATTGGCTTCACTGCACGCAGCTACTATCGCCGCAGTATTTGCTGGGCCTGTGCCCACCGCAGTGCCTTGAGCACCTGAAATAGAAGTACCATAACCAACCCCATGCAAAACTACAAAAATGCTCTAAAGCCGATAGATTTGTGTACAATATATAGTACAATAATGCTATTGGTAAATAAAGGGGAATTGATATGTAGTCATATCCATACAGAACGGTAGAGAAGAGCACTCAACACTGTTGCTCATATATATATTAAAGGTTTGATAGGGAATTCGAAATATTAACCCAGTTAAGGGATTCATATAGAGATAAAAATTATGAACATTTTAACTTTTAGCGAAGCCAGAGCCAGCTTGAAGACAGTGATGGATGATGTTTGCAAAGACCATACACCTAGCGTTATTACCCGTGTAAATGGTGAGCACGTTGTGATGCTGTCTCTGGAAGATTTCAATAGTATTGAGGAAACCTTATATCTCCTTGGTTCTACGAATAATGCCAGCCGTTTAATGGCATCCATTGCCCAGCTTAAAGCCGGTAAGGCTCAACAACGCGACCTAATCCGCAATGAAAAACAAGAAGAGCCCAAACAAGAAACAAGCTAAAAACGTAGCAGTTTCATGGACTCCCATCGCATGGGATGATTACCTTTTGTGGCAAAAAGAAGATCCAAAGATCGTTGATGAAATTAACAACCTAATAGAGGAATGCCGACGCAATCCCTTTAAGGGAACAGGTAAACCTGAGCCTCTCAAGGGGAATCTTACTGGATTCTGGTCTAGGCGAATTACTAAAGTACATCGTTTGGTTTATTTGCCAGAAGACGGTGCTATTTATGTAGTGTTCTGTCGTTACCATTATTGATATTTCCAAACTAAACGGTGAGTTTATTTGAACTTACCGTTTTTTTATAACAAATTGTAACGTGCAGCCGAAATACAAGGGCGAACCTTGACAGAAACCAGCAATGCGTTTGCCTAGGCTACCCTGCAGACGAGTAAATCGTAGCATAAAGCCATAGGCCAAAAAAATCGCCCGCTACGCGGGAAAAGAAAAGGGTTAAATAGATGAATAGTTAACTTGAGCACCTGAAATAGAAGTACCATAACACCCCCAAGCAAAATAACTATTATTACTCGAATCCACGATTACTGAGTGATAACAAATTTATTGGCTAGGTTATGTTCTTAAATAATAATGACTAGAGAGTTTTAATACCCTATAATTAACCTCGACTTCATGTATAGCGAGTAATAATACAATGAGTACAATGATAGCTGAACTCTATGATGCTTTAAAAGATGCAGGTGCATCTGAAGAAAAAGCAAGAGCTGCTGCAAAAACAATGGCAGATTATGATAGCCGCTTTAATAAAATTGATCAGGATTTGTCGCTAATAAAAGCTGAGATTACAATTTTAAAATGGATGCTAGGTTTTCTTGTCGCAGGCATGGTTTCTTTGCTGTTTAAGATTTTTACAGCTATTTAATTTTTCCTAATTATATTCATACCTAGCGTGTTCAAGCATAGAGGTAGCAGCCGTCTTTTAAGCATTAGAAAAATGCTGTTCATATTATTTCACCACAAAAAAACCATTAATAGCTTATCTTTTATTGTAGTCGGACTCATCGCTATCCAAGCCGTATTGATCGTTACGTTTGCTGTCGCTCCTGCGGCGATATTCAGTACATCTGCCCCACCATTACCCAAATTAGTAATAACATCTTTGCCAGTCACATTAAATAAATCAATACCTGACCCACCAATCAAAGTGGCTCAGCACATAATGCCGTTAAATAAGAGCCAATATTTGCCGTGACTGTCACTACGGTATAGAATTGAAAGTAATGCTCCGCAGTCAGGCCCGATTTGACACCGGCTTGATAAAGAGGATTAGCAACGATGCCTTTTATTTTGAAATACAGACATTTATTAGGCTTAAAAATAGCATGGTATTTTTAGTTTTTCAAGAACAATTTATTTTATTAATTACTTGCACTTCCAATAAACACAAGGTAAGAATGTAATCAAAAATCAACTAACGACCATTGTAACAAAGCCTCACAAGTTTCAATATTCAACTATAATATTAGCTAAGATCAGCTCTAGTAAAACTATAAGAGCCTATATATCAATCGCTCAATAGTTTAATACTACTTAATGACTTCAAACCCTTTTAATTCCTTAATCCTGTCACAAATCGATACCACAAGCACCAACATTAAGCTCATAAGAAGTGCTTATCAAATAGCCTATTTTTGCCATCCCAAAGAGCCCAAAAAATTAGCTAAAGTTTTCCTTCGAAGCATTTTTAAAGCCAGCATTAGTTTCAACTGGTATCAGTTTATCGCCAACTCACCGCTATTAAACCAACTGGTTAACGTAAACAAACAATTAGCTGAAAAACCGCATCGTCACCAACTCCGTTTAGATGCCTGTATTAAACTACGCTATCAGCTACTGATTAATCATTACACCACTCTAAACCATCTATTTGATGCTCAGTTCTTAGCTGAGATTTTACTAACTAATGGTATAGTCATTGGCGAAATACTAGTACCCACAGAAGAAAGGTTTAGCTTAAGTTTAGAATACGGAGGTAATGAAAGCAAAGAGGGTGAATTAACTATATCATTAAGATTAATCGGACAGCCAATATTAGCTAATATCCGTTTCAGTTTATTAACAACTGCTACTGGTGTTACCTTATACATAGGCGGCTTACAAGGTGCTCAGATAGAAAATAGTAAAGAATATGTGAGTAAGGCTTGTAAATTACTCAGTGGCTTGAGTCCATCTCGCCTAGTTTTAGAAACTTGTTTAGCTTTTGCTTGTCAAATAGGCGCAACCCAGATATTAGCGGTTTCAGATACCCAACAAATTTCAAACAAGAAAAGCAATAAACATTTAAGTTATGATAAATATTGGCAAGATATTGGAGGCGTACCCACCGATACAGGTGATTACCAATTACCTCTATTGATAGCACGCAAACTTAGAGAAGAGACACCCACAAAAAGAAGAGCAAAATACCGTAGGCAACACGCGCATCTTGATGATATCCATAGTGCCTGTGCCGAAACGATACCAACAAAATTTAAAGAGGTTGAACAATGCAAAAAATATTATTAACTCTTTTACTGACATTATCATTATGTTCTACAAGTCATGCTGACTTTGACGATGGCGTATTACCTTTATTAGAAGGCATTGCCATTGGTAGTCTGATACCCAGAGGCCCTCCACCGCCGCCTGTTTATTATCAGCCTCAAGGTTATTATCAGCCTCAGGTTAATTATCCACCACCAGCCTACTATCCACCGCAAGGCTACTACCCGCCACCACAAAGAGTCTATGTGCCTGTGCCCGGCCCTATTTATTACGAACCCCAATATCGTTACCAAGGTTACGAATATGAACCTGAGCGACGCGAGCGCAGAAGATGGGATCCCGATTAAGTTCAAAAAATAACAACTAAAGCAAGTAATCTAAAATAAACTCGGCGAAGTTTTCCTGGTCAGGTTTCTTAATTGAAGCCTGGAGTTTTTTCTCTGTTAAGTCATCGATATCTTCGAGATAATCTTCTCGATACTCTTCTCTAAGATATCGACACCAATCTAGCTTACTTTTACGAAGCTGATCAAAAGAACCTAAAAAACGTATCTGTACTTCAATATCTATAAGCAGGGCATTTAACGTATCTAATAATTCTTGTTCATCATGTTCTTGCTTAAGCACACTTTCTAAAACAACTGCAATCTCAGACTTTACTACATCTTTATCTTGCGTATTATCGTCTGATAACACATCTAACAAATCATGCTGTATAGCATGATGCATCTCGGCTTCAGTTGTGTACCAAAAAAAACTCCCACCAGCACTACCGTTATACTCATCTTCTAAAAAGAAACCATAAGGAAATTCTAGAGGATTCTTACCTTGCGCAGCCTCTAAAGTATTTAATAATGGTGATTCTGTAGTCATTTTGCTTCCCTTAGTCTGATTGTAATTATTTATCTAATAAAATCTCCCCTAACCCCTCTTTGTCAAAGAGGAGGGCTGAATAATTACGTTTGATTTGTATAATATGTTTGCGATACACATATTAACACTCTATTAACATTACCCTAATAAAGTTGGTATTGAAATTGATTCTAAAACTGTTAAAGTTAATATCACAAGAAATATATTTCGATCTTATTAACGTTAAGGACTAAAAATGGCTGGTTACAAAAAATATATCTGTGAAGTATGTGAACATATTTATGATGAAGAACTGGGCGATATCGACTCAGGTATCGCACCAGGTACTTTATGGGCTGATGTGCCAGAGGATTGGCGTTGCCCAGACTGCCGAGTTGGCAAAGAGGATTTTATATTACTCGTAGACCCTAGTTAGTTTTTCATCAATTACAACTTTATCGACGATAGATTCTCTGACTTCATGACACACAGAGATTCTATCTCTGCCTGCACTTCTAATGACAGGTAAAAATGCAATGACAAGTTCAATTTTATCCATTTTTAACATTCTTATTAAGTGCGAGACAAAATCATCATCACCGACAAACGGAGCTAATTCTTTAGATGAGCCAATATATTCTATAGCAATCGGTTGAATAGGTGCTTTAGTTAAAATAGCTGGCTGAAATAGCGAGGCATGAAAACCTAAGACCTCTTCACCTTTTGTGGTAGTGCCTTCAGGAAACGCGATGATATTAGATTGTTGCTTTAACAACCAGATCATCCGCTCATTGATTTCTCTAATATGTTTTTTATCACCGCGACGGATAAAAATAGTACCCGCTTGTCTGGCTAAAAAGCCAATCACCGGCCAACCCGAAATATCACTTTTAGCCACAAAATATGCGGGTAAAAATTTACCAATCACCACAATATCCAACCAAGAGATATGATTACTCACTAAAAGAGAGCCATCTTCTGGCAAACTACCTTCTTGAGTAATATGCAGGTTAAGAATTGCACTAAAGCTGTTAAGCCAGTTTTGTTTTATAGCATCACGTCTTTTTTTAGCAATATTTGCTTTGCTTAGTACCCCCAATAAAGGGAATACTAAACCTGCTAATACTAAACCATACGCAAATAAAACAATAACTCGGCTTAATTTATAGAGTAGCCGCAGTTTCGATTTCATTAGATGCCTGATAGCCTTTCATATAATGTTTGCTGTAACGATCTTTTAACTGATCCAAGGGTAATAATACAAATAAATCCATGCAGTTAAAATCTTTATCCCAATACGGTTCGCCACAGATCAAGGCGCCAAAGCGTAAATAGGCCTTTAATAAAGGCGGGATACCTGATTCATCACGTTGACATCGTAATTCAGCAGGCACTGCAATACTGGGTGTTACTTGAATATCGCTAGGGGCGATGTTTTTTGCATCAATGTTTCTAAATACGGCATCAATCGCATAACCACTAGGACCTGGCGTAATGCTTGCGCAACCTAATAAATAGTTGTATTGGCCTTCTAAGGCATATTGAACCAATGATGACCAAAGCGTAGTTAACACAGCACCACCCCGATAATCAGGATCTACGCAAGTTCTACCCACTTCTAAAAATCGTCCAGGTAATGCTAAGACTTGATCTAAGTTAAATTCATCTTGTGAATAAAACCGTCCTAAGCTTCTAGCTTGATCTTGATTTAATAAGCGCGTGTAACCAACAATTTTTTGGTTAACATTGTCATATACTATCAGGTGATCACAGTAACTATCCACTTCATCATAATCCAAGCCTTCAGATTCTGTCTTTAACTTTGCCCCCATTTCTCGACCGAATACTCGGTATCTCAGAGCTTGAGCTTCTTTTATTAATTCTTCTGTATCAGCTAAAAAACAATCTAGTTTTTTAGTGGCTTTGATAAGTGTTTCTGTCTCTATGTTTTTCATGTAGTGCCACCTAGCTCGGATAAATAACGAAATAGATTAATCAACAAAAGTGACAATTTAATGTCAACTTGATTAAAGAAACGTGACAATAAAATGACAGATTTATTACACATAATGTAAAGAAAAACGACTTGATGTTGAAACTTACTATTAATTTAATCCAATTGTAATACAAATGTAATACACCAGACCTACAATGAACATTTAAACTACCATTAAAGGATCGCCCCATGAAAATAAAGCAAACTTTGCTTTCATTAGCAATTAGTATGTTAATCGGCTCTGCTGCCAACGCTTCAACTATTAGCGTTGATGAGTCAAATTTAAATACATCCATCACGACTAACGTTTCCAATAATAGTGGTTCAAGCAATATTGCTGGTTCGAATGTAAGTTTAGCGGTTAAACATGTACTTTTAATTTCAATTGATGGTTTACGTCAAGATGATCTTAATTGGTTTGTAAAAAAATACCCCACTTCTACTTTAGCGGGTATGGTTAACTCAGGTATCAGTTACACAAATGCCAATACACCTTTCCCATCAGATTCCTTTCCTGGTCTAGTTGGACAAGTGACGGGTGGTAATCCAAAAACAACGGGAATTTATTATGATGACGCTTATAGCCGGGCATTATTACCCGTAGGTTCACCTAATAAAGGCGGAACTTCTTGTAAAGGTATTGCTTTAGGTGCTGAAACTGGCTATTTTGAAAACCTTGAGCCACTAGACAAAAATGGCAACATCACAATAGATGCGGGTCAAAACATTCCTAATGTTTACCCTATCGAAACTACTTTAGTTCCTGGTTATCCTGCATCAGTACCTGCGAGCATTTTATCTTTAGTTGGTTCACCAGCAGACGTAAGAAGTAAACTAATTGACCCAGCTAACTTACCTGTTGATCCAAAAACTTGTACGCCAGTTTATCCACACCAATATTTACAAGTTAATACAATCTTTGAAGTCGCTAAAAAACACAAATTACACACAGCTTGGACAGATAAACACCCTGCTTACGAAATCTTAAATGGACCTTCTGGCCTTGGTATTGATGATTTATTCGCCCCAGAAATCAATGGCGTTGTGTCAAATGTAGCACTAGATCCAAAAAATGCTGTTGATTGGACAAAAGACAATACTGATACTCAAAAATATGACACTATCAAAGTAGCGTCTATCCTTAATGAGATTAAAGGCTTTGACCACTCAGGTGTAAAGACTACTGGCACTCCAGCTATTTTCGGTATGAACTTCCAAGCGGTGTCTGTTGCTCAAAAGTTAAATACTTCAAGTACTCCTGAACAACCAAAAAATGCTAAGCAATTAGGCGGTTATATTGGATCAACTCCTGGCCCTGTATTGGAAAGTGCTCTTAAGTTTGTTTCTGATAGCTTGGAACAAATGGAAGACGCTATCAGTGGCAACCCTGATACTGTCATCATTGTTTCTGCTAAACACGGTCAATCTCCAAAGTTAAGAAGCGATTTAACTATCATTAATGACGGTGATATGATTAATGCCTTAGAAGTGGCATGGTCTAAAACCAATCAAAAAATTAAACCACTAGTCGCTCATGCAATGGATGATGATGGCGTTTTATTATGGTTAAATGACAGATCAGATACCGCACTCACTTTTGCTAAAACTTTTCTTACTAACTACACTGGTACGGGTATAAGTTCAGATGCAAATGGTGCTAAAATCTCAAAAACTTTCACAAATGCTGGCTTAAGTGCTATTTATACAGGTGCTAACGCTGCAAAACAATTAGGTCTTACTACTGCGGATCAACGTTATCCTGACGTTATTGGTTATGCTAAAATCGGCTCTGTTTATGGAGGCGGTAAATTATCTAAAATTGCTGAGCACGGTGGTAATGCAATAGCTGATCGTCATGTACCGATTATCATTTCTGGTGCTACAATCAATCATGCGGTAGAATCAAAGACAGTCTCTACTGTACAAATTGCACCTTCTATTTTGCATTTGCTGGGTCTTGATCCACAAGAACTTCAAGCGGTTAAAGCAGAAAAAACTGCAGTATTACCAAGCTTAAAATAAGTCTAACGTGACGCAATGTCACACGTAATACCGATTATTAGTTCTTAATAATCCATAAAGCCCAGATGCTCACTAGAACATCTGGGCTTTTTATTTTCCACTCTTACGTCCTCTAACAGTCGTTACCTTCATTTTCTTAAGGCTTTTTTAGCATTATGCTTTATCAACACTATATAGCTATAGGCTATTGGTTGTATAATTTCATGAAATACTTGTCTTATACCGTTTAGAGATTAAACTCGTATGACATACGTTTTTTTCAATCCGCCACTTTTACGAGTTTAGTTATGGAATATGCTTTAGAAATCACAGCCTTAAATACCCTTCATACTGATTGCCTCATTATTGGCGTTTACAAAGACCAGCAACTCACTAGTTCAGCAACTACGCTTAACGAGAATAGTCTTAATATAATCAATAAAGTGATAGCACGTGGTGATAATAACGGTGATCTAGGTTCCACTGTTTTAATTAATGCTCTACCGGATAGCACTATCGAACGAATTTTATTAGTCGGTCTAGGTGAACATGAAGCCTTATCCGGTAAAAACTTTAGAAAAGCACTCCAAGCCGCCTTTGTTAACTTAAAGAAAACTCAAATCAAAACGGTTACCTGTACTTTAGCTGACGTAGATGTAGTCGGAAGTGATCGTCAATGGAAAACGCGGCAAATAATAGAAATAGCCAACGATACCGCTTATCAATTTACCACTTATAAATCAGACAAACAAATTGAATTTAATGTCGAGAAAATCAGCATAACTGCACCCGAAGCTGATTTAGCTATAGCACAATTTGGGCTATCACAAGGTATAGCCATTGCTGACGGCATTAATTTAACCAAATTACTGGGCGATTTACCTGGCAACATCTGCACCCCCACCTATCTCGCTGAGCAAGCCATCGAATTAGGCAAACAATATGACAAACTCAGTATTGATGTACTTGAAGAAGCCGACATGGAAAAGCTCGGCATGGGCGCGTTATTATCAGTATCACGCGGTAGCAGACAACCCGCAAAATTAATTACCCTGAATTACCAAGGTGGCGAGAAAAACGTTAAACCCATCGTGTTAATCGGCAAAGGCCTTACATTTGATGCCGGTGGTATTTCATTAAAACCTGGCTTAGGCATGGATGAAATGAAATATGATATGTGCGGTGGCGCTACGGTATTAGGGACTTTAAAAGCTGCCGCCGAAATGCAGTTACCGCTTAACATTATCGGTTTAGTACCCTCTTCTGAAAACTTACCCGACGGTGATGCTAATAAACCAGGTGACATCTTAATCAGCATGTCCGGCAAAACCATTGAAGTCTTAAATACCGATGCAGAAGGTCGCTTATTATTATGCGATACATTAACGTATGCAGAACGTTTTAATCCCGATGTCGTGATTGATATGGCGACCTTAACCGGCGCGTGTTTAGTGGCCTTGGGCAGAGTGCCTAGCGGCTTATTAGGCAATTGTGATGCCTTATGTAACGATTTAATTGCCGCCAGTGAAGTCGCCAATGACAGTTTATGGCGTTTACCTTTATGGGAAGAATATCAAGAACTCCTTAAATCTAACTTTGCAGATTTAGCCAATATTGGTGGTAAAGATGGCGGCACGATTACTGCGGCGTGCTTCTTATCACAATTTGCCGAAAAATTTAACTGGGCTCACTTAGATATTGCCGGCACAGCATGGCGTACCGGTCAAAATAAAGGCGCAACGGGCAGACCCGTACCGCTAATAACGCAATATTTATTAAACAGGGCTTATGGCTGAGGTCAGCTTTTATGTGCTGTCATCTGAGTCACTAGATAAACGCGATGAGTTTGCTTGCAAACTCATCGAAAAAGCTTATCGTAGCGAATGTTACTGTTATGTATTAACCGATGATACCGCACAAAGCCATAAGATCAATGAGTTACTATGGACATTTAGAGCCAGCAGCTTTATTCCACACCAGTTATATGACGGCACGCTTCCGGAATTTAAGAACGTCATTTTAATCGGCACGGGTGCTGCCCCGACTGGTTGGCAACATACCGTGATTAATCTTTCTACAAAGTGTCCACAAGATTTTAGTAATATACAGCGTATTCTGGAAATCTTAGATAATAACGAAACAACTAAAATGCCTGGCAGACGCCGCTATAGTCAATACCAAAAAGCTGGCATACCCATTACTACCCATCATATTAATAATTAAAAAGCCCCCACACACATGGAAAAAACTTACGCCCCGCATTCTATCGAACAACGTTGGTATCAAACTTGGGAAGAAAAAGGCTATTTTGCCGCCCAAACCGAAGGCGAATCTTATTGCATTATGATTCCACCGCCTAATGTCACAGGTAGTTTGCACATGGGTCATGCGTTTCAAGATACCATTATGGACGCCCTCACCCGCTATCACCGTATGAAAGGTTATAGCACCTTATGGCAACCAGGTACTGACCATGCCGGTATAGCTACCCAAATGGTTGTAGAGCGTTTATGCAATGCTGAAGGCAAAACTCGTCATGATTATGGTCGAGAAAAATTCTTAGAAAAAGTCTGGCAATGGAAAGAAGAATCAGGCGGCACAATTACCCGACAATTGCGCCGTATGGGTTCGTCTTTAGATTGGGAAAAAGAACGCTTTACCATGGATGATGGCATGTCCGATGCCGTACAAGAAGTGTTTATCCAACTCTATGAAGAAGGATTAATTTATCGTGGCAAACGTTTAGTTAACTGGGACCCTGTCTTACACACCGCTGTTTCTGATTTAGAAGTGTTATCAGAAGAAGAAAACGGTTCTATGTGGCACTTACGTTATCCATTATCAAATGGTCAAGGGCATTTAATCGTTGCCACCACTCGTCCTGAAACCTTATTGGGTGATGCGGCAGTGGCTATCCATCCTGATGATGAACGTTACAAACACTTATTAGGTGAATTTGTAGTTTTACCTTTAAGTGGGCGTTTAATCCCGATTATTGCCGATGACTATGTTGATCCTGAATTTGGTACCGGCTGTGTAAAAATCACCCCAGCTCATGATTTTAATGACTATGAGGTGTGGACTCGGCATCGCAATACCTCTGCTATTCAAGCTTTACCACACGGTGGTTTAATTAATATCTTGACCGTTGATGCGGCTATTCGTAGTAACACGGATGAGGAAAATAACTTAATCCCTGCGCAATATATTGGCCTAGATCGTTTTGAAGCGCGTAAACAAATGGTCACTGATATTGATGCAGCGGGTTTATTAGAAAAAATTGCCGACCATAAGTTAATGGTACCCCGAGGTGATAGAACCAACAGTGTCATCGAGCCTTTATTAACGGATCAATGGTATGTAAAAGTTGCGCCTTTAGCAGAACCCGCCATCGCGGCAGTAGAAAATGGCGATATTAAATTTGTGCCTGATAACTGGAAAAACACTTATTACGAATGGATGCGTAACATTCAAGACTGGTGTATTTCTCGACAAATCTGGTGGGGCCATAGAATCCCCGCTTGGTACGATGAGCTAGGTAATATCTATGTCGGTAATTCTGAAGCTGCTATTCGTGCTAAACATAATCTACCTGCGGACTACCCGCTTAAACAAGACGAAGACGTTTTAGATACCTGGTTCTCTTCTGCCTTATGGCCATTCTCAACCTTAGGTTGGCCAGAAAAAACCCCAGAACTCGCTAAGCATTACCCAACTAGCGTATTAGTGACTGGTTTTGACATCATCTTTTTCTGGGTGGCTAGAATGATTATGATGGGACTAAAGTTTCAAGGCGAAGTGCCATTTAAAGAAGTCTACATTCATGGTTTAGTGCGGGATGCCGAAGGCCAAAAAATGTCTAAATCTAAAGGTAATGTATTAGACCCGATTGATATTATTGACGGTATTGAATTAGAAGCCTTAGTTGAAAAACGTATTTCTGGCATGATGCAACCGCATTTAGCTAAGAAAATCGAGCAAGATACCCGCAAGCATTTCCCTGACGGTATTCAATCTTACGGTACAGATGCCTTGCGCTTTACTTTTGCGTCTTTAGCGTCAACAGGTCGTGATATCCGTTTTGACTTGGCTAGAACCGAAGGCTACCGTAACTTCTGTAACAAGCTGTGGAATGCGGCGCGTTATGTGTTAATGAATACTGAAGAATTTGATAACGGTTTTTCGGGGGCAGCTGTGTCGTATACACAAGTTGATCTTTGGATTACTTCCAGATTACATCAAGTGATTGCAACCACTAGCCATGCAATTGATAACTATCGTTTTGATTTAGCGGCACAAGCCATTTATGAATTTACTTGGAATGAATACTGCGACTGGTATTTAGAACTCGCTAAGATTTCTTTACAATCAGAAGATGAGGCAGTACAACGCGGCACTCGCCATACCTTAGTCACGGTATTAGAAACCATCTTACGTCTAGCACATCCGATTATGCCGTTTATCACGGAAGAGATATGGCAACGCGTCGCACCGTTAGCAGGTATTTCAGCTGAAACCATTATGTTGCAAGCCTACCCTATCAGTGATGCTGCGCAGATTAAACTAGACGCCATCGAAGAAACCAACTGGGTGATGAACTTTATCTTAGGGGTTAGACGTATCCGTGGTGAGATGAATATTGCTCCGGGTAAACCCTTACCGATTTTATTACAACATGGTTCGGCAACTGATCAACAATTCTTAGAGAACAACTTGGCTTATCTTAAAAAGCTCGGGCGTTTAGAAGAAATCACTTGGTTACGCGCCAATGCTTCAGCCCCTGAGTCAGCGATTGCGCTAGTCGGTGAATTAAATATCTTAATTCCTATGGCTGGCTTAATTGATAAAGAAGCTGAATTAGCTCGCTTGGATAAAGAGATTCAAAAAATCAATAATGATCTCCCACGCGTAGAAGGCAAATTAAGCAACCCAACTTTTATTGATAAAGCACCCGCTGATGTCATTGAAAAAGAAAAAGCTAAATTAGCAGATTTACGTTCTACTTTAAATAATTTAGAGCAACAAAAGACTAAGATACAAGCTTTATAAAAAATCGGACAGAGTGCTTACTATTAGCACTCTGTTAGTTTAATGGATTTAGGAGCTATAGGTATTGTACCTGCAGGTATAGTCCTTGTACCAGCAGGTATAGGAACTGAAGCAGGAGGTACAGTCATTTTTCCTGCAGGTACAGGGACTGAAGCAGGAGGTACAGTCATTTTTCCTGCAGGTACAGGGACTGAAGCAGGAGGTACAGTCATTTTTCCTGCAGATACAGGGACTGAAGCAGGAGGTACAGTCATTTTTCCTGCAGGTACAGGGACTGAAGCAGGAGGTACAGACATTGCACCTGCAGGTACAGGAGCTGTAACAGCAGGTATTGTCATTGCACCTGCAGGTATAGGGACTATACCTCGTGGTCTAGCTTTTAGGCAATTTCCCACAGACCCCTAGTTAAGTTTTCAATTAGCTAACTTTTTACCTTTATATTTCAGCCAAAAAACCTTAAACCCAAGCCCAGATAAAGGCTGACATCGATAACTTCTTGCTCTAAGCCGGTATTGTCCATTAAAGTTTGAGTTCTCATTGGGTGGTTTTTTGCTGAAAATCAAAGAAATTTTTCCTACTCTGCACCAATGGATAGATTTTAAAACGGTGATAATGCTTATACGGGCACAAAATGCGTTACCCGACCGACCAGTCTAAATTTACTTAACCAATTCCATCAACTTGCCATAACTGCTCACCACATCATACTTAAACCGTTAGTACATTGACATAGTCATACTCAGGAATCCTGATTTGTTTGATAGTATAATCAAGCACACCCTTGGCACCTTTGCCTTTGGCATTTTTGATAGTCACCATTAACCCAGCCCCACGCGGAACCAACTGTTCTTTGAGATAGCTTAAAAAGGCTTTTTCATCTGCCCCTTCACCGACAATTAATAGCGTTCTTCTTTGTACAATGGGTTGCTTAAGTTTACTCATAGATTGGGCACTGCGCCGTAAGTACCCGCTAGGTATTTGGCGTAAAAGTTATCATCATTACGAATACCTTCAATACTATCCATTCGATAAGCCTGACTAAGGCAATCTGCGTCCTTTTCTACTAGCATCACTTGCGATTTCTCGACGAGATTTAAAACCTCTATAGCATGTGTTGAAAAGATCAGTTGTGCAGACAGTGGATTGGTCTCAGGATTGGCGAACAAATCAAGTATGGACTCAAGCATTAAAGGGTGTAAATCATTTTCAAATTCATCGATAACTGCCAAGCCGCCATGTTCAAGGACAGGCAATAAGCGTGACAGTAAGATAAACGCACCTTGCGTACCGTTAGATTCTAAATGGAAAGGCAAGATAAAGTTATCAGGACCGTTGACATGTCTGCCAAAAGGAAACCATGATTTTACTTCTGGCGCTTCAACAGGATTCAGTTGCGTCTGTTGCAACTCGACACTGGATAAACCTAAATCCCATTCGGATAACAAGCGGTTCATTAACTGGTGTTGCTTAGGACTGGATGAAAAATGTTCCGCCGCAAAAATGATGGCCTGATCACTGACAGGCAATCTGCCCACTACATTGACATTTGAAATAACCATCCGAGTGGCCAAATCTTTGGCAAGCGGCACATCATATTGTGCTGCCCAAGCAATTAATGATACATTTGCGCGTACTTTTTTGGCTGATTGGGGTGCTAAACCAAAGCCTTGCTGTTTTACAGAGTAACTGTTTGTTTCAAAATTCCAGGTGCGGATAAACACATACGCAAAACGTTCACGTTTTTGATAAAGCGCTTCATGCAATACTCTTTGCTGAGTACACTCCAAAACATACCGCCACTGTGTGCCCTCATAATCAAATACGCATTCAAATTCAGAGGGCTCTAAAGTATGAAGCACATGAGGCGAACAAGGAATGCTTGAATCAGGTGAGCTTGCAAAAGAATGACTAACAAACCAGTGTATAAAGGCGATAGGTTTTAGTAAGGCTGTTTTGCCACTGGCATTATGACCCACCACCGCTAACAACTTGGATACCCGATTGCCGCAAACATCCTCACTCATCCAATCTGTCAAGGTCGTCTTTCGATTGATAGTCAAATCAACGTCAGCACGTTCTACGAACGATTGAAAGTTTTTAAAAGCATATTTATGTAGCATAATTATGTGTAATAAGTTTAGTAATCAACATTTTTTTGTTGATTATAGGCTTTAATAAGTTTTTTGCTACAAAATAACTTTTAAGATTCATGAGAACGATAGAGTCTTCATGTTTTCCTAAACGCTCATAACATAAGGCATGTGATATTGAGCGATTTTGTCATCAACAAAGCAAAATGTGTGTATCCAGTAACAGGTTCATAATTGACCCGAATAAAATTCGTTGATGATGTCCTCCGGCAGAGGCTCATCAAAATTATCCGGGACAGTAAAAGCATCTTGCATAACCCCCAAAACAATTCTGTTACGCTTTTCATTAACAGGCGAACCTGGAAAAGCCAGCGCTTTAATTTGTAGATATTTTTTCTGCACCAATTCTTCAAGAAATGTTTTTTGCACATCCTCTGGCAAGGTTTCGTATAGGGCATACAGACTATGTGCGGTATCGGTTTGCTGGGTATTCATGCTGATTCTCCAAATATCCGTGATTACAAGGTTTTAATTTCAGTGGCGGGTGAAATGAGTTTAAAAATTTGCTCGATGTTGATCTTAACGCTATCACTGGCAAAGCCGGCATCACGGAATACCACGCGCATGGGATGGCGGGCAGCGAGTTCTTTAACAAAGGCTTCGTCAATATTGGTGTCAAAACAAGCGGCCAAGGCGTTCTCATCAACAAACAACACGGTAAAACCGGCAATGGTTTCTTGGGTGATGGGTAGGGTAAATCCACGCCCCAATCCAGTAGCACCTGGAATAATAAATCTTCGGGCGTACTGTCGTCTCGAATGTTATCGGTAAATTGCTCCAAATCCCCCTGCATTAACTTATCGGGCGTGTAGTAGACATTTTTCATGTTGGAACTATCGACTTTTAAAACTCTAAAGCCAATGTCAATAGCAGTAGGATTGATTACAGTGGGATTGATACCAGTGGGAGCGGCTTTAGCCGCGACAGCAGAATCTATTTTAGCGGCAATGGTTTTATTAGC
>CAIQNQ010000242.1 GCA_903873165.1 uncultured Methylococcaceae bacterium | reverse complement strand
TCAAAGCCTTTGATAAGACTAAAGGCCTGTGGTGGTATATCTAAATATTGAAGTCCGATAGTTTTCTTTTGATTAAAGGTGATTCGATTAACGCCGTTAAATTCACTAATCTCTTGATTTACTACTTCACTTTCCAATACATAAAGTACAGTTTATTTTAAAATCAAACAGTTATAAATGACTGGGGGTAAATACGGGGTAAAAAATGAAAATTTTTGCTGTTTTAGCCTAAATTAAGCAATTTTGCATAAAAACACAAAATGTAAGCTGTGAATAAAACTTGTATAAGTCGGCTTTTTTTGTGGATAACCATGTGCAAAAAATTTACTCATATTTTTATCACTATTTTATACAAAGCTTATCCACAAGCAAATACTCTTATTTCAAATGAGTTAATCATTTGAATTAAAAATGAAAATAAAGTTATCCCCCGTTTTTTGCGCAACTAATAATAATAATATTAAAGAAATAAACTCTATTACTACAATTCCACACCATTACGGTTAATCCAATTTACCCAGCAAGCGGCAAGTGATTTCTATCTAAAAATTATCCATTTCGAATTTTTGTAAATTTTTGGTAGACGCTTAAGACCCCCATAAAAAATGATAAAAGTGCAGGTAGCCCCCCTACCATCTCTTATGATTATTATTCAATTACTTATCTACAGCTAAGCTATAGTGATTGAACATAGCACCCGCTTTACCAGCAACCTTACCATGAAAGGTAATAGCCACTAAATCACCCTCTATCGCAAACTTATTGCTTAATCCCTGCTTGAGATAGGCATTTAATAAAACGCTCGTTACAAGGCCGTTTTCATCCCTTAATAACAGTGTTGTTTGTGTACCGTAGGTTGAATGGGTAAAACTGCCATGCCCTATGATTTCACCCGCAATGGTTTCTCCTGCCACTGGTTTCCAGTTTTGCGCAATGGGTTCTGTGGTTTTGTTTCTTAATGCGGCTAGTCTTGACTCTAATGATTGCATGATAATTTTTCCTTTTAAAAAAGTTTAATGTATCCATTATTGGGTCCTGTTTGGTGTTGGGTTCATTTGCTTTAACCATTCAGCATGTTCATGGTCTTTAGCCGCGATCTGGATAGCCTCACCGTTTGGCGTATAGCAGGTAACAATTAAACTTTTTAATTCTCCTATGATCTCGGCTTTATGTGATTTTAAGAAGTCACGCTGATTTTCAGTTAATTGACTCGATGGCGTAATCTTGAAACTATCACCATTAAGCTCAACATCAAAACCAGCATCACGAATTTTAGATAAGGCTGTCATTTAAATAACCTCGCTATCATCGAATAATATATTTTCTGTAACTGAGTTTATATCAGCACACTTCGTCACATCAACACTAGCGCGGCTTTGCTTCGTCACATTTTCATCACATAATATCTTTTCTTCATCACACAATAGTTTTTTAGTGATAGGTGTTGCATCGGTAACATGATGATCTTTTCTAATCTCAAGGCCTCTGATACGTTTACCATTACGGTTTCTATCCAAATCGGCAACATCCATTTTTAATTGACCGCATACATCTAATATATTGTTTGTAAATCGCTGTATAGCAACTGGATGCACGGCGTAATCATCACACCATGCTTCATAGTTAGAATAAAGTTTTTCGCGGCGTGCTGTGTTGATCTCGTTAAAATCAGTTTGCTTTTTCATGCTTTTACCAACATAAAGCTCCGACTTAGGATTAATAATTAAATTATCATCGATCCATGCCGCTATTTTATTTGTTTCTATGAGATGTTCCCGTTGTGCTTGGGTCATCTCACCATTAATACCACCAATAGCCTGCTTCACTTCCGAGTCACTCATTGCCAGCACCCAATTCAAAAGACCAGCTAACTCCTTGTGCATTACCGCTTCAATGCCGCCCGCTTCCTTCCATTTCAACTTATCCGCGTCCGTCACTTTACGATTGAAATTAACAGGCATTCGCCGCCGAATTAATCCGCTGGTGTAATCTGCTGTTTGAATAGCCTCGTTGGATGCAATAACAACCACGCCATCAAATACAAAACTGCCTGACTGTTGAACATTCTTTTTTTCTAAACGTATCGAATCACCTCCTGTTAAGGCTTTTAATACTGATACTTCACCGCCATAACGACTAGAATCATTGATTAATACTAAGCGTTTACCATAGAGTCCCGCCGCTTCAAATCGGTTTGTTTCAAGAGCTTTTAATTCCGTAACGGTATGATTCTTTTCACCGATAAAGGCCACTAACAAGCGCGTCAATGTGCTTTTACCTGTGCCACCACCACCGATCAACTCTAAGAATTTTTGTACATTACCGCCGATTAATGCCATCTTGAAGAAAGCCCGAATAATATTAATTGATTCCATATCTTGACCGCTCGCATCCCATAACCAGCGTTTAATTACTTCAATTTTTGCATCTTCGTCATAAGGATAAGGTAACTGCCAACTAAATCGGTGTTCGTGGCTATAAGGCATTAGTTTCAAAGTTTCTGTATTCAACACCCCATTAGCCATAGGTAGTAAATGCCTATTACTAGCCCACTTCTCAAGCAATAAGTAAATCCTCAGGAAAGATTTAATATTATTTAATTTGCTGATCCCATAACCCTTAGGCTGTTTCTGATCCAGTACCCGCATGATTTTTTCTAAAGCTCTTTGATCTGATATGACTGACCAAAGCCCATTTTTTTGGCTATACCAATCACCGCCGATCTCATCATAAACAAGATCATTTTTCAGGATGTCGGCAATTTCAGAGGCAACTTTTGATTCTTGCCCGCTTTCGTCACAGGATGCCGTTTGTGATGAAGGCGTGATCTCTACAAGCCGCGTGGGTGTTGGTTGTGCTGAAGGTGATGAAGTTTTCCCAGTTGCAACAATTTCATTAAAAAACTCATCTTGTTTATCATCTAGGCTCATCGTTTAGCCTCCCTTGCAATGTCATTGATAACATTTTCAGCTTGAACAACTCTTAATAAATCTACTGGGGATAAGTCCTCAAAGTTCAATAATTGCCTAATTCCAAGGCTTAAGATAATTGATTCATGAACAAGTAAATCAAACAGTTCATATTTATTGAATCTTGGCGGCTTGGCTCCCTTTTTATACGTTCGGTTATCTGGCATCAAATCACTTAATTCTAAACCCACCGCCGCGACAATATCCGCAACGTCACATCCTGAGAAACAGTGAATTAAGATTTTTCCGTCTTCAGTTTCCTTAATAGATAATGAAGGGCTTTTATCGGGGTGGGCTGGGCAACGTGCCAAATATTTTCCGTTGCCGTTTGGTCTAACCATTTCTAGTTTTGAAAGTAATATGTCGATACTCATAAACCCATCCCCAAACAGCGCAAATATTCACAAAATTTAATTAGAATGGCTTTAAGGGTGGTGGTAAAATTACCGTGCTTTTTTTTTGGTGTTCCACGGTTTGCCCCCGTGGTTCTGCCTAATCTATCCATAATATTAAACTCCTACAATATGCGCGGTTGCTTTGCGCTCTATTTCAGCATGACTATTAACCTTTCCCTGTTTAAGCCAGCCTTCAAGCTCTGACCTGTCAAAATAAAGCATTTTGCCGCGCGGCTTGTAATGAGGGATTTCTTGTGCAGATGTTAACTTATATAAATAACTCACGGCTAAACCTGTAAAGGCCGCCGCTTCTTCTATATTGAGTGTTTGCTTATTGGATAAGACCGCATTAGTAAGCATTTCTATTCGGTCAATTACTGCTTGAAGTGTAACTATTGTTTGAGTCATTATTGTTTCGCTCCTTTGCGAATGCTGGATAACGATCAATAGTTTATACTTATTAATTTACTTATGAATACACCCTCCTAGGGAAAGCCTAGCCTATCCTAAGGACAGGACAGGCTTTATTAGTAATTATTGTCTTAAACGTTTTTTAGCCATTTTCTAACGGTTGCAAAACTTTGGTTAACATACGTGCCTGCTAGCTCCGCGGCGGCTTCATCTTTACTTTTAAATGTTTCTCGGCGTTGTAGGTATTCCTTAATGGTATCGGCTTTCATTGACCGATTTTCTTCATGACGAATATCATTCCCTTTTTTTGACCTGTCTTTATCTTTTGTTTTTATTTGTTCAAACTTGTCTTCGTATTCAAGTAAATCTTTATAAGCCCTACCTCTTTCAGAGTTAAAACGAAGATCACTTTCAAGCTTATTTAAATGTTTAAGTGTTCGTAATGTATCAAGCTCTTCAGATTCATCTTTATTTTTAATCGCTTGCCCCAGTTTGTCTTCATGGAATGCTATATATTCGCGGACTTGATTCAATAATTCATTTGGTATTTTTGTCAGCTCATCAATTGTGACAATACCTTTTTTTAATTGATGATAATTTATGATTTCACACAGATTGACCTCATTATTATCTTTTGTGTTAGTTATATGTGACACAGCAACACTCCATTAATGTGTTATTCATTACGAAAGGATTAACTGACAATAGGGTAATGAAGCCTACTTTCGACCGCTAAATCTAGTCAGTTAAATTTGATTATAAGCCAATATCAGGGATTTTGTGCATAGCGTCTTTTCTAACGCTGTCGATAATATCGGCATAGATTTGAGTCGTTTTAATTTCAGAATGCCCCATTAATTTAGATAAGGTGTAAATATCCACGCCTTGAGTAATTAAACTGACTGCGAATGTGTGCCGTCCTGCGTGAAAAGTAACATGTTTTGTAATACCCGCCGCCATAGCCCAGCGCAATAACTCCACATTCATATAAGAATTATATCTAAGGCTCTGGAATACGCGCCCTTTTCTATCAAGGCCTTTGAGCAGATTAAAAGCTTGTGGTGGTATATCTAAGTATTGAAGTCCGGTGGTTTTCTTTTGATTAAAGGTGATTCGATTAGTACCATTAAACTCACTGATCTCTGACCAATCCAGTTTATTAATATCTGACCACCTTAAGCCCGTTAAACAGGAAAACAAGAAAGCCTCTTTTAAAATGTCATAACGGCAATCAGTTTTAACCAATGCCCTGACCTCCTCCATATCTAAATAAACTCGTGGTGTTGTAATTGGCTTTATACCTGACACCTCTTTTAAAGGGTTATTAGTTATGATCTCTTTTGCATAAGCCTCATTAATAACCGCTCTCACTTTATTAAAGTAACTTGATGCTGTGCCGCTGCTGATAGGGTTGCCTGTTTTTGTTTTGGCTTGAGTATCAAAATACTTTTTTACGCCTTTAACCCAATCTACTGTTATATGTTCAAAGGTTAAATTTTCATCAGGGTAATGGCGTTTAAGGTGGATTAAAACAGCTTGCCATAAATCATAATTTTTATTGCTCTCGTTAGATTTCTTCGATTCCATCACCTTATTGAAGAAAACATAAAAGTTAGTGGTCTTTTTATTGATATCGGTAAAACCATGCTGACCGCTTGCGGCTGCTACTTCGCGTTTAGCTTTGATTAGTTTTACTAACTCAAGTGTTTCTTTATTGTGATTTATCTCAGTTTTAGTTTTAGGGTCTGCGTATAAATATTGTTTAAGCTGTTCACGCTTGCGATGATGTTTTAATTTTCCGTCTTTGTCGGTATAGCTACCATTCCAGTAAACAAGTCTTATTGTTTTTTTATCTCCAACTTTATTGATGCGCTCTTCTATTGTTATCTTCATATTTACCCCTTTTTACCCCTATAAAATTCATAGGGGTAATATAGGGGTAAGAAAAGGTAAAGTAAAGGCAAATAACAGACAATAAAAAAGGGTCTGTATCGCTACGACCCTTGTTTTAATTGACTTTGTTTGTTGTTGTTTTCGGTTAATTTACTACTTCACTTTCCAATACAGAAACTTGAAAAAATCTTACCTAAAAGATCATCCGAACTAACAGTACCCGTAATTTCACCTAAACTCTTTTGTGCTTGACGTAAATCTTCAGCTACTAACTCACCAGCATTATTTA
>CAIQNQ010000241.1 GCA_903873165.1 uncultured Methylococcaceae bacterium | reverse complement strand
TACATTATGGAATTTTGGACTGTTTGAACTGGGTAAAAACTTAGATAAAGTATGCCAATTAAGTTCTAGTATGCCTATATTTGATTTGTTTTTGATTAATAAATTTTCAAGAATATTTAGAGCGATTGTTGAGTTAAGTGCAGATCCGCCCATTCTGTTTAATAATGCGGCTTTTATGTTTTTGTTACGGGCTAAAAAGCCAACATCATCAATTGCACCCCAAGCAACACAAGTTGCTGGTAGCCCATTAACACGGCGTTGTTCTGCTAATGATTCTAAGCATGTGTTAGCCGAAACATAGCTACTTTGACCAGGATTACCAAATAAAGTAGTGGCTGATGAAAACAAAATAAAGAAATCTAGAGGTATGTCGATGGTCAATTCATGTAGATAATAAGCGCCTAATACTTTGGGTGCCAGTACTTTTTTTATTTTTTCTGCGTCGGTGTTTAAAATGAGACTGTCTTCTATCACCGCTGCGGAATGCACGATGCCTTTAAGTGGCGGCATTTCTGAAGTTATTTCTGTTAATAAAGTTGAAATAGCCCATTTATCGGTAATATCACACTGTGCGATATGTACTTGCACATGGCGGGTTTTTAATTGCTCAACGACTATTTTAGCTTCTTCATTACTTGCGCCACTTCTACTTATTAGGACAAGGTGGCGTGCACCTTTATCAGCGAGCCACTCGGCTGTTTTAAGACCAAATCCACTTAATCCACCAGTAACAATATAGGTGTTGTTTTCAGCGAGCGTTAATGATGTTGGCGTTTCAATTTTAGGGTAATGAATTTTATTAATTCCGTTGCGATAGGTAATTACAATTTTACCGATTTGACGGGATTGTTGCATGTATCTAAATGCGTTAACAATGTCATCAGCTTCAAATGATAGGTAAGGTAATGGGTGCAGAATACCTTCTGAAAATAGACTCATCATTTCAATATAGAGTTTTTTAGTTAGTTCAGATTGAACCTTTAGTAGTTGATCCGCATCTATACCAAAGTAACTAATATTATTTCTAAAAGGTCGTAAGCCTATTTTGGTATTTTCGTAAAAATCTCGTTTACCTAGTTCAAGAAAGCGACCAAAGGGCTTTAGAACTTGAAAGTTTCTATTAATGGCTTCACCTGCTAGTGAGTTAAGCACGACATCAATACCAGTGCCTTGAGTTTGTGCCATTATTTCATCGGCGAAACTAAGCGATCTAGAGTCATAGATATGATTAATTCCGAGAAGTTTTAGAAAATCTCGCTTTTCTGCTGAACCTACTGTTGCATATATTTCTGCACCTATCCATTTGGCAATCTGTATGGCTGCTAGTCCTACACCACCTGTTGCACCGTGAATGAGGACTTTTTCACCGGGTTGTAAGTTGGCTAGATGGTGAAGTGAATAGTAAACGGTAAAGAACGTACTTGGGATAGTTGCAGCGGCTTCATACGAAATATTTCCTGGAATATGTGTGATAGTATTCGCTTGAGAAATAATACGATTACTAAAGCTGGATGATGCAAAACCTAAGACTTTGTCTCCTACTGAAAAATCTTTAATATTGCTCCCAACGCTGCGAATACATCCTGAAAACTCAAGACCAAGTGTAGGGCCTGAGAAACCATTTTCGACCGCTTCATCGGATAGAAGTCCTAGTGTATACATGATGTCGCGAAAGTTTAGGCCACTGGCATGTACGTCAATTTCAACCTCATCTTGATTAGGTTCGCTTGGATATTGCGCCTCCCACCGAAGGTTTCGTAGTTGACCAGGAAATTGAAATCCAAGTTTTAGAACTGGATTTTCAATTTTTTTATCGTCATTTGCGTTTTGATTAGTATCTAGATGTAAGCGAGGTGCATAACGAGCACCAGTAGAACTTATAATTATTTCTTGTTCTTTATCTGGGTTGTTT
>CAIQNQ010000240.1 GCA_903873165.1 uncultured Methylococcaceae bacterium | reverse complement strand
GTGCCGATGAACACTACTTTTAGAGCGATTAACCAACGAAGCCAATTTTCGATAACTCTGTTTGCCATGATGGGCTATTTCAGTGAAAATTAGTCTGCTCGTTGCGCGTATTTCTTGGGTTATTTTGTTTTTTTAATCATCGTCGCATAATACATCATTTTGCCAACGAGTGCTTATTTTGTCCCGCTTTAAGTGGGTAGCCATTCTGATACTGTAGAGGAGAAAATATCTTTATCGGATCGTTTCGGTTTAAGACTGGCATTTTATCCGCAACATACGCAGACTTATCTGGATATAATCGATAGTTATTTCGTTGACTATGTGGGTAATCGTGAGGATTTACATAAACAGGCGTTAGATTTTGCTCATCAAAATGCTTCGAAGAATGGTAGAACAGCTAAGCAGTTTTACAATGCTTATGGGCGGAAGTGAACGCATTCTATGAATGGTAAAATTCTATGATAACTAATAATACCTATTAGCGTGGGTGTTGTTGGCAGTGACATGGGTAATTGCAGGAGTTGGGTATTTTGTTGGTTCAATAAATTTCAGACAAATCTTGCTTTAATCGTTATCATGTTGCATTTTTTATTCTTTCATAAGGGCACATCATGCAAATTGCTGAAAATACGGCGGTATCAATTCATTACACATTAACCAATGACCAAGGTGAGGTATTGGATAGTTCTAACGGTGGTGACGCTTTAGTTTATTTGCACGGCAGTGGCAATATTATTTCTGGCCTTGAAGCGGCTTTATTGGGTAAAAAAGTAGGCGATAAATTTAACGTGCGTATCGAGCCAGAAGATGCTTACGGTGTGCTTACTGATGATATGGTGCAAATTATTTCAAAAGACATGTTTGAAGGTATTGATCAAATCGAAGTGGGTATGCAGTTTCACGCTGACGTAAGTTACGGTAGTGGCGTGGTGACAGTGGTTAACATCGATGGTGATAATGTCACTATTGATGGTAACCACCCATTAGCAGGTGAAGCCTTAACGTTTGATGTTGAAATCATCGATGTAAGACCAGCGACTCAAGAAGAATTGGATCATGGTCATGTTCATGGTGCAGGCTGTCACCACTAAGTCATATTTTTACTAGATTAATACTGTAGTTTTGTTAACCAAGGATCTTTGGCAAAAGGGTCTACATAAAACGCTAATGCTTCAGGTTTATGCAATAAACCAGCTTCACCTGAGGCATTGGGGTTTAACTGTCTTTTCTCCATAAAATCCACCATTCTTTTAGCACAATAGATTAATAACACGCGGTTATAGTTTTTGCGTTGATAAATTTGGTAAGCTACATTGGTTTCATTAAAGTTCGGAATTTTAGCGATTAATGCTTCTAATTCAATAGGATCATGGTTAGCTATGCTTTTTAAATGTGAACTTTCATGATGGTTAATATAAGATTTGAGGTGTTCAGTTAATGTACCTACTAGTTGGTGTAGTTGCAGTTCTTTTACTTCACCATCGGTTAAAGCAAAACTTTCTGCAACAAGGTAATGGCTTTTCTTGACACCATCATTGGCAAACAAAGAAATTTTATCTAAACCATCATCTTCTAGGGCATTGAGGAACGATCTAGGTGCGCGTATGTGTTTATCGACAGTGACAACCCAAGGTAAGGCGCGACCCGTTTTATCAAAGCGGGCTTTAACACTTGAGATAACATTCGAGCGAATTAATTCATCTTCTCTGCCTTCAGGTTTAATGATAAAGGCATCCACAGCAGTGACTTGCGTATAAAAGCCACTTGCTTTAAATTTGCTAATAATGGTTGAATATCTAGGTTGGTAGGGAATGCCTGTACCGTCATACAAAATATTGTAATGATGGCTTCTAGCATATTCCGCAACGGAATCTCTGAGTTTATTAGCGAAGGGTTCCACATAGACATAGTCATCACTATGATGATTGGCGGCTGTTAAAACGTTATAAAGATCACTTTTCTTTCTAAACTCATCTAAGGATGCAATAACGAAGTTATCCCCACAATGGGCTTTGGCTGTTTCTTCAACACCCGATTTGCCAACGCCTGCACCGCCCATTGACATGAATAATTTAGGATGGTGAGCGGGCAGTTTACCTTCAAATACTTGGTTCTTAGCGTCGTTAATTTTAGTAATGATTTTGTTAAGACGTTCATAGGCAATTTCTACGGCACGCATTAATCTAGGGTCATCTTCAGCGACGGATAACATCCGGATTTTTAATCTTTCGTTGTCAACCAAATCAAAGATGACAGCCTGATCACCTTTGATTTGCTTGAGTAACTGTAAAACTTCGGTATGTGCGGGAGAACGCAAGCCAGTGAGTATATTAATATCCAAACAGAATAAGGGGGTTGCACCATCTTCACCTATACTGATCCCGTCTATTTCATAAGCTTCTTCAGTGCGAATGGATTCTGTTCCAGGTAAAAAACCTATGATATCTGCTGCTTGGCAGAGCGGATAATCGGCTAAATGTTGACCTTCCAAGGTTAAATACTGATCAACGCGAGCCATGGGTACCAGTCCTCCATTCACTGCAACTAAACAAAGGATGCCGTCTTCTGTGGTATGAGACAAAAACGGGATACCGTACATGAATTGTTTATTTTCAGGCCAAACACCATAAGCATTGGCATGGTTGAGTAAGTTTTTACAATGAATTGGATTAAGCGCGTGCTCAAATGCGGTGGTGATTTCTCTTAATTGACTATTTTCATTATGCAATACGGCAGAATCAATATTATCAATACGTCTAAAATCAATGCCTTGTTCGTAAACGCTTTTCATGGCAGGTAATTTACCCAACATAGTCATAAAGAAATCTAACGTTAAGCGATTACCATACGTAAAAGGTTTAATAGTGCGCATTTTCATGTAAAAACAAGCCAGTCTTTCAGCGATATTTTCGATGCTAATCACAAATCCGTTATTATCAAAAATGGCGGTGTCATTATTGTGATGACTTTCTAATACTAAACTTTCAATGGCCTCCCGAAACTGCTTTCTCTTGTCATGATCTAGCATGGTGCCTGGACGATGATTAACCGTCACTTGGTCTTTCCAATCTTGGTATATTTCACGATGAATACGTGAGAACAACTCTGTTAGGTAAGTGACCCTTTTGGTTTGGTCGTGCGATACCGTGCCTTCAGTTTCTTGTTGTAGGGTAGACAAGAGTTTAATGCCTTGTGAAATGGCTAAGGCTTTTCTAAGTTTTTTTAATTGTTGCTTACCAGCAACAGAAGGACTGTATTTTGTGCTCATGTACTCTAGGGTTGCTTTTGTAGTTTAACCGCGCATATTGTAATGGTTGAAGCGTTATTTTATGAGATTAATTTGTAGACATAAGGTGATTAGTGCTTTCTATGCCTACTAAAATTACTTATTTCAGCATATAATTGCAGACTTTTTACTGCCTAGCGTGAAGATACTGTGTCGAATATAAGCAATGATTCCTCAACTTTTCAGGGACTTATTTTAAGTTTACAAAATTATTGGTCTAGTCACGGGTGTATTTTACTACAACCTTTAGATCAGGAAGTGGGAGCCGGTACTTTTCATCCTGCTACATTTTTAAGAGCGATTGGCCCTGAGCCTTGGAATACCGCTTATGTACAGCCATCACGCAGACCCACCGATGGTCGTTATGGTGAAAACCCGAATCGCTTACAGCATTACTATCAGTTTCAGGTCTTGTTAAAGCCTTCTCCAGATAATATTCAAGAACTCTATTTAGGGTCATTGCGTCATCTTGGCTTAGATTTATTGGAACACGATATTCGCTTTGTAGAAGATAACTGGGAGTCTCCTACTTTAGGCGCATGGGGCTTAGGTTGGGAAGTGTGGCTTAATGGTATGGAAGTCACCCAGTTTACGTATTTTCAACAAGTGGGTGGCTTAGAGTGCCGTCCGGTCAGTGGTGAGATCACTTATGGTTTAGAACGTATTGCCATGTATTTGCAAGGCGTTAATAGTGTTTATGATTTAGTTTGGACTAACGGGCCACAAGGCGTAGTCACTTATGGTGATGTCTTTCATCAAAATGAAGTAGAAATGTCTGCTTATAACTTTGAACATGCTAATGTTGATTTCTTGTTTCAATGTTTTAATACCTATGAACAAGAATGCCAAAAATTAATTGGGGTTAACTTACCGTTGCCAGCTTACGAAATGGTTTTAAAAGCCTCACACACGTTTAATTTGTTAGATGCACGACATGCCATTTCGGTTACAGAACGTCAGCGGTACATTCTTAGAGTGCGTACTTTATCAAGAGCGGTAGCTGAGGCTTATTATGCACGCAGAGAATCCTTAGGCTTCCCCATGTTGACTGAGCAAGGAGCATAACCATGACAACAACCAATCATTTATTATTCGAGTTAGGTTCAGAAGAATTACCTCCCAAGACTTTAGTTAGATTAAGTACGGCTTTATTAGAGGGCATTGTTAAAGGTTTGCAAGAGGCAGATGTGCCTTTTACAGCCAGCAAGGCCTTTGCCACTCCTAGGCGTTTAGCTGTTTTTATCGAAAATTTAGCCAGTGCGCAACCCGATAAAACCGTTGAAAAACGTGGTCCTGCTATCCAAGCTGCATTTGCTTTAGATGGAACGCCAACCAAAGCGGCGGTTAGCTTTGCCACGAGTTGTGGTACCACTTTTGAGCAATTAGAGCGTTTAAAGACGGATAAAGGGGAATGGTTAGCCTTTACGCAAGTCGTTAAGGGTCAAGCCACTGAAAATTTAATCCCTGACATTATTCGCCAAAGTATTGCGGCTTTGCCTATCGCTAAACGGATGCGCTGGGGGAGTTTTAGCACAGAATTTGTTAGACCCGTTCATTGGGCTGTTTTGCTTTATGGTGAAAAAGTGATCCCAACTGAGATATTAGGATTAGCAACAGGTAACACCACTTTAGGGCATCGTTTCCACGCACCTAACACCTTGACAATTACCAAGCCTGAAGATTATCAAGAAATGTTATTGACCCAAGGTAAAGTGATTGCTGATATTGAACAACGAAAAGCGATTATCAGTGATTCTGCGCAAAAAGCGGCGGCTGCAGTCGGTGGTATTGCGCATATTGAAGCGGATTTATTAGAAGAAATTGCGGCTTTAAATGAATGGCCAGTGCCTATTACAGGGGGATTTGATCCCCGATATTTAGAATTACCGCCAGAAGTTTTAATTACTACCATGCAAACCAATCAGAAATATTTTCCGGTGGAAAATGCCGAGGGTGGTTTGTTAGCGCATTTTATTACGTTTAGTAATATTGAAAGTACTCGCCCATTATCAATTCAACAAGGTAATGAGCGCGTGGTAACGCCACGTTTGTCGGATGCTGAATTCTTCTGGAAGCAAGATAGAAAGAAAACCTTAGCGGATAGGGTTGATACTTTATCTGATATTGTTTTTCAACAAAAGTTAGGAACAGTGTTAGAAAAAACGCAACGCGTAATTCAGTTAGCTGAGTATATTGCTAATCAGCTTAATTTAGATGTTTCGTTGGCTAAACGAGCTGCATTATTGGCAAAAACAGATTTAATGACCGAAATGGTCGGTGAATTTGGTAATTTACAAGGCTTAATGGGTCGATATTATGCTTTAGTTGAGGGTGAACCCACTGAAGTGGCTTATGCTTTAGAAGAACAATATTTCCCTAAACAATCGGGTAGTCCCACTGCAGCAAGTCCAATAGGGCAAGTATTAGCTGTGGCAGAAAAGATTGATACCTTGACGGGTATTTTTAGTGCCGGTTTAATACCAACGGGTGATAAAGACCCTTATGCGTTAAGAAGAGCAGCTTTAGGAGCTTTAAGAACGTTAATCGAAAATAATCTAAGTGTAGATATTTGTGATTTGATAGCCTATTCTGCGTCTTTATTTACGCATGAGTTTGATAAAGAAAAAACTCAAGCCTTAGTCATCGATTTTATTTTTGAGCGTTTAAAAGGTTATAGTTTAGATAAAGGTTATAGTGCGGATGAGTTTGATGCTGTGATTAGTGTTAAGCCGAACGATCCTTTAGATTTTATGCAACGCTTAGCCGCTGTAAAGACTTTTAGATTATTACCAGAAGCAGAAAGTTTGGCGGCAGCGAATAAACGTATCAGTAATATCCTTAAAAAGTCTGAAACCAAGCCTGCTGATAAAGTAGGGCAGTTAGTTGAGGCTGCAGAACTCGCGTTACTTGAAGCGGCGACAGCGTCAGGCGAGGATATTCAACCTTTATTAGCTCATCGTGATTATCAAGGTACATTAAATCGTTTAGCCCAGTTAAGAACGACGGTTGATGCGTTTTTTGATAATGTAATGGTGATGAGCGATGATCTTGAGTTGCGTGCTAACCGTTTAGCCTTATTAAATTTATTATCGGAACAGTTTTTAACGTGTGCAGATATTTCTAAATTGCAATCTTAAATCAATAGTTATGAGATTAAGCTGAGTTTAAATTCAGCTTAATCTCCATCACTATTCTTGTGAGACTGTATCACTCATTAATCCACTTTACTTATTATCATGCCTAAGCAACACTACATTTTATTAGATCGAGATGGCGTTATAAATCAAGATTCTGACGAATTTATCAAATCACCAGAGGAATGGTTACCCATACCGGGTAGTCTTGAAGCAATCGCTTTATTAAATGCGCATGGGTATAAGGTTGTTATAGTCACTAATCAATCCGGCATTTCCAGAGGTTTGTTTGATGAACGCACGTTGACAGCTATTCACGCAAAAATGATTGATTTGGTTCAGCAACAGGGTGGAAATATCACTGCTATTTATCACTGCCCACATGGCCCAGATGATCATTGCGAGTGTCGTAAACCAAAATCCGGTTTACTCAAGCAATTCGCGCATGACTTCAATGTTGACCTTACCACGACTTCAGTCATTGGCGATTCCCTTCGTGATTTACAGGCTGGTGAAGGCGTGGGGGCTGAACCCATCTTAGTTAAAACGGGTAAAGGCCAACAAACGTTAATTAATAATCTAAATCTAAATGCTCTTGTTTTTGAGAACTTATATGACGCAGCACAATCCATCATCACTAGATCAAAGACCTAAAAATTATTTAGGTTCCACCTGCTTATTTATTGGAATTTTTTCAACCGCAACTGTAGTCGGCGTTCTACTGATAGTAGGTATGCTGACTACTTTTAAAATACGTTGGAAAATTGGTTATCTTTGGTGTGCAATCATTAGTTGGTTGACTAAAGTCTTTTGTGGGTTAACCTATGAAGTTGAAGGTCTTGAACAGGTAGATGCTAAGCAGCCGGTGGTTTTTTTAAGTAATCATCAGTCAGCATGGGAAACCTTGGCGTTAAGAAAGATACTGCCTCCGCATTCTGTGGTGGTAAAGCGTGAATTACTGTACTTACCGATTTGGGGATGGGCTTTATTAACGCTTAAAACTATTGTTATTAATAGAAAAAATCAACGTGGGGCTTTAAAGGCTTTGTTACAACAAGGTACCCGATATTTAAATGAAGGCTTATCGGTATTGATATTTCCTGAAGGAACGCGTGTAGCAGTGGATGATGTGGTAAAGTTTAATGTCGGCGGAGCCATGTTGGCTCATAAAGCTGGCTATCCGGTTATCCCTGTGGCACATAATGCGGGTAAGTATTGGCCTCGGTATAGTTTTATTAAATATCCTGGAATTATTAAAATAAAAATTGGCCCAATGATTGAAACTGCTGGGCGTAAACCTACAGATATTAATGCAGAAGTTGAAGCGTGGATTAGACAAGCACTACAAGAAATGGCTTAGTTCACAAGAGTTACTTATCTTTATTTAAAAGATAGGTCTATAAAAAAGATGATTAAAATCATTATTACATTACGGTAAACACAATGAAAAGAATAATTATACTCACGGTTTCTGCAATTTTGCTGACTGGGTGTGCTGATAAAAAACAATATGAAGCAGCTATCCTAGAAGAAATGAATAAAGAAGCGGATATAAAAGATTATAAGCTGTCACCTGAATATATGGCGAAGTGCGTACTTGAGAAGACTACAGCAAAAATGCCTGGAGTAGTGGCATTTGACCCTGACCGTATACAAGCTTTTCGTAATTATACCAAGATGTTGACACTACCAAAGTCCACCGATCCTAAAAAGACTCTTGACGAATTAAGAACAGATTTTGGTTCTCCTAAAGCGTTAGCGGAAGCGCATACTAATTACACAGAAAGTTTAGTCGAGTGTTATGCCACTGTGATTTCTGAGTCTGAAGAAGAATTAAAAGAAAAAGCCGCTGATGAGAAAGCAGCTGCCGAAGAAAAAGCTAGTGAAGATGCCAAGTCTACAGAAGAGGCTAAAGCGACAGAAGATAAAGCAACTGCGCCAAAGTAAGCAGGTTTTACTTTACACATAAAAAAAGGCCGAACAAAGTAAACTGTTCGACCTTTTTATTTGGATTTATTTAACCCGCATTCCTGAAACTGCACCAACGTCAGGGCTTAAGATAAATATATCTTTATCACCAGGGCCGGCTGCTAATACCATCCCTTCTGAAGTACCAAAACGCATTTTTCTAGGAGCAAGGTTTGCTATGACTAGTGTCAATTTACCTTCTAAATCTTCAGGAGCGTAAGCTGATTTAATACCTGCAAAGATAGTGCGTGTTTCATCACCTATATCAACCGTTAGATTTAATAATTTATCTGAACCCTCAATATGATCAGCTTTAAGAATCTTAGCAATTCGTAAGTCTAGCTTGGCAAAATCGTTAAAATCAATAGTCTCAGCAATAGGTTCAAACTGTTTTTCTTTTACAGGTTCTGCTTTAACGGTAGATGACGTTTTTTCTAAGTTTTCTTTAGAAGCTTCAACAATAGCCGCGATTTTATCAGCTTCAACGCGAGTCATTAACGGCTTAAAATCATTAACTTGATGGTTAACTAAAGGTTGAGTCTCAGCAGTTGGCCATGCTTGTGATGGAAGATTCAAGAAGCTTTCGGCTTCTGTGGTTAAGCTAGGTAATACTGGTTTTAAATAAACGGCAAGTAATCTAAATAAGTTAAGACTGGTTGAGCAGACGTCATGCAATTCAGCCTCTTGATCTTCTTGTTTAGCAATGAGCCACGGTTTCTTTTCATCAATATATTGGTTAGCCTTATCAGCTAACGCCATTATTTCACGCATCGCTTTCCCAAATTCACGCGCTTCATAGAAAGTAGCAATAGTTTCGTTTGCAGCGATAAATTCTTGAAATAAATTAATTTCCGAGCAGTTAGTGGATAGTGAATTGGCAAAGCGTTTATTAATAAAACCGCTACAACGGCTGGCAATATTAACCACTTTACCAACTAAGTCAGAGTTAACGCGTTGCGTAAAGTCATCAAAGTTTAAATCAATATCATCAACACCCGCACTTAATTTTGCCGCAAAATAATAGCGTAAATATTCTGGATTTAAATGCTCTAAATAAGTACGAGCGGTAATGAAGGTACCGCGAGATTTTGACATTTTCTCGCCGTTAACCGTTAAGAAACCATGCGCAAAAATGGCACTAGGCGTTCTAAAGTTAGAACCATTTAACATGGCAGGCCAGAATAGAGCATGAAAATAAATGATATCTTTACCAATAAAATGATAAAGCTCTGTGTTGCTCTCTTTAGACCAAAACTCATCGAAATCGAGAGCTTGTTTATCACATAAGTTTTTAAAACTAGCCATATAGCCTATAGGCGCATCAAGCCAGACATAAAAATATTTACCAGGCGCATCAGGAATCTCAAAACCAAAATAAGGTGCGTCTCTGGATATATCCCATTGTTGTAAGCCACCGTCTAACCATTCTGCTAGTTTGTTTTTAACTTCAGATTGTAAATGGCCGGCACGTGTCCAATCGGTTAGCATTTGGGTGAAGTCTGCTAAGTTAAAGAAATAATGCACAGAGTCTTTTTCTATAGGTTTTTCACCAGAAATAGCAGAAACAGCATTCTTAAGTTCAATAGGAGAGTAGGTGGCTCCACATACTTCGCAGCCGTCACCATACTGTTCTGTTGCGCCGCACTTGGGACAATCACCTTTAATGAAACGATCGGGTAAAAACATGTTTTTGACGGGATCATAAGCTTGAGTGATAGTACGCGAACTGATATGACCCGCATCACGCAATTTGGTATAGATTAAGGATGAAAAGACTTTATTTTCTTCAGAATGGGTGCTGTGATAGTTGTCAAACGCCACGCCAAACTCTGTAAAGTCAGCTAGATGATCTTTACCAACTTGAGCAATTAATTCTTCTGGTGGAATACCTAAACTATCTGCTTTAAGCATGATAGGCGTGCCGTGCGTGTCATCAGCACAGACAAAATAACAGGTGTTGCCGCGTTGTTTTTGAAAACGAACCCAAATATCCGTTTGAATATATTCAACAAGATGGCCTAAATGAATAGGGCCGTTAGCATAAGGTAGGGCACTAGTGACAAGGATTTTTCTATCTGACATGGTGGAAATATTTAAAATGTACGGAAGATTTAATAAGCAGATTATCTCATAAAATCTACTTATCGTTAGACTGCTAGTATCCTAAAACAGGAATTTCTATAAAAAAACGGTAGAATGTCACCCATAAAGTTTTAGTAAGCCTACTTAATTAAACATTCAGACGGAATTAACATGACTCAGATAGAAAAAATTGATGTTGAAAATATCTTACGCACAGTGATCGATCCTAATCATGGTATCGATTTGGTAGCCTCAAAATCAGTTAAGGCAATTAATATTGATGGGACAGTTGTTAGTGTCATATTGGAAATAGGTTATCCCGCTAAAAGTACTAGGGAGCAATTAAAAGACAGTGCAATGCAAGCTTTATTAGGTTTGGACGGTATCACTGAAGTAAGTGTTGATATTTGCGTTAAGATCTTATCTCATGCGGTGCAAAAAGCGTTAAAACCGCAGCCCAATGTCAGAAATATTATTGCAGTGGCATCAGGTAAAGGTGGTGTAGGTAAATCTACCACCACTGTTAATTTAGCCCTAGCTTTAGCTGCAGAAGGCGCAAGGGTAGGCATTTTAGATGCTGATATATATGGCCCCAGTATTCCAACCATGATGGGGTTATCAGGAAGACCCGATAGCGTCGATAATAAGACTTTATTACCCAAAGTGGCTTATGGTATTCAAACCATGTCGATTGGCTATTTGGTTGATCCTGATCAAGCCATGATTTGGCGTGGTCCAATTGCAACGAATACGTTACAACAGTTATTAAGGGATACAAACTGGGATAATTTAGATTATTTATTGATTGATTTACCGCCAGGTACTGGTGATATTCAATTAACGTTGGCTCAACAAATTCCTGTCAGTGGGGCGATTATTGTTACGACGCCTCAAGATATTGCTTTGATTGATGCGCAACGTGGCTTGGCCATGTTTGAGAAAGTGAATGTCCCAGTATTAGGGATAGTTGAGAACATGAGTATGCATATTTGTAGTGAATGTGGTCATGCTGAAGCCATATTTGGTACGGGTGGTGGCGTTGCCATGTCTGAGAAAAACAAGGTGGATTTTTTAGGTGCCTTACCGTTGGATATTAATATTCGGCAGAATGCTGATTCGGGTAAACCCACAGTAGCAGCCGATCCGACTGGCCCCGCTGCAGAACTTTACAAAGATATTGCTAGAAAAACGGCTGCTAAATTAGCATTAACCACCAAAGATTATAGTTCGCGTTTTCCAACGATTACGGTACAGAATACATAAGGCTGGTTTTTTTTAGATAACAAAGTTAGTCTATGTAAAATTTATAATGTAGTTGTGAGAGAATAAAATAGTATGGGTATAAAGTCAGATAAATGGATTCGTCGTATGGCGGAAGAGCACGGCATGATCGAACCATTTGAAAGTGGTCAAGTACGTGATTCAGCGCAAGGCCGCGTTATTTCTTATGGCACTTCCAGTTATGGTTATGATGTGCGTTGTTCCGATGAGTTTAAAATATTTACCAACATAAACTCTGCGATTGTCGATCCCAAGAACTTTGATTCCAATAGTTTTGTGGATGTTAAAGCCGATGTCTGTATTATTCCGCCCAATTCTTTTGCCTTAGCGCGTACGGTAGAATTCTTTCGTATTCCAAGAGATGTATTAACGATTTGTTTAGGTAAATCTACTTATGCACGGTGTGGCATCATTGTTAATGTGACGCCTTTGGAGCCAGAGTGGGAAGGTCACGTTACCCTAGAGTTTTCAAACACCACAACGTTACCGGCTAAAATTTACGCTAATGAAGGCGTTGCCCAGATGTTATTTTTTGGCGGTGATGAGGTGTGTGAAACCTCATACAAAGACAGAGGTGGCAAATATCAAGGGCAGCTTGGAGTCACTTTACCCAAGGCCTAACTAGACATTTAGTAGCTTGCAATATTTTAAGATGCTTTAACAGTACTGGGGGGTAGCTGTACAAAATAAGCTTTAGTTTTTAAGCTACTTAACACTTTTGAAGTATCTTCTTTAGCTAATTTACGGTCTTCAGTAAGATCGATTTCCATCACAAATTCAAGTTTGCCAAAATTGTTTAATAATTCTTCTGGAATCGCAGAAAAATCATCTTTACTGACGGTGTATAAGTAGAGAAATTCTTTTTTTAGGCTTTTATGGATGAAGCATTGCATAATGACTATAGATTTATATTTAAATCGTGCATTTTAACCTTATTTAATTCCGTCATCTTTTTATTTCTAGCCCAATTATGGACAAATCTTTTTTTAAATTTGAACAGTTTTTTAGATCAGCCTGTTTATTTGAAGCGTCATTGAGTGTTTTAGCCATTATTATAGGTTTAATCGCTAATGTTAACCCCTTTGAAAATTTACACTTTTCTGAGATAGCCATTATTTATGGGGTGTTAGGTACAGCACCGCTATTTTTGATGTTTATTTCCTTAGAGAAAATACAAGTAGCTCATGTGAGTGAAATTAAAGATTTGCTACTTAAGACTTTGGGGCCAAGCTTACATCAATATCATTGGACTGATTTGTTAATTCTAGCGGCAATTGCAGGGTTTTCAGAAGAGTTATTATTTAGAGGCTTGTTACAACCGTGGATAGGACACTCATGGGGACCTATGGCAGGTTTAATTATCAGTAATCTGATTTTCGGTTTAGTTCATGCGGCAACACCACTTTATGCCATATTAGCTACATTGGTAGGCATCTATTTTGGATTATCAATGGAAATTATGGGTGAAACCAATTTATTAGTGCCAATTATCATCCATGGACTCTATGATTTTCTGGCATTTATAGTCTTGATGCGTACTTATAAAGCTAGTTTGGAGTCGTCTAATTTCTAGTAAAGTCCCTAAGTTGTTGGGCTGCAGCGATAATATATAAATTGGAAACAATTAATATATTATTATGATCATTGTCAACAATAAGAGTCTTCTGTATAGTTAACACGTGGTTTGAAGAAACTACTTTTTATATTAACAACGAGGATATACTGATGACTGATTTACAGAAAGACATTTTAACAGGCGCTATATTTTTAACAGGTATAGTAGGTTTTATTTCAGGTGAATTTATTCTTTCATCTACATTATTTGCATCAGCCGCTATTGCTAGCAGCTTAAATGTAAGCAGAAAATCAACAAAAGCTGAGCAGTTCTAATAATGCGCGGCCTTGTTCACTGTCTACATCCTTTTGTTAGCTGAAAATGCTTAATATAAAGGGTAATTTGACCCTGTCCCCAACACAGAAGCCAGAAATGATTCGTCATTTCTGGCTTTTTTTTGCCTAAGCAAACGCTAGATCTTCTTATTATCCTCATCATCTATAACCTTGCCATAAACCTCACGCAAACTGAGTGCGCATTCGATGCTTTCCAATACGATGGAAGCTTCAATTCCCAACACTTCCGATAATATCCAAACGTCGCCTTGACGCACATAGCGCTCAATGTTCGGCTGGTCTTGTGCAACTAATAGATATTCACGTAATGAAGCAATTTTACGATAATGGGCGAATTTCTTGCCTCGGTCATAAGCTTCAGTGGATGGTGACAGCACTTCAATCAGCAGCGTAGGATTAAGTAAAGTATCTACTTGCGCATCCTCAAATTGCGGTGCGCCGCACACAACAGCGACATCTGGATAATAGTAGCTTAATGCTTCGGTGGCTTTGACGCGCATATCGTTAATATAGGCTTCGCAGGAGCGTTTTTTGAGTTGTAGACTGAGTTCCCGATAAATATTTCCAGAAACTAGATTATGCTTACGGCTTGCACCAGTCATCGCATAAATTTGACCTTCGTGGTATTCGCTTTTATAAGACGCGCTACGTTCTTGTGTTAAATAGTCTTCGGTGGTGTAATGTGTTTGGGTAAATAAAGCGGACATGAATCACCTGGTAACAAATGGATATTTAGAACCTATCATAGCCTTTAAGGAGCATTAATCTGGATAAAATTCGTTGTCTGTTATTTTATCGAGATCCCAAGGACATATTTCAGGAAAGATTTTTATGCTTATTTGGGTTTCCTTTGATGCTTCAATGACTGCGTATCGATACGCTTTTTTCAATATTTCATCTAATTTTGATTTTAATCCGGGGTTTTCTTCCAGGGTTTCATCGAACTTCAAGCGTTGCTCTATGATAGATAATTCCCAGCTCCTACATTGTCGTAAATCCTGATATTTCCACTTTAAAAGGTGTAACAATAAAACAGTTAAACGGCTTTCAAGTTCACGCTTTTCACTTCTGCCCATTGTTTCCACTTCCTCTATTAAATTCTCAAGATCTAATTCAGCAAACCTGCCATGTTTTAAAAGCTCTGCCTGTTCCTGAGTCCAACTGTAAAAATCTTTATCGTAACTAATCATTGTGATTACCCCTTTCTATAGTTGCCTGTTTCCCTAATAATCTAAATCTCGACCCAACGATCACGTCAGTTTCGCTCGTTACTCATTAGATATGGATGATTGTCTTGTTTATTGCTTTGTTAAGAGAATGGTATTGTAAATGTTTACTGATAGCTTATAGCGTTATAAACTGTTTTATAACAGCATTATACCTAGAGTACATGGCTTTATTGTAACCTTCTACAGTAGAATAGGGCACTTAGGTTCGCTTATTCGTACGTTTAAATTTATTTATGATAAAAATACTTTTCCTATTAGTAATATTTAGTATACCCGTATCGTGGGTTCATGCCGATAATCAAAAGGTGGCTATTGCCAGTGCGCATCCACTAGCAACGGCGGCAGGTTTTGAGATTATCGCTAAAGGCGGCAATGTGTATGATGCTGCAGTAGCAGTTAGCGCGGCATTAGCTGTGGTTGAACCCTTTGGATCAGGTTTAGGAGGTGGTGCTTATTGGTTGTTACATCGAGAAAAAGATAAGCTTGATGTAGTCATTGATGGACGAGAAAAAGCCCCTTTAGCAGCTGACAAAGATATGTATTTAGATAAAAATGGCAAGGTGATCCCTAAATTATCTCTTGATGGAGCATTAGCGGCGGCTATTCCGGGGATGCCGGCTGGCTTAGTGCATTTATCAGAAAAATATGGCCGCCTAACGTTGGCGGATAATCTAGCCCCTGCAGTAAGATATGCGAAAACGGGTTTTGCTATTGGCGATCGTTATCTCAGAAATTTAAAAGTTAGAGTTGATACCATAAAACAGTATCCAGAAACGGCAAGAATTTATCTGAATAAAGAGCAAAATCTACCCGAGCTTTATAGCATATTGCGCCAACCTGATTTAGCCGATACCTTAATTAATATTGCTCAACATGGTCGTGATGGGTTTTATAAGGGTGAAGTCGCTGACAAATTGGTCACTAGTGTTGCAAAGGCCGGCGGTATTTGGACACAAGCGGATTTAGATGCTTACCAAGTCATTGAAAGAAATCCCGTCGTAGGTAACTATAAAGGTATTAAAGTCACTAGCGTCCCACCTTCATCATCTGGCGGTATCGCTTTAATCGAAACATTGAATATATTGGCGGCTTATGATTTGCAAGCCTTGCCAAAATTGACACGTAAACATTTAATTGTTGAAGCGATGCGAAGAGCCTATCACGACAGAAGTTTGTATTTAGGTGATGGTGATTTTATATCAATTCCAGTTGAACGCTTGTTAAATATGGATTATGCCGCTGGATTACGCAGTGCAATACGCTTTGACAAAGCCTTATCGAGCGATCAGTTATCGGGACAAATTGAAAGTCAACACCAAGGCACTAACACCACCCATTTTTCTATCATAGATCAAGAAGGCAATCGAGTAGCGGCTACTTTAAGTATCAATTTTATATTTGGTTCTGCCTTTGTGGCGTCTGGCACAGGTGTCGTTTTGAATGATGAAATGGACGATTTTGATAGCCAACCAGGTGCCATGAATGTTTATGGCTTAGTGGGAGGCATAGCCAATGCCATTGCCCCCAGTAAACGTATGTTATCAAGTATGACGCCGACATTTTTAGAAACTGATAAAGAGGTTGCAGTGTTAGGCACACCAGGAGGCAGTCGAATTATCTCAATGGTATTGTTAGCCGCATTAAATTTTGCCGAAGGAAAAGGCCCAGAAACTTGGGTTAATTTACCACGTTTTCACCATCAGTTTATGCCCGATGTTATTGAATATGAACCAGCCGCTCTATCCGAAGATGAAATCAATACACTTAAACAAATGGGCCATCAATTAAAAGAAGTGCCTCGGCCTTATGGTGATATGCAGGCCGTGTTATTAAACAAACACGCAAAATTTTTGTCAGCTGCTAGTGATAAACGCGGTGAGGGAACAGCGCAGGTTAGTCAATAATGGCTCCAAATATTATTGAGTTATGGCAAGGTAATAGTTTAGCTGATGATTCTCACTATGTAGCGTATTGGAACGTATTAGATGAAGCTGAAAAGATCCGGGCAAGGCGATTTACCCAACCCACCCATCATAAAGAATACGTGTCTATTCATGCTCAAGTACGCTACTTATTAGCAAAAATAGTAAACCAAGCCCCAGAACACATTAACATAAAAAGAACCCCCCAAGGTAAACCCTATTTAGTTGAATATCCCAATATAGCTTTTAATTTAAGTCATACGCATGAGTACTTTCTGTTAGCCATTTCAGAGAACTGTAATTTAGGTGTGGATATTGAATATTGTAAATCTCGACCTAATATGGAGGGACTGGTCAACAAATGTTTCGCGATAACTGAGCGGGATTATTGGTACACATTTTCTCAGCAAGATCAGCTTAGCGTGTTTTATGAATTTTGGACCCGAAAGGAGGCTTTTGTTAAAGCAACTGGGGACGGAATAGTACTAGGATTAGAGCAATGCGTGATAGATGTTAACAACCCAAAGTGCTTTATGAGTATTCCAAAACAGTGCGGCAATACCACTGATTGGTTTATTCATGATGTAGACGTAGCAAAAAATTATTGTGCTGCACTTGTTTTAGATCAGCCCATTACTGATATTCGGTTATCATATACAGGTAATTTTAAGCATAATCTTAGATAATAAAGTATTAACCAAAACTTAAAACATAATAAATATAGGAGGAAACAGATGGCAATTTCATTAACTAAAGGTGGTAACGTTAATCTTAGTAAAGAAGCTCCGGGCTTAAATAAAATCCTAGTGGGGTTAGGTTGGGACTCACGGGCGACAGATGGCGCAGCATTTGATTTAGATGCCAGTGCTTTTCTTGTTAAAGCGGATGGTAAAGTACGAGCTGATAATGACTTCTGCTTTTATAATAATAAAATAGTGGGCGAAGGCGCTGTTCAACACCTAGGTGATAATACAACTGGCGTGGGTGATGGTGATGATGAAGTGATTAAAGTTGAACTATCAAAAGTAGCTGCGGATCTAGATAAAGTGGTGTTTGCTGTTACTATTCATGAAGCAGATGTCCGTAAACAAAATTTTGGTCAAGTTAACCACGCTTTTATAAGAGTGATTAATGAAGAAAGTGGTCAAGAAATTACCCGTTATGATTTAAGTGAAGATGCTTCAATTGAAACCGCTATGATATTTGGTGAAATTTATCGCGTCGGCGCTGATTGGAAATTTAAAGCCGTAGGTCAAGGTTTTGCGGGCGGCTTAGGTGCTTTAGCAGCCTCTTATGGGGTTAATGTTTAATTTTAGAGTTAAGACAAAAACAATTTAAAGGATAATACAATGGCAATAAATCTCCAAAAAGGACAAAAGATTTCTTTAGCTAAAGAATCAGGTAGCGCATTAACCCGTGTGGTAATGGGCTTAGGTTGGGATGCCAAAAAAGCCAGTGTCGGTTTGTTAAAAGGCATGTTCGGCGGCGGAAATAACAGCAACGACATTGATTTAGACGCATCCTGCGTGTTATTTAATGAGCAAAACACCGTAATAGATACCATCTATTTTGGGCAATTAAAAAGCCGTGATGGCAGTATTATTCACACGGGTGACAATAGAACAGGTGCGGGTGATGGCGATGATGAACAAATTGTCGTCGATTTAGATAAAGTACCTGCTGAGGTAAAATCATTGGTATTTACCGTGAGTTCTTATACCGGACAAACCTTTGATACCGTAGAAAACGCTTATTGTCGTATTGTCGATAATAGCAATAATAATGAAATTGCGCGTTATACCTTAAGTGCTCAAGGTTCGCATACGGCGCAAATTTTAGCTAAAGTCTATCGACATAATGGTGAGTGGAAAATGCATGCCATAGGTGAGAATGGTACAGGACGCACTATTGCCGATATATTGCCGCAAATTGTTGCACACCTATAATGAGAATATGGTTCAATAAAACTTTTTCGACCATTTCTTCTGTATTACATAATCTTCGTTTAGATATTGCTCCTGACGAAATATGTTTAATTTGCACCCATGTTCACGCAGCGGCTTCAGCCTTTTTAGCCGCTGATGAAGCTTATCTTGAGCCGGCTGATATCAGTGGCCAAGCTTATCTTGAATGGTGTGTTGAGTTTTGTCAGCTCCATAACATTACGCTATTCTGGCCGCATCGAGAGGCCGCTCTTATCAGTAAATATCCCGAATTGTTTCAAGCCATCGGTGTGCAAGTCGTTTCAGTCGCTTCTTTTGAAGTGCTTACTCTACTCAACAATAAAGCGTATTTTTATGCAGATTTGCAATCCAGTGTCGCTCAGGCTATGGATTTTATAGCCGTAAATACAGCCGATGAGTTTGATAAGGCGGTGGCGCAATTATCTGCTAAACATGAAAGTTTATGTGTTAAACCCGCTGTGTCTGTGTTTGGTTTGGGGTTTAGAGTATTAGATACGCATATCGATAGTATTACCCAGTTGCTTAAAGGACTTGAGTATTGTATTCCTTTGCAAGAATTGCGCTTAGGCATGGATAATACACCAGAATTTGCTACTTTATTAGTCATGGAAAATCTTGCCGGAGTCGAATGGAGTGTAGATTGTGCCGGTCGTCAGGGTGAATTATTGTGTGCAGTCCAACGAAAAAAACATCCGACGCAAGGTTATGGGCAAGAAATCGATAATAACCTAGAGATTGCCGGCATGGTAGAACGTTTAACTAGGCATTATCGACTGAATGGCCTATTTAATATTCAATTCAAAGCGGGTGTTAATGGGCCGCGCTTATTAGAGATTAACCCAAGAGCCTCGGGTGGTTTTGGGATGGCTTGTTTATCAGGGGCTAATTTAGCGCAAATTATGTTATGCAGCCTTAAAGGCAAGTCTTATCGAACACCTCACATACATTATGGTCGAAAAGTAACTGAAATTAATACCCCAGTCATTTTACAAGCGTAATATTCCCATTGATATACATGATTAAATCACTTTAATTCTTAAATGACGCAAACATCTTTAACGATAGAACTAGCAACAGGTGTACTAAGTCTTGAGCTTCAGCCAGGTATAATACCCATCAAACGCTTACTAGGCTTTGCTGCACGAGTGAGTAGTAAACGTAAATTTCTGTTGGTCAGTAAAGTATTAGGGAAACATTATCCAGTCACGCCTAGAATGATGAGTTGGTCTTATCGAGGCTTAGCTAGAGCGGTACTAAAGATAGGTGTCAAACCTAATTCTGTGTGGATTGGCATGGCGGAGACTGCAACGGGTTTGGGCTATGGCGTCTATGAAGCCGCGCATTTTGAGGGGCTTCAACAGGCTTTATTTCTACAAACCACGCGCTACCACTTAGAAAATATTGCACGATTAGAGTTTCAGGAAGCGCATAGTCATGCAACGGATTTTTTTCTATATTACCCTCAAGAAGAAATAGCAAAAAAACAGTTTTTAGTAGCCCAAGACCTCGTATTAATTGATGATGAAATTAGTACGGGTAAAACGTTTTTGCGCTTAATTAAAGCTTATCAAGCCATTAATCCCAATTTAGAACAGGTGTTTATTGTTAGTTTGGTTAACTTTGCGCATAGTGATGATAGAACAGCGTTAGAAACCCAAGTCAATATACCCGTGCATTGGCTTAGTTTTAGACAAGGCACTTTAAGTTTTCAAGATAAATATAATATTGAGATAGATAATATTACGGTTAATGTCTCAGGCAATGGAGCATGTAAACAACATTTATTAGCCTGGCCGGGGCGTTTGGGTATTACGAGGCCAGTGCAATTAGACCAAGATATCAGTGCGCAATTTGAACAGTATTTCTTTACCCATTTTGGTGCTATGGATATCTCAAGGCCTATTTTAGTGCTTGGCTCTGGGGAATGTAATGCGCCAGCCTATTTATTGGGTCGTGCATTAGAACAGCAAGGCTATAAAATTAACGTGCAAAGTACAACCCGTTCACCGATTCATCCTGGTAACGAGATTAAATGGATCGCTGAATTTATAGACAACTATGAAGATGACATACCTAATTTTTTATATAACTTAGAGCCTAATCAATACCAGCAAATTATTGTTTGTCACGAAACGCCATTAAATGCTGCCCTATTAGAACGATTAATCGCGTGGAACGCCATCAGTGCCCGTATAGAATTTCAACCAACCCCTAGTCATTATGCAAAGTTACATTTTTCTCGATCTTGACGATACCTTATTTCAAACCTTACGTAAGTGTGAGTATCCTGCGAACGATCCGCGTTTGATTGCCAGAGCTTACTTAGAAGACGGTTCCCCTAACTCTTATGCCACTGATAAACAACAATGGGTATGGGATTATTTTACAAAAGGCTTCAAAGTGGTAGCCGTGACAGGCAGAGATGCGTTAGCCTTTAAACGCGTCAATTTGCCTTTTACCGAAGAGGTTGTTTTAAATCATGGTGCTGTTATATTAAATAAAGATAGGGAACTTGATCGAGTTTGGATGCAACGTATGCGGCAGAGTTTACCCGTCTACCAAGATAAATTTCTCGAAATATGGGATGATATTGAGCATTACTGTCTTAGTCATATCGGTTATAAAACTCGTTTAGTGATTGATTTTGAGATTATCTGGTATGGTGTTATTAAGCATGTGGATGTGTCAGAAGAAATTTTAGAAAAACTATTAAATGACGTTATTCTTAAACATCCGCATATTTTAGATGGTAGTTTATATTGGCATTTAAATGGCAATAATCTAGCGGTATTACCCAGTATTATTAATAAAGAAAGTGCGGTGCGCTACTTAATTGATAATTATAAGACCCAATATACTGAGTTAGTGACATTTGGGGCGGGCGACAGTCATACCGATGCGGCTTTTATGTCGCTATGTGACTACGCAATAATTCCAAAAAATACCCAGTTGTTTAAAACCTTAACAACCTAATAGTAACTATGAGTGTATTTTCAGGAAGTTATCAAGCTGATGAAGTAGAGTTCTTATTAACACCCACAACCATTGAAGATACCCCCATTGAACTAAAAGAACATTTAATACAAACAGGTCAAAAACATTATTCTGAACTATTAACGCTAGAAACTTTGCCAGAACCCGATTACATCACTTTATTTCATAAAGCGATGGACTTAAATCAAGATCAGGTCGCAGTGCATTTACTGGGCTTAGCTCAACAAATTATTATCACTCGCCCTAATGGCATTACCTTAGTCTCATTAGCTAGAGCAGGCACACCCATTGGGGTGTTACTTAAACAACTATTAAAAATTTATTTTAATATTTATGTGCCTCACTACTCTATTTCTATTCTGCGGGATGTGGGATTAGACCCAGTGGCTTTAGATTATATTCTGCAAAGACACGCACCAGAGTCCTTGGTATTTGTGGATGGTTGGACAGGCAAGGGCATTATTGCAGAACAATTAGCTGATAGTTTAGCTGAGTTTAAAGCCCTATCGGGTGTCGAAATACCTGCTGAGTTATATGTCTTAGCTGATTTATGTGGCAAAGCAAAGGTTGCTGCAACCACAGAAGATTATTTAATACCTTCTTGTATTTTAAACTCGACAATCTCTGGTTTAGTGAGTCGATCAATTAATAACACTAATTCTGATGACTTTCATGGTTGTGTATATTATGAGCAGTATAGTGAACATGATTTATCTCGATATTTTATTGAGACAATATTAGGGAGAGTTGCGGAACTTTGGCCGCACTTTACCTATCAAGATCAAAGTATTGATGATAGTGATAGCGCACGGCAGGCAAAATCCGAACAGTTTATAGCAGACCTGATGAACAGGTATATTGTTTCACACAAAAATTATATTAAGCCGGGTATAGGTGAATCTACGCGGGTTTTATTAAGACGAGAAGCGCGGTTGTTAATTTTAAAAGATTTAGAGTCTGCAGCTACCCAACATTTACGTTGGTTAGCTGAATCAAAAGCAATACCGATACAGGTCATAAATGATATGCCGTATCAGGCAATAGCATTAATTAAAGAGATAAAACCATGAACAGTGCTGTTAAAACATTCTTGCCTTGGCAATTAGGCGCACCCTTATATATGCCAGGGAATCGGCAGGATATCTTAGAAATAGCCAATGGTGAGAAGTATCCTTGGTTAAGATCGATGATATTTTGTACTGAAGATGCGGTTTCGTCAGCAGATCTAGAGGCTTGTATTAAGCATTTAGGGGACTGCCTACAGGGTTTTAATGCGGCAACTCCACAATATCGGTTTATCAGAGCTAGAAATCCAGAAGTGTTAGGACGTCTTTTACAGTTGCCTGATATTGATAAGATAGACGGTTTTGTCTTACCTAAGTTTAGCGATGCCGTTTTTGACGCTTATTTTGTGCAATTGCAGGGTACAGCTTTTAAAATTATGCCGACCCTTGAAACCAAAGAAGTTTTTAATATTAATGCCATGACAGAATTATGTCAGCGTTTGCTGCAGTCTGAGCTGCTTGAGAATATACTCATGCTTAGGGTAGGGGGTAATGATTTATTGAATTTATTGGGACTTAGACGCGAGCGTTCATCTACCATCTATGAAACGCCTTTAGGCCACATTATTGCGCAATTAGTGACCATTTTTAAACCATACGGATTTGCCTTGTCGGCTCCCGTTTTTGAATATTTAGATGATCCATTTACTTTGCTTAAAGAGATGCAAATTGATTTAGCGTATGGCTTAATCGGTAAAACGGCGATACATCCTACTCAAGTCCCTACGATTGAATCTGCCTATAAAGTTAATCATGAAGATTATGAAATGGCCCTTAGTATCAGTCATACTGAGGCACCTGCCGTTTTTAGAATGCATAATGCCATGTGCGAGGTAGCAACCCATCAGCATTGGGCAGAAAATATCATTAACAGGCAGCAATGTTATGGGACAAAAGCCGATGTATCGATTGCAGACTTTGCTGAGTTGTCATTTCAATAACTAATATCGAAAAAATATACCCCTTTCCCTTACTATAATCAGGAGTTCTACCATGAGTTTTGATAGTTTTTTAAGTCAGTTAAAAACAAAAGCCAGTGAATTAAAAACCGAGGCGTTAAAGTTTAAGAATAAAGATTTTTTAAATGCCGCGATGGCTGGCTCTGCGTTAATTGCCATGGCAGACGGCAGTATTAGTGCCAGTGAAAAGCAAAAAATGATTAAATTCATTGAGAGTAATGATGCCTTGTCTGTATACACTACCAGTGACGTGATTAAAGCATTTCAGGAGTTTGTCAGTCAATTAGAGTTTGATAAAGATATTGGGGAAGCAAAAGCCTATCAAGCTATTGGTAGAATGAAATCAAATACAGAAGCAGCACGTTTGTTAGTGCGAATGATTATTTCAATTGCTTCTGCTGATGATATATTCGATTTCGAAGAGAAAAAGATTGCCGCTAAAATTGCTAAAGAATTAGGCGTTGATCCAGCTGAGTTTGAATTGTAATAGTTGAGTAGGGTGGCTTAGCTTATTTACCTAAGCCACCGCTTGATTTACCTTGTATAGGTATCGAATTTCTATAGAACCGTTAAATGATGACCGCTTTCGGTATACACTAAATCACCGCTACGTTGTAATACAAAATAACCACGGCTTAAAGCGGCTTTACTCGCTCAAGCAGAGAACTGGGCTGCGGCGCCAGTAATTACCAATTTGAAACAATATTGGTTTATAATTTACCGCACTTAAGCCGCGAGGAGATTAAATTGTGTTATCAGTATATGAAGTTAAATTACAAGACACCCGCTTTTATCAAGAAGCATCTGCAGAAGGTGAACAAATAGGGTTACAAAAAGGGTTACAAGAAGAATGCATTAAATTAGTGAGTCGCTTATATTTTAAGGTGAAATTTTGCAGCAATCTTTTTATGACTTAAATTATGCCGATTTAGAAAAGCTTGTCATTCAAAATAACTTAAATGCTTCAGTTAGCTCTGTTTTGTTTAATTGGCATTATAAGAAAAAAGAAACAACACCCTGTGTTGATAATCTAGCCAAAACTTCATTAGCGTTTATTGAAAATAACGTCGACTTCTCCCTTCCAGAAATTGATACCGTTAATGAATCAACTCATGACCGCACCGTAAAATTTCTGTTTAGACTTAAGGATAATTATAAAGTCGAAACAGTGTTGATTCCCTTTCAAAATAAGTATTCAATTTGTCTTTCATCGCAAGTGGGCTGCGCTATGAATTGTGCTTTTTGTTTTACTGGGAAACAAGGTTTTACGAGGAATTTAACAACCAGTGAAATTGTCGGTCAATTTATTCAAGCGTGGCGTTGGTTAGCGGCTAATAGACCAGGTGAAGAGCGAATTTTAAATATTGTATTTATGGGGCAGGGCGAACCTTTACATAATTTTGATGCGGTTAAAAAGGCCTGTGAAATATTTTTATCACAGCACGGTACTTCAATTGGCATACAAAAAATTACTATTTCAACTGCGGGTTATATCCCCGGCTTAGAAAGATGGAGCCAAGAAATTCCGGGCGTTAATCTTGCGTTGTCGTTACATTCCCCCTTTGAAGAAAAACGCAATGAACTTATTCCTATTAATAAAAAATACCCCCTAGATGAGGTGTTGTCCTACATCGATAAGATACCTTTACAGAAAAAACAGTTTGTTACTTATGAATATATTTTGATCAAAGATTTTAATGATTCTGTAGAAGATGCCAATAAGTTGGGTGAATTACTAGTCGGTAAAGCGGCTTATATCAATTTAATTCCTTTTAATACATTTCCTGGATCACTATACGAGCAGCCATCGTTGTCTAAAGTCGAAAAGTTTAAAGCAATATTAGATACTTTTAAAATTCCAACTTTAATAAGAACCGCTAAAGGCGATGATGTACTAGCGGCCTGTGGACAATTAAATTCTAAAGCAAGAGGGAGTGCAGCCGATTAGAATTATGCAAGTCAAAGAATTTTCGCCGTGCGTGTGCCCAGCATCCTAATTCAATGCAGGGCGCATGTTGTTTTCTTAAGGTATAAAAAAAGGCGACCCAAAGGCCGCCTTTTTAAACTTAGTTTTAATTAAGCTGCTTTACGTTTACGATTTAAACCTAAAAAGCCCATTAAGCCCGTTAAGAATAACCAAACTGCTGCTGGTACTGGTACAGCAGAAGGTGTAATAGCTACCCCACCAAAACGCGAACCTGCAGTTGCAGTTTCTAATACACTGAAAGAGGTATTAAGTGCTGTTGAAGTTGAGCCAATGTTAATAGCAACGATTTGATTGGGATCCGCACCTAAATCATGAGTTGTTTCGTTACTAACAGTAGAAGTAGTGCCGAAGATAGTGTAAGTGCCATCAGCATTCTTTTGACCAGCAATGTTACGTAAACCATCTTCTTGAACTGACCAACCTAAAGCCGCTTGTGCAGCAGAATCTAAATGACCCACTAAACCTGTTTGGAATACTTGTGTTTCAGTCCAAGTACCGCCCACGTTTTTCCACTCTTGTAAACCCGCTTGAGATGTTACTTTATTTAATATGTTAACAGCATCAGTACGTATTCCATCACCTTCATCTGCTACGAATAAAGTGTTTGCATCCGCTTCCCAAATACCAAAAGGGTGGAAACTGGCTGCTGGTGATTGATATGCATGAGCCGTTAATGTACCCGCTGTAATTGCAGCGGCATTAGCCGTGTTATATGTAGTTGCCGCCGCATTAGCGGTAACAATAGCACCTGAAGCTGCTTCAATAACTTTTTCAGATACCGCGTTAAAGCCAGGTAATGGCGTGATTGTTGCATTAGAAGGTAATTGACCACCATTGGCTAAAGCGCCCGCAGCACCCACTTGATAAACCGTGTCTACACCGTTACTGCCACTGCCTTTAGAAACATATAAAGTACCGTCGCTTGATACTGTCATGCCACGGAAGTTGTCATCTTTACCTGTTTTGTCAGCTGCATACTTTGTACCCGCTGCTTGAGTAGGGTCTTGCAATTGTTGTAGTGCAAAACCGTTTTGATAACCAGTAGCACTAGTATTTGAACCTTGTGAAAGACCAATCACTGAAGTATTACCAGAACTAGTTGCAGCAATAGTTTGGACACCCGTGTTATTACTTAAGGCTACTAATCCAGCCGCACCAGCCGCTCCATTACCCGCATTACCGACCATATAATATTGGCCATTAGCTAATACAGCTGCTCTGCCATTGTTACCACTGTAGGCATTTACATTCTTTATAGACACAGCACCTGAAGTTAAATCAACAGTACCAATAGCTCTTGGAACAGTTGTCGTTACAGGGTTAGTTGAGTCATAAGCTTGAGCAGTATTTGAGTTAGAGACATCAATTGCATCAACCGGAGAAGCGTAACCCATAAAGCTAACTGATTGACCGTCAGTTGAAACGTTTAAGGCTAATTCTGATTTAGAAGCAAAGCTGGTAGTCATTACACTTGAATCAACAGTTAGGTTATTAACGACAGTCCCGTTAGTAGTCAATTGTTGCAAAGTGATTGCTGATGAAACCCCAAAAGCTGGATCAGGTACTTCATTTTTAAATACGTTTAATGAGCTGCCATCATTGGTAGCGATATTATAAGTATTAGCAGCACCGCCTGTGCCGAATGTTTTAACAGATAATTGGTCGCCAACATGTACATTAGCATTATTGTCATAAGTTGTTTCTGAAACAATTAAATTGCCGGGTACAAAATAAGGATCCGCAAGCGAAGCTTGAGCATAGCCGGTTGAGATTATTGCAACAGCTAAAGCCGTTTTTTTATAAGAAAAAGACATTGTTATCCCGTTAGATTAATTAAAGTGCTATAAAAAGTGAGCGGTATTAAGTTGAATCAACAAACAAACAGCAGTTAGTTAGATGACTTATATACTCCTATACATACTATGACGTTATCATTACATTAATATTTCTATTAGATTACAAGATAAAGACAGTTTAATTAAATGTAATGCAGTTGATAGTTGGATCTAAGACTGACAGGAGGCAGTAGAATATCGTTTAGTTATTCTGCGTCAAATACGCTAAAACATCATCCGGATTCCTAAGCATGGGCAAAATTATAGTCAGTGAATTGGCAGGCTTTATTACTAATAATAGCTTAATAGTCAAAGGCTTTAGTGATAAAAACTTATGGAGTAGTTACCGACCTAGTTTCAAACACGCAGTAAACCAGAATGTGCTGCCTTGGCCGGGGCTACTCACCACGCCAGTTTCACCGCCCATCAGTGCAGCCAGGCGATGGCTAATGGTCAGACCTAGCCCTGTACCGCCATATTGACGGGTAATAGAAGCATCCGCTTGTGAAAATGCTTGAAACAGTTTGACTTGTTTCTCTTCACTAATACCCATACCGGTATCCTCAACTTCAAATTTAAGCACCACACTATCCGTTTGGATATTTTCTAGCTTGACTCGCAAAGTGATTGTACCTTGCTCAGTAAATTTAACGGCATTGCTTAGATAATTGAGCAGAATTTGGGTAATGCGTAATGGATCGCCGAGTAAGGGAAAAAGCACGAGTCGGGCATCGACATCCTCAATCAATTCCAGATTTTTTGCTTCAATCTGATGCTCTATTAAGCCACTGAGTTTTTTTGCAATATCAAATATGTTAATCGGTATTAGTTCCAGATCAATCCCATCCGCTTCAATTTTTGATAGATCAAGAATCTCGTTGATAACATTAAGTAGATGATTGGCAGAATGGTTGATCTTATCAATCTTGTCTATGTTTTTTGGGTCTTTCAGATTCAGCTTTAACAAGTAAGCAAAGCCCATAATTCCATTCATGGGCGTGCGTATTTCATGGCTCATGGTAGCTAAGAATTTGCTTTTTGCTTTGTTGGCGGCTTCAGCCGATTCTGCCGCTACTTGTGTTGCCGCTTGTATGGCTTTAAGGGTAGAAATGTCACTAATCGCTAGATAGAAAACGGCTTGATCGGAACCTGACTCAATCCGCGTTTGATTAATGGCTACCCAAATAGTTTGCCCTGTTGATTGGGTTATTCTAAGTTCGCAATACTTTGGGACATTAACGGCTTGCAGGTTTCTGCTATGCAAGTAATAAATATCTTGGTCATCAGGGTAGATAAAGTCGGTGAATTTTTGACCCACTAAGTGCTGTTCCAGTTTATCTAACAACTGATTAGTATATAAATTGTTTTCTAAAATAATGTGCTCGGTATTTAACGTGCAATAGCAGACGGGGGCAAGGTTATAGAGGTTTTTATAACGTAGTTGAGCATTTTCTAATTCGGCTTGAGTTTCCAATAATTGTGTGTTTTGCAACTCAAGTTCGATTTGATGTATTTGTAATTCGCGTATGATTTCCGCATTGGCGGTGTTAGATAAGTCTTTAGGATCATTCATCGCCTCTGACTTTGAGGCTTTGTAACGTTCTTGATAAATTTCTTCTGCCTTAAGTTTTAATTCGTCCGCAGATTGTAATAAAGCTTGACTTCCGTTGGGCACTTTATACATAATTTACTCGCTTTGTATCGCTTTGTATCGCTTTGTATCGCTTTGTATCGCTTTGTATCGCTTTGTATCGCTTTGTATCGCTTTGTAT